>JBEGTL010000196.1:0-12967 GCA_041179425.1 Pseudomonadota bacterium | reverse complement strand
CAACAGGGCTCTGCGCCCCCCACAGCCACGCCGACTTCCGGGCGCCCGCCTCCGGCGCCAGCCGGGCTGATTGCCCGTCAGCCCGCGACCGTGGGGGGATGCTGTCCGGCGAGTGGGTACTTCTAGAAGGAAGCGGCGGGATGGCGCCGTCGAGCCCCACGGGACGTGCCGTTGTCGGGGCTTCCCCCCGGGCGCTGTAGGATTGCCGGTGTGGGGAGTCCAGCCCCCCTGGTGGCGCCTGTGGCAAAGAGCTCGAGACTGCCCTGACCAATGCCACGGCGCCGCGGCCGACGCGAGAACGCCGTTCGTGTAGCAAGCTGCGCGCGCCTTCGATCCCGACCTTCTGGGTGACAATCGTCGCCAAGGACGTTGGCAGGTCGAGCGATCGGGCCTGGGTCCCCCCTCATGCCACCCGAGAGCGACCGTGGGACACCTCGCGCTGACTACCGTCGCAGAGAGCGGTCTGCGCCCGCCTATTTGTGCATGTGCGGGGAGTCGCGCTGCTCGGGAGCGCCGTGCATCTTCGCGTTCAGCCGGCAGATCTGATGGTACGCCAGATATTGTCGCTGCTTCGAGCTCTTCCGAGAGGTCGGAAGGGGTCCTTGTCGGGCGTCCCGCAGGCGTTCAGAGCCACCCGCCCGAAAACTACCGTCTGGACGGCGCCAGCAAGATGTCCGCGGTGAGCAAAGAGGAAGCCTTGACGGCCACCCTCGGCCGCCGGACCACCCGAACAGCGTGCACGTGAACCCGTGTTCGAGCTGAGCAAGGCTCCGCGCGCTCGACATCGAGGCTCTACGTGACCTTGATCGCTGCGACGAACGTCCGAGAGCGGGCCAGCAGGCGCTCAGTTTCAGACCGCATTTCGCCATCGAGCCGCTTTCGGTCGGATGCGGGTGCACGCACTCGTTATGTTCACCGAGCTGTCAACACCGCGGGAGACACCTTTGGGGTGATGGAGTCAGCAACCGTCCTGAGCGCGAGTCGGGTGCTAGCGGGCGCTCGTCACCACCCGGGAAAATGAGCTTGATACTGGCCCGCTCTGAAGGAAGGCTGCGCTAAGGAGTGACGATGACCCGCAACGCCCCTGAGCGCATCAAACTGGTAGTCGGGTCCTTGCCTGCCGAATCGCAAGCGGAGGCTGATGCCGCCCCTCCCGTGACGACGATTCGTGGGCACGTCATCGGGGCTCTGCAAACGCGCACCCCGGAGGGCTGGATGGTGGATTACCCCGACAACGTGCACGGTCCGCTCGTCGCCCGCTCACTGCTAGCAGTGAGCGCCGAGTGCACCGACGATGCAGACCACCTCCCAGTCCTGCTCGTGTTCGAGCACGAGCGCTCAGACCGGCCGATCATCGTAGGTGTGCTGGATCGAGCAGATGGCCCCGCCCAGCCACAGGGATCGACAACCGGACCGCCCTCGCAAGACACTTCACGAGAGCTCAAGGTGCAAATCGACGGGCAGCGAGTTGTGCTGGAGGCTCAGGACGAGGTCGTGCTTCGGTGCGGCAAGTCGAGCATCACGCTCCGTCGCAACGGTCGCATCATCATCCGAGGCAGCTACGTCGAGAGCGATGCGACCGGCGTCAATCGTGTGCGTGGCGCCACTGTGCGGCTCAACTAGCCTCCGAGACAGAGCGGTGCTGCAACTCCAGAACGAAACCAGCTTAAGTGCGGAGCGCGCGGTCCTGCTCGACCCCACGGGAACGCAACACTGGGTTGTCGTCATCAAGGCTACGTACACGATCGATCCGTCGGGTCGTTCGGAGCTGGCCGAGGAGCAAGAGCCCGTGTGCCTAGCTCCCGTGTTCAGCGGCACCCCAGGACAGTCGAGCCTGCTCCGTGAGACAGAGCTCACGTACGATCACCCCGGTACCGACGTCATTTTCAACGCCAGCGCACATAGCCGGGCCGGGCCGGTTCCTTCGGTCGACGTGCACGTCGAGGTTGGGCCGGTGCGCAAAGCTCTGCGAGTCTATGGCGAACGCGCCTGGGCCCGCGCCGCGTTCGGCTTCATACCCAGCCGACCGATTCCGTTCACGACGCTCCCGATCTGCTACGAGCGCGCCTTCGGCGGCTCCGCGGGTCCCGATGGCCCCCACGACGAGCGCAACCCCATTGGGTGCGGGCTCAAGGTAAACCCAGGTCAGCTCACCGATTCGCTTCTGCCCAATGTAGAAGATCCGTCGGTCCCCCTTCGCAGCCGCAGCGATCGGCCTGCGCCGGCTGGCCTCGGTGCCATCAGCACTGATTGGTCGCCAAGAAGGACCCTTGCCGGGACCTTCGACGATAGGTGGCAGCAGACCAAGCTGCCGCTCTGGCCCGACGACTTTGATCCGAGATACTTCTGCGCGGCTGCCACTGGGCTGCACGCCGCCGCTCCGCTACAGGGCGGCGAACCTGTGACTCTAGTTGGGCTGAGCCCTGAAGTGCGCCGGTTCCGCCTGCCGCGCGAGGTGCTGACGGTGGACACGTGGATTGGCTCTCGGCACGTTAGGCAGTCGAGCCAGCTCGACCGAGTTATCATCGAACCCGACGCACGAAGACTGATCATGGTTTGGCGCTCGAGCCTGCGCTGTGGCCCGCGCTTTCGCGACATCGTCCGCACACGCGTGGGCCAAAAGCTCAGGGTAGCAAAGTGACGGCGCGGCGGGCCGACGTGCTGCAGGTTCTCGGCGTGGGCGCCGCCACGTCGATCGGACTGACAGCACTGGCCACTGCGGCGGCAGTCGCAGGCAACATCTGCCGCTACCAGCATGATCAAAGCATGCGCCACTACGAGACCGGCGAGCCTGTCACGCTTGCGATGATGTCGAGCCTGCCCGATGCGTGGACGGCGATCGAGAGGATGCTGTGGTTTGCGCGACTGGCACTCGAACAGGCCGTCGCCCCCCTACTTGAGCTGCTCGCGACACCGCGCGTCTCGATCTTGTTGTCCATCCCTCCCGAACGGCCTGGCCTCAGCGCAGCGACCTTGCACGCGGGAGTACGCGCGGAACTTGTGCGGCTCCCATTCTCGGTCGTGCAGCAAGCCTGCGGCGTCTACGATCGCGGGCACGAAGGTGGCATCAGCGCGCTGCTGCGAGCGCGCGAGCTGATCGAGCAGAACGCATGTGACATCTGTATCGTTGGTGGCTTCGACTGCGGTCGCGACGGTCCGTTCCTCGACTGGCTTGCACAAGGTCGTCGGCTCAAGTCCGAGACAGCCCCGACCGGTCTCGTCCCCGGTGAGGGCGCAGCTTTCCTCCTCATCGGGTCCGCCACCGTGGCGAGACGCTACGGCCTGACCGTGCTGGCAGGGCTCAGCGCCGCGTACACAGCCGTCGAGCCACACCCTTGGTACCTCGGCCGCTCCACCCAGGGCCGGGGCCTCAGCGAGGCCATCGGCGGCGCCTTCAAGCACGGCCTGCAGGAGGGCAAGCGGGCAGACGTGACCTACTGCGACCTCAGCGGAGAGCCATGGCGCGCAGACGAGTGGTCCATGGCGTACCTGCGGACTGCCGCACAGCACGGCGACCCTCTGGCAATCCGCCATCCGGCCGACTGCTGGGGGGACGTGGGAGCCGCCAGCGCGCCGCTCCTGCTCGTCACCGCTTTGCTCGACCTGCAGCACCGACGGGCGCGCGGAGATCGCGCTCTGGTCTGGTGCGCCAGCGACACACGACCCTTCCGCGGCGCCGCACTGCTCGACGTCGCCGATCATAGGAGACCACCGACATGGCCGTGACCGTCATCGTCAACCACCTCACGGTCGTGCACAAGGGTAGTGGCGGCATCGCCACCGCCGGCGCGCCCGACGTGTGCAACACACCCTCGCCGTCCGGACCGATGCCCATGCCTTACCCCAACGTGGCCAAATCTGCAGACCTGGCACTGGGTACGATCCGGGTCACGGCGGACGGCCAGCCTGTCGCAACGAAGGACTCGTGCTTCATGATCAGCACGGGCGACGAGGCCGGCAGCCTAGGAGGCGTGGTGTCAGGAGTTTTCAAGGGCAAGGCGAAGTTCGTCAACTACAGCATGGACGTGAAGTTCGAGGGCAAGAACGTGGCACGGCTCTCGGACCCCATGACGATGAACGGCAACCAACCCAACACGCTCACACCTGCCGAGCTGCAGCAGGCCAACCTCGTGGCCACGTTAGGCAAAGAGACGACCGACCTGCTCTGCATTGCGTTTTGTTGGTGCAACAAACACGGCGAAGCGGGGTCAGAAGCCGGCAAGGGTGTCGTGCGCACCGTGGGCCCGAACGCGTAACTCCGTCTGCGGCCAAAGCCGCAGCTGCAGCGAGAAATATACATGAGCGAGTTTTCAGACTGGGCGAGCCTGTGCTGGTCGAGCGACGCTTCCGGCAGAGAGAGAACCGTCGTTCGGCCGTGTTTCCAGATCGTGGTTTACGTGTTCCTGACCGAGAGAGAACAACTTGCCGAGTTCTACGCCGCCGCGATGACACAGCTCGAAGGTCATCTCACTCACTACCAGGCGCTCGACAAGGATGAGGCCAAGATCTCCCCTCGGGCGCTCGGGATGGTACCGACCTGGCTTCGCAAGCCTCGCGAGTTCTATTGGTACAACATGGACATGTGGGGCGGAGGCACAGACTATGGTCCGTACGGATTTCATGCGCTGTTCTGTGAACACGACGTTCCGCCCGTGGGACCTCGCGTACCTTCTAGAGGCATCGCAGGCTCGCGAGCGTCACGCGAGGGCTATCCGCTCAGCATCTTCCGGCTCTCGCTCCCCGTCGACCATGAGCTCACAAGGCCTGCGTCGCTGATTCGCTACCTCTCTTCCGTCAGCTTGCTTCGCAACGGCTTTTTTGTGTCCGCCAACTGCGGCTACGCACTTCGCTTCGATGATCGCTGGTCGCAAGGCGATGAGAAAAGGATCGAGAGTCTCTGCGCACGGTATTCGGGCTTAGATTTCGTGGTTCACACGCAGAGCGGATTCCTGCTCGGAGTGCGCCCCGAGGTACCGTGGATCGTCCCCCTGATCCGGCGCCCATCGTGGATGACCCTCGTCAACGAGCTGGCCGTGGAGTATCTCGGTGGTCTGCCAACGGTGTCCTCGAAACTGCAGGCACCCGGTATCGAGCTACATCCAATCGGCACCAGCTTGTTGATACAGGCCGGCCCGCGACCGGAGCTTGGAGACATCACGCGCGGCGAAAAACTTCCACTCCTTTCCCATGTCGCTCGCGTACTCGCTCCGATCCGCCCCGAGCGCCTCACCAAAGACGACAGTCCGTTCTGGAATCACTTTCTCAACATCTTCGATGATGCCTGATCGCATCGCCACGCACATCCAGCTGGAGGCAGCGTGAACCGACATACGACGGAGAAAGAGAAGTGTTTTGAAACTGCGGTCGAGGAGCTCCAAGACTTGAGGAAACGTCAGCGTAGAGAGCCGCCGGAGGTCGAGCATCAGCACGAATGGACGCGCGATCACGGTGGCAATTGGGCGCCAACCAACGTCGGACTCGACATCATCTACAGCATCCTCAAGACACTAAAGCTGATCAAGGCAGAACAAAACGGTGGCGACCCCGTGGACCTTGCGCGCCCTCGCCAGGTCCGTTACCCCGACGTGACGGTAACCAAACCTGACGGAACCAAGGTTGTAGTCGATGCCAAGTTCGATCGACCCTCCGGGGGAACCGACAACTGGCAAAAAAAGATTGGCATGGGCGGGAAAGATCAGCGCATGGACTACAACGACATCAATAAACAGCAGCAAGGCGAGGACGTGAAGGAGGATCTAGCTCTGAGTGCAAAGTCCTGCGAATGTGAAGCTGACCCCCAGCCCGAATATGAGATCGATCCACAAGCGGCAGCCGATCCTCAGTTCTACGTGGCCCCGTCATCGTTGAGTCTGCCGGCGATGCCTGGACTTCCAAGCTTTTCGCCTGCGCCAATACCTATCCGCGTGTTTTAGGCGCAACTGCTCAGGCTGCGCGCTCATCAATGAAACTGTACAGAGACAACTGGAACGCCGCGCAAGTAGAGAGCGCGGGCGTAGTCGAGTACCGCATCGAATGCTGCTTCGTCAGCAAAGAAGCCCTCCGAAAAGCTCTGCGATACGCTCACCTCGTCGTAGAGGACCGCCCAGTCTGGCACCGCGAGGCTCTTTGCCGGCTCGCTTCCTGGCTCAGCATACCCACCGCAGACGATCAGCTCGGCCCAAAGATCCAACGCGGCGATCATCTCGTCAGCGAGCGAGTCGTCCGGAGGCGAGCGCAATGACAGCAACACACCGCGATTCTTCGATGCGCGCGTAGGCTCTTCCTTGTCGACTTGAAATGGCAGATCGTCTAGTGCGCGTGGAAAGCCCAGAGCTTCGAACGCCAAGCGCGCTGCACGATCGACGAGTCCTGACCGGCTGGCGACGTACACGTTGTCATATCGGGCTCTCAGCATGTTTACGAGCACCGTGAGGGCGCTCCACTGGAGCTTGTCCACACGCAAGACCCAGTTCCGATCTGGACCGTCATCGCTTTGTTCCACTAGCTCGGCAACGGCGGGTGCGGCGCCTTCGCCGCTGCCCAACACGCCGAGCTCGACCGCACGTACCCAGCGCTCGACCACGTCAGGGAGGTCCTCGGCCATATGTGCCAGCCGGTCATGGCTGGCACGGATCTGCAGACGGGCGGGCTGACGTTGCTCCACTTGGACGACTGCTGACACGTGTCCTCCTACCAACGCGAGAAACGTACCTTGAGTTTTTCGTCACGACTCGCAACCAGGCTCGCAAGCTGCGCGTCTTGAACGACAGAGGTAGCTCGCGTGTCGATGCGGAGTGCCCCTCCTGATCGAATCGAAAGCCACAAGCCGATCGGGTGGCGTCTGCGAAGCGGTGCGCGCTCCAGGAAGCGGACCGCTTGGTCGATTGTCCAGGGCGCTCCTTCGAGCAAACGCTGGGTAACAGCGAGATCTGGCTGTCGCGCCCTATACCAGTCGCCCACCGCCGCCTTCCCGAGCAGCGGTAGATCGGCGTCCGGTACCGGCTCGAGGCTCGCGTCGAGGTCTTCCTCCTCGAGGGGTGGAAGGCTACTCGGCTCAGACTCAGATCGTGCGGATCGGTACCCCCCCTGTCCCGGGTCGAGTCCAAGAAGCGTGCACAGCGCCTCTCCCACCAGCTTGGCAAGCCGAACGTCGGGGCTCGCCAGCGCCTCGATAAGTGTATCGGCGACCGCAGCCTGTCCGCAGTAGCCCAAGGCGAACGCAGCAGCGTGACGATGCGTCTCGAGCGTGAGGTTATGCTGAAGCACCTGATGATCGACGGGCCCCCCGAGTAACGCGACGAGCAACATCGCGAGCTGGGAGACCTGCTGCGGGTCCGACGCCCGCTCTCTACATCGCTGGAACGCCTGAGCCGAGCCGTGTGCCAGCGCACTGACGAGCGCTGCGTCACGCACCTGGGCTGCTGGATGATCCAAGGCCCACTCTAACGCGAACAAGTGTCTCTGCGCGGGTGCGAGTCGTGCGCACGCGGCTGCCGCAGCGGCCTCATCAGCGTCGTCGCTCTGTAGCGCCTCCAACACGTTCTCCAAGACTAGATTGCGTGAAGCCGCTACCCGCAGCAGCCTCTTTCGAGGCACCTCCGGGCGCGGGCTGTCCAGCTGTCGAAGCACCCAGGCGTCGAAGGCTGGCCCGGCGGCGAGCTCACAGGCACGCTGCGCGGCGCTCGAGATTTCTGCGACTGCCGACCCGAGCGCAAGAGTGACGAGATCGTCTCGGCCGTGCGCCAGCAGCGCGAACGCGACGGCAAGCAGTCGGTCGGGATCCGGCTCCGGCGGCGCTGCGAGTTCGCCCTGCAGTAGCCGTGTGACAGCCGAGGGTCCCGGCGCGAGGAGCCCTGCGAGGTGGGCGCGAAGCTGCTTCTCATCGTGCTCGCGCAGGTCCGACAGGGTCAGTACAGGGGAGTCAAAGGCGCCGCTGAAAAGACGACAGGCGAACGCCGCCTCGTCTAGGTGTTCTTCGACCACGTCCCAGAGGACCAGGTCGCGTTCTGCTTCTTGGAAGATACGGAGCATCTGGTATCACGCACCCGAAATGATTCTTACGAGTTCTGTGCGATCTTTTTTCCCTTGAGAGCCACGTCGCCGCTGCCCTCGATGCTGATCTTTTTGCCCTTGATCGCGATGTCGCCGTTCTTCTTGAGTGTAATGGTCGCACCGCCGACCTTGATGGTGAGCTCCTCGGCGATCTCGATGAGCGCCTTCTTTTTGCCACTAATCGACAGATCATCCCCTGCCGCCAGGCCCATCGCCTGGCCAGCGCGGATGGTGATCGTCTCTGTGGCCTCTTCACTGATGCTCTTGTCGGTCCTGACGGTCTTGCTTCCTTTGACGTGCTCGGTGCTAGCGGCCCCCACCACCAACGACTTCATACCACCGACTTCCTCCGCCTTGAGCCCAACCACGGTCTCGTTCATGGCAGCGCCCACACTGATTTGATATCCGGCCCCAATCGACAGAGCCTTGGCGACAGCAATCGTGTCTGCCGACGAACCACCAATGTTCGTGACCTGGTTGACGCCCACGTTGATCGTCTGGTTGTTCCCCACGACCTCGAGATCATCCATGTCGATGGTGCTCGTCCGGTTGTTGTGCACCGTCAGGCGCTGGTCGTGCTCGATGGTGGTCTCCATGTCGCGTTGACCGTGGACGACGATCTTCTCGTCGCCCTTGGTGTCGTCCATGGAGAACTCGTTGTAGCCGCCGCCACCCGGCGTGCTCTCTGTCTTGGTGCCGCTGACCATCGCCTTGGCAGGCAGCTCGAAGGGGGGCATGGCGCCGCCGTTGTAGACGCGGCCGGTGATGATGGGCCGGTCAGGGTCACCTTCCAGGAAGCTGACCAGTACTTCTTGTCCGATGCGCGGAACGTGCATCGAGCCCATTCCACTGCCGGCCCAGACCTGGGCAACTCGGACCCAACAGGAGCTCTTCGCGTTCGACTCACCCAGCCGATCCCAGGGAAACTGAACCTTCACGCGCCCGTACTTGTCCGTGGTGATCTCGTCACCTGCGCGTCCAACCACCTTCGCGGTCTGATGCCCGGAGATGACAGGACGCCTCGTGGAGGGTGCCGGACGAAACGGTGTCGACAGGGCCATCACGGCGAGCGTGGAGTGAAAGTTGAGACCGCCACTGCCGCCCTCCGCGCTCTCCAGGTCCCCCCCATCGATCTCGTAACTGCTGCCAAGGATCAGGTAGGGTTGATTTTCTTCTGCACGCGGATGGTTCGCCAGCTTGAATGTAAGCCCCGGGCCGAGCTCGGGCACGTTGCCGCCAGCCCAACAACGAGCGAACTCGTTTTGCATCGCGTGCAATCGAACGCTGACCAAACGTTCGCCTTCGTCCTCCTTCGTGTACTCGCCCGGGTAGTCGTAGATCTCCGCATCCGCGAAGGCGTGCGCCTTGGGCGCGGCAAGCTTGATGGCGAGGGAAGCGCGCGGTCGGACAAAGTCGTAGTCGTCGAGGACGTAAACGCCTGCTTGCATACGGCGGGCCGATTGCCAGCTGTCGAGGTGGGCGGAGACCACATTGCGGCCCATTGTGACCGGTAGATACTCGACCTCACCGAGATCGTACGCCGTGTGTGACTCGGGAGAGTCGGCTAACACGAGCGTGTGCTTGTCGGCGCCGTGCTCGAAGAAGTAGTAGATCCCTTCTTGCTCAAACAGTCTGCTCAGGAAGGCGAAGTCGCTCTCTCGATATTGGACCGAATACTCGTACGTTCGGTAAGCACTCTGCGAGAGCGAAAACTTGAAATCGCCAAAGCCGCGTTCTTCGAAGATCGTGCGGGCAATATCGACGACGCTGAGGTCTTGGAAGATGCGAGAGTCTTGGTTGTAGCTGAGGAGGTAGAACCAGGGCCTGACCTGCGCCGTGTAGAACTGATGCCCGTCCCCGGACCCGGCTTCGGTGATCGTGACGACATGCCCGTGGAGATAGCGCGAAAGACCGTCCTTACCTGGCACGCCCACCGTCATCGTCGCCCCGAGAGCCGATGTAAGGTCGACCGATTTGGCGGTGGTCGAGAGCTGCAACGTGAACTCGAACGGCCGACTCAGCGCCTCAGTGCCGGTCATACTGACCAAGTGCAGGTCCTTGCTCCACGGGCTCTCGACGCGGATCCCTGGGTCACTCATGGAGAGCCCACTATCACGACTGTTCAGCGGGGGCCAAGGGACGATGGGTAGGTCCCTGCGAGCACGACCGAGCGGGTGACCGAAGAACGCCGATCGAGCCGCCTCAAGCCGCCATGGCGCGCGGACCATTTGGGGTGAAGCGCGCCACTCCTCTTTGTGCCAGAAGGTGATTTGCGGCGAGCGCGCCGCTGCTCCTCCAGGTGCCCCATGCCTCTCTACGCGATCGACGGGACCTACAGCGAACAGAAGCACAGGTCGAACGTCTACTACTTTGCCAAGCGCTACCGTGACCCTGGCGGACGGGTACCCGTGTACTACAGCGGGCCGGGGACCCCTTCCGCCAGCGCGGGCCTCGGCATTGCCGGCGCTCTCTTCGGCACGGGCTCGCGGCGCATCGCCGAACAGATCGTCGAGCGCATCGGCGAGCACCGGCGGCACGACATGAACTCGCCCATCGACATCATTGGCTTCAGCCGCGGTGCCGCGATCGCGAACGAGGTGGCCTGGCTCTTGGGCACCAAGGGCATCGTGCGCGAGAGGCGCGACGACACAGTGATTCGCGATGTTCCGAGCATCCGGTTCCTCGGCTTGTTTGATCCGGTGCACTCGATGGGCTTTCCGATGCCCACCTTCAGCGGCCCGATCTTCCTGGGCAACCGGCGCTGGTGCGCCTCGAAGATCCCGGACAACGTAAAGACCTCGGTGGCCATCTACGCCAAGGACGAACGACGGGAGCTGTTCCGACCGAGCAACCTCGTGGCCCCGGTAGCGACGCGCGGCCATTTTCACACGCGGCCAATCCAGCCGGGCGACCACAGCGACACGGGCGGGCACATCGAAAACAACTTGGTTCTCGCGCGCATGGCCCTGAAGGTCATGATCCACGAAGCAGTGAAGGTGGACGTGCCAGTAAGCACGGAAGGGCTCATCACCGACGCGGAGGTCGCAGCAGCGCGTTTCCAAGGTGCTCTCCGTCCGTCAGCGGGCCCCGGTGAGGGGAGACGCCCCTTTGCGCGCTGATCGCATCGGGCGGTACGTCTCGAAGCACTTTTGGGAAATCGCCAGTCTGGCCTTGGTGGCCGCTTGCGCGCGCCCACCAGTGTCTGTGACGCCGACCGCGTGGCAGCAACGATATCTGCGTGACGCCCCTGGAGGAGTCACCGGTGAACTCAAACGCACGTCCGACGGTATTTGGTGCTCGGACGACGACGCCTTCTCTATCCCGATCGCACCATTCTCGGATGGTCCCACCTCCATCCGTGACGCTTACGAGGGCTGGGGGGTCACGTGCGCTCTGGACATGTTCGACCGGCACGAGTCGGTGGTCGAGGTGCTTCGAACGCGAATCCGATCGGACGAGTCACAGGAGAACGTGCTCAAGTGGGTCGCGGAAGACGTCTTCTCATTTGGGCAAGATGAGCCTGAGCTCAGTACCCAGTGGGTGAGTCAAAACGGTCTGCGACAAGTACAACAGGTCAATCGCGCTGCGATGTACGACGGCCGCGAGGACGTGAGCATGCTGGGTACTTTTCATGGCATCGCAAGCGGAGATCACACCAACTGTCGGGTCGACCGTCACTTCGTGGGCGCGCAGTACTACTTCCATATCATCGCCGTCGCGTACCACCCCGAGCCCCCTGTTGACCCCTGTGCTTTCGCGCTCGAGTTGGCATCCTGGACGGCCGAGAAGATCCGTGTCGGCAAGGGCTGCGGCAATCGGATGGAACCCAAAGATTGAGCGGCTTCGTTGGCGTTGCCTGCCGAGGCCGATGTGCTCGAAGCGGCTGTGCACGTTTACACCAAGCTGACGCTAAGCTCGCCGCAGCTCACGCCGACGTCGAGCGGGTGCCTTGCCTGATTTGGCGCACACCACGAGCCAGAGGCCAGTCGAGCTTCGATATCATCGACGGTCGATGAACCAATCGCCCTGGACTGCGCCGGCGACTGACACGCGCAGCACGCAATACGGGTTGCCCCTCGCTCGAGCCGCCTCCGCTTGGACCCTGGGTCCTCTGGCCGCCGCGACTGCCCTGGCGGCGCTCCTGCAGGCCGTGCCATCGCTTGCCCATGCCGAGGGCCACACCATCATCCCAGCGCCGCCACCGACCGCACAGGGGCCATCTTGGCTCGTGAACGACGTGACCCACGGCTTCGTTGCTTGGCAGCGTCTCGAGCAAGACTGGGAGGGCTTGAGAGCCGCTCGCCCCGGCAACTTCGTACGTCGAGCTGTCCAACTGTGCCGCCACGTCGCAGACCTACCGACTGAGGGCGAGGGTCGGCGCGGTAGGCGCACACAACTGCTTACGGAGAGCTGCGCCGCCGCGCTGCAAGAGTTGCCCGCTTGCTACTTGGGCGCGCAGCCCACCCACGGAGGGTGGACCAGTGACTTGCGCATGCCCCGCTCGGAAGGGCGGGCCGAGTCTTGCGGCAATGCTGACGCGCTCGGTGCGGCCGTCAGACTGGCGCAACAAACGCACGCTGATCCGGCACTCGTCTCCGCTGCCGCGCGTGCCATCGGGTTCGAGCTTGAAGTGCAGCGAAGAGCCATCGACGGGGCGGCCTTATTCGAGCTTCCCGCCTGTGAGCGCATCACCGAGCTGCAGGCGCGCCTCGCCGAGTCCAACGAGCACGACGATAGCGTGCGCGAACTCAGGGAATCCAACAGCCAGGTCGATCTACAGCGGCGCTGGGCGGAAACTGAGGCGCTAGGAGCGTGTCGGGGAAAAGATTCCGGCGTGGATCGACATTGCGGCCGCGGGTAGCCTATGTTGCCTCCGATGGCGAAAGAATACCTGCCGTACGACGTCAACCAACGG
>JBEGTL010000195.1:0-13025 GCA_041179425.1 Pseudomonadota bacterium | reverse complement strand
TGCGTGGACGCCTGCGCGTCACCGAGCAGGGCGAGACCATCAACGCCCGCTACGGCAGACGCGAGATTGCGCAGCGCGACCTCGAGCAGGTGGTCAGCGCCGTGTTGCTCGCGGGCCTCGCCGAAAACGTCAAGCTGCCGCCCGACGAGAAGGCGAGCCGCGATGCGCTGTTCAACGAGTCGGCCGAAGCGGCGCTCGTCACCTGGCGCAAGCTGCTCGAGGACCCCGACAAGCTCGCGCGCTACGCGCAGGCCGCCACGCCCATCAACGAGGTCACCGCGCTGCCGATCGGGTCGCGGCCCTCGTCGCGCAAGAAGGGGCTGTCGCTGGCCGACCTACGCGCCATCCCGTGGGTGTTCTCGTGGAACCAGAGCCGACATGGTCTGCCCGGCTGGTACGGCCTCGGCAGCGGGCTCGAGGCCGTGATCACGCGTCACGGCATCGACAGCCTGCGCGACCTGTACCGCAAGTCTCCTTTTTTCCGCGCGCTGATCAACAATGCGCAGCTGGCGCTCAGTCGCGCCGATATCGACGTGGCCGCGTGTTACGCCGAGCTGGCCGACCCCGAGACCCGCACGCTGCTGCCGCAGATTCGTGCCGAGTGGGACCGCACCGTGCGCTCGGTGCTGTCGGTGCTCGACAAACAACAGATCCTCGGCAACCGCCCTCACCTGTTGTCCACGGTCAACCGGCGCAATCCCTACGTCGACGTGCTGAGCCACGCACAGATCGAGCTCAAGCGCCGCCTCGCCGACGCCACCGACGACGCCGAGCGCGAACAAATCTTGAGTCTGCTGTTCACCACCATCAACGGCATCGCGGCCGGCCTCCAGACAGCAGGTTGAGCGGGGCGTCGCGCACTCTCTGTAATTGGGCTTGGGGAAGGCAGATCTGGTAGGCACACTACACCCGCATGTCCACCAGCAAGAGTCCCTCGAGCTTTCCTCCCCTCGACCCCAAGGCCGCCCATCTGGGCAGTGGTGTCGAGGCCATCAAGCGCGACTACCTCGCCAACTTGTACACCCGGCTGGCCAAGTTCCAGGCGGTGGCGACGCGCAACGATCACTACCGCGCGCTCGCGTACACCGTGCGCGACCGGTTGCTCGAGCGCTGGATCAACACCGCGCAGACGTACTTCGAGACGGCCAGTCGCACGGTCTCGTACCTGTCGGCCGAGTTTTTGATAGGTCCCCAGCTGGGCTCCAACTTGCTCTACCTCGGCATGACCGAAGACGCGCGCAAGGCGATGGACAGCCTCGGCATCGACCTCGAAGACCTGCTCGAGCACGAAGAAGAGCCAGGCCTCGGCAACGGCGGCTTGGGGCGCCTGGCCGCTTGCTACATGGACTCGCTGGCCACGCTGCAGATCCCCAGCATCGGCTACGGCATTCGTTACGAGTTTGGGATCTTCGACCAGCAGATCCGTGACGGCTGGCAGCACGAAGTGACGGACAAGTGGCTGCGGCTCGGCAACCCGTGGGAGATCCCGCGCTACGACATCGAGCACATGGTCAACCTCGGCGGCGTCACCGAGGGCTACACCGACGCGCGTGGGCGCTACCGCGTGCGCTGGCTGCCCGAGCGCGTGGTCAAGGGCCACTGCTACGACACGCCGCTGCTCGGGTACGGCGTCAAGAACGCCAACATGCTCAGGTTGTGGGAAGCGACGGCGTGCGAGTCGTTCGACTTTCAGGCGTTCAACGTGGGCGACTACCTGCGCGCCGTGCAAGAGAAGGTGGTCAGCGAAAACCTGACCAAGGTGCTCTACCCCAACGACGAGCCCGAAGCGGGCAAGATCTTGCGGCTCGAGCAGCAGTACTTCTTTGTGTCCTGCTCGCTGCAAGACATGATCCGTATCTACCTGCAGCGCGCCAAGACCATCCACAACTTCTACGAGAAGTACGCCATCCAGCTCAACGACACGCACCCTGCCCTGGCCGTGCCCGAGCTCATGCGCCTGCTCATCGACGACCACGAGCTCGACTGGGAAGAGGCGTGGGAGATCACCACCAAGACCTTCGGCTACACCAACCACACGCTGTTGCCCGAGGCGCTCGAGGCGTGGTCGCTGCCGCTGTTCAAACGCGTGCTGCCGCGTCACCTCGAGATCATCTACGAGATCAACCGCCGCTTCCTCGACGAGGCGCGCTTTCGCCTCGGCGACAACGGCGAGCAGCTCGCGCGGCTGTCGCTGATCGACGAGCACGGTGAAAAGCGTGTGCGCATGGCCAACCTCGCCTGCGTGGGCAGTCACGCCATCAACGGCGTGGCGGCGCTGCACACCGAGCTGCTCAAAGAGACGGTGCTGTCCGACTTCTACGCCCTGTGGCCCGACAAGTTCAGCAACAAGACCAACGGCGTCACGCCGCGTCGTTTCGTCATGCTGTCCAATCCGTCGCTCACCAAGCTGATCACCAAGACCATCGGCGAGTCGTGGGGGCGCGACCTCAACAAGCTGAAAAAGCTCGAGCCGTACGCCGACGACGCCGGCTTCCGCGAGGAGTTCCGTCAGGTCAAGCTCGCCAACAAGGTGCGCCTCTCCAACGTCATGCACAAACAGCACGGCGTCAGCATCGACCCGCACACGCTGTTCGACGTGCAGGTCAAGCGCATGCACGAGTACAAGCGGCAGCACCTCAACGTGCTGCACGTCATCTCCATGTACCAGCGCATCAAGGCCGGCAACGGCGCGCAGCTCACGCCGCGCACGGTGTTCTTTGCGGGCAAGGCTGCACCCGGCTACTGGCTCGCCAAGCTCGTCATCAAGCTCATCCACTCCGTCGCCGAGGTGGTCAACCACGACCGCGACACACGCGAGCTACTCAAGGTGGTGTTCGTGCCTGACTTCAACGTCAAGGTTGCGCAAAACATCTACCCGGCGGCCGAGCTGTCCGAGCAGATCTCCACGGCGGGCAAAGAGGCGTCGGGCACCGGCAACATGAAGTTCCAGATGAACGGCGCGCTCACCATCGGCACGCTCGATGGCGCCAACGTCGAGATCCGCGAAGAAGTCGGCGACGAGAACTTCTTTTTGTTTGGGCTGACCACCGGTCAGGTCGCCGAGACACGCGCGCAGGGCTACTACCCGCGCGCGGTGTACGAGGAGAACCCGCACCTGCGCGAGGTCATCGATCTGCTCGCCAACGGCTACTTCTCACGCGGCGACAAGGCCCTGTTCGAGCCCATCGTCAACCGCCTGCTCGATCGCGACGACTACATGCTGGTGGCCGACTTCCCGTCCTACCTCGAAGCACAAAACCGCGTCTCCAGCGCCTACCAAGACCGCGAGCGCTGGACCAAGATGGCGATCCTCAACACGGCGCGCAGCGGCAAGTTCTCGAGCGACCGCTCCATCCAGGAGTACTGCGACGAGATCTGGCGCGTCGCGCCCGTGAGCGTCGAAGTCAAGTAGCAGCGCGCGGTCCAACACAAGCGTCGACGACCCGACAGAAATGTTGGGTGACGCGCCCGCCCGCGCAGCCCTCGTCAACGATCTCCGCATGTTGGCCGCTGGTGTCGGCGACGCGTGCTGGGCATGTCTACTGCAATGGCGCGCCGCGTGAAGCTCGTCATCCGCCTGCTGCCGTGTCTGCTCGCGCTCGGTTGCTGGCTGTCGGTCGCTCCCGCGGCGCGGGCGCAGCAAAATCTGTTCAACGTCCCCTCGGGTCTCTCGACGCTGCCCCAACATGTATTCGTGCAGCAGCAGCTCAACCTGTCACGTCCACTGGGGACGAGCTGCACCACGGTCGAGCTCGGTGTGACCCGCGAGTTCGAGCTCGGTATCAACGTGGTCAACGTGCCGCTGTACGGCCACCCCGGCGACGACCTGGCCGCTCCCGTGCACCCTGGCTACCTGGTCAATGCCCAGCGCGGCGTCTCGTTCGGCAGCCACGACCAGGCTCGACTCTCCCTCGGCACACAGCTCGGAGGCACGCAGGTGGGACACCCGGAGTGGGCACCGCTCGAGTTCACCTGGGCCATGGGCTCGCTGGTGCTTCCGCAGCGCGGCACGCGGCTGTTCGCAGGCGGCTACCACGCGAACCGAGCGCTGGCGGGAGACGGCTTCCCGCTCGGGGGACTGCTCGGACTGGAGCTCCCCCTGGTCCCTGAGCGGCTGCTGTTTCAGGTGGACTACATCTCGGGGGACCGCGACATCAGCGTCGCCGTCGCAGGCCTCGTGATCGAGCTGCCCGCCGGGATGCAGCTCTCGCTCGGTGTGCAGCTGCCCGCGCCGCGCTCCCACAACGCATTCGGATTCGTCGTCGAGCTGACCCAGCGCGGCTTTCCGCTCGGCCGGATGGCGAGCAGCGGGGTCGAGCACGTCTCGCAGAGCCCCGCGCGCGACCACCTGTGACATGACAGCGCGCGGCTAGCCGCCGGCGACGCCGGAACTACCTTGGGCTCGACCGATGCTGACGTACGAAGCGCTCTCCACCCTCCGTCTGCTGCGCTGGCAGACCAAAAACATCGCCATCTTCATGTCGCTGTCGATCGCCGTCGTGATCGCAGAGCAGCTCACGGGAGAGGTCGCGGGCGTGCTGCCCGACGTGCCGGTCACGGTGCTCGGCTCGGCCATCGGCATCTACGTCAGCTTTCGCACCAACTCGGCGTACGACCGCTGGTGGGAAGGCCGCAAGCTGTGGGGCCAGCTGGTCAACTCGTCGCGACACTTCTGCGCACAGCTGCTGTCGTACCTGCCCGGAGAGCCGCAGCGCGACAGCTGCCGCGAGCTGATGTTGCACCACATGTTGTACGTGCACGCGCTGCGCTGCGAGCTGCGCGGTGAGTCCGTGCTCGAAGACCCGGACGTGGCGCGCCTGGCGAGCGAGTGTAGCGGCCCCATCGACATCAGTCGTCCCACGCTGACCACACGCATCCTGCGTGGTCAGCTGCAGCGGCTTGCATCGCTCACCAACGAGGGGTCACTCGACGCGCGCAGGCTGCAGAGCCTCGACACCACGCTGGCCACGTTGCTCGACGTCCAGGGCGGCTGCGAGCGCATCCGCAACACGCCGCTGCCGCCCGGCTACGCGCGCATCTCCGAGCTCTTGGTGCGCACCTACGCGGTGCTGCTGCCGCTCGCCATCGTCGACGACCTGCACTGGATCGCCATCCCGGTCTCCATCGTGGTCTGCTTGGCGTTCAAGCTGATCAGTGAGGTGGGACGCGTGCTCGAAGACCCGTTCACGCGAGCGTGGGATGCGCTCCCTCTGTACGCACTCAGTCGAACCATCGAGCGCAACCTGCGCGACGCCATCGGCGACACCTTGCCGCCCCCCGCACAGCCCGATCGACGTGGCGTGCTGCTCTGAAGCGAGCCTGCGCACGGGGCAAGTCAGGCACGGCACAGCAGCGCCTCTTGCAGCGGCCCAAGCACGCGCTCGAGCTTGTTTGCCGAGACGTGTTCGCCGATCAGCTCGTTGAGCAGGAGCCCATCGACCACGGACACCAGCACCAGCGCGGCGAGCTTGGCGTCCACGGCACCCGCCTTGCGCATCGCCTCGGTGGCATGGGCCACGAAAGCCTTCCGCGGCTCCGCGAGCAGCGCACGAATCGTACTGTCGCGCGTCGCCTCCACGAACAGCTGAAAGCGCGCCAGCAAGCGCACGCGCTGCGCGGGCGCCATCCAGTGCGCGAGCAGCAACACGACGTCGCGGCCGTGGTCGCCCGCTCCGTCCACGTCGGCCATGTCGAGCGCCACCAGCCGGTCGGCGGCGCAGCTCGTGAGCGCAGCGCGGGTGCGAAAGTAGTAAGACGTCGAGCCTTCCGGGAGCGAGAGCTGTCGGTCGACGGCGCGGTGCGTGAGCCCACGCGTGCCTTCTCGAGAGAGCACCACGATCGACGAGTCGGCAATCGCCGTACGTCGGTCCACCTCACTCTGCTTCGAAGCGCGCACGGGGTCCGCACGCCGTCATCGACCTGACTGTCGAGTGGTTCACGCGTCATCTGTCGGCGAGCGGACTCGTCGAGCGGCACATCGTTGGGGGCCCGGCCTAGCCGGGTTGCACGCTCGAGGCAGCACGTCGCCCCTTCGTGAAGTATCAGGTGTTCGACATGGACCGTGCCCACAAAAACTTGATCACGTTCTTTCCGGTGGCGACACAGCGTCAGCTCGCCATCAATCGCGAACAGATCCGAGGCAAGCCGTACGAACGCTACTTCGACGACGAGCTGTGGGTGCACGACGCCGTCATGCCGGCACTGCGCGCGCCGATCGACCCTGCGCACGCTCTCCAGCTCACGCCTCTGTCGCTCAACACGCTACTCGACCCCGGCTATCACGCCGCAGAGACCGGCTACTGCGAGCTCGCCGATGGCTCAGGCTACACCAGCAGCCTGGTGCCGTTCCCCGGCTGCACCGGCGACATGCTCAAGTGGTGGTTCTGGTGGCACGCCGTCGAGCCGGCTCGCTACACGTTGTGGTACCCGCACAATCACATCCGTGCAGTGCCGCGCGACCCGGAGATCCTCACGCGCCCCGGGCTCAGCGACGAAGCGCGCTTTCTCGGCACCACGCACGACGTCGACGAGTACATCGGTCCGGAGTGTCTACCCATCTCCATCGAGTTCATCCATCCCGCAGCGCTCGGCATGGACACCTCACGCTTTCAAGAGGCAGGCATCGTGGCGCACGCGTGCGCGCGCGTCCGGCTGCGCAAGCCCAACTTGTCTGCCTGCACCATGTTGCACCTAGCGCGCCGCACCGAAGACGGCTTCGAGCTACGCAGCCGCTACTTCATCGCGCACCACACCGACCTGAGGGTGTTTGGCCGCACGCTCTCGCTCGAGCCGTTCGCGTAGTGGGTCGGCATCAAGCGCCACATCGCAGGTGCACGCATGGCCTACGAGCAGCTGCTCCACGACCAGATCGAGTTCACCCACCTGTCGACGTTCTTGGCCGAGCTACACGGCGAGTTCGCAAGCACCAGTTCCGGTTAACCCCGTACCGCGTGCACACGCGCTGCGCTGGAACGATCATTCGCGCCGACGGCAACGTCGCCTGTTCTGCACGGAACGATGCAGACGGAGCAGACGCAGCGTTACGTAGATGTCGCAGCAGACGACCGGGGTGAGCGCTGCTGCCGTAAAATGAGCTCGATGCTAGTGATCTCTCCAACGCCGGGGTCGGCAAAGGGGAAGACCATGAAGCGAGCAGCTGAACGACGACGACTGGACCTGTGCCTGACCATCCAGCCGCCGCGCGAGTTCGCGCGCATTCGTCTCAGCTGCTTGCTTGGGAGGGGCGACGCTCGAAGGTAGGCAGCTGAGGGTCGCGACCGTTGGCGATGTCGTCGGCGCGATGGATGTGCGCCGTGAGCGTCTCGGGGTGCGTGATGATGTAGAACTTGTCGTTCTCGATCGCCGCGAACACCTGCTCGGCGACCTCTGCCGCGGGGATGCCCTTGGAGACGGCCTTACGCACCGAAGCCTCGACCATCGCGTCGAAGGGGTCGTCGGTGGCGACGGCGGCGTGCTCCGAGCTGGCGATGTCGGTCTTGACCCACGCCGGGCAGAGCAGCGAAACACCGATGGCGGTCTTGCGCAGCTTGAGGTCGTAGTAGAGCGCCTCGGACAGGCCGACGACTGCAAACTTGCTCGCGCTGTACGCAGCGAAGCCCGGCGTGGTGACCAGCCCGGCGGCCGACGCAACGTTGACGATGTGCCCCGGCTCGCCGCCCGCGAGCATACGCGGCACGAACGCGTGGATGCCGAACACGACGCCGTCGAGGTTGATGCGCAAGGTGCGCTCCCACATCTCGAGTGGGACCTTCCAGGCTGCGCCGGACGCCGCGATACCCGCGTTGTTGACCAGCACGTGCACGGCACCAAAGCGTGCATAGGCAGCGTCGGCTAGCTTGGCCACGGACTCGGCCGAGCCCACGTCGGCCCGCACGCCGATGGCCTCTGCGCCCAGCGCCTCTACCTCTGCCACCGTCTGCTCGAGGCGCGCCGCGTCGATGTCGGACAGGACGACGCGCATGCCGAGCCGAGCGCCGTGGAGGGCAAGCGCGCGGCCGATACCGCCAGCGGCGCCCGTGATCACGATCACTTTGTCTTTTGGTTCTCGCACGCCCTCCTCATCGCATGAAAGACTCACCGCGGCCAGAGCCGCTTGGTCCCCGGCCATGAGCCTATCGGCTCAGCAGCGCGAGCAAGAAGCGGTCTCCCTGGGCCCATGCCCGTATACTTTTGCATGCTCGTCTCCCGAACTCTTCGTGCTCGCCTCCTGCTCGGTCTCGCCGGCATCGGCCTGGTGGCAGCGTGTCAGGTGCCCGCCAACGCGCAGAACAACAAGCCCAAAGCCAGCTCCGCCGAGAAACGCACGGCAGGCAGCACGACTACCGGCACGACCGCCAGTCCGCCGCCGCTGCCCACGACCAAAAAGACCGAGCTCAAACCGGCGCCCGTCAACAAGGCCAACGAACACTCGCCCCTCGGCACCAACCTCGACGCGATCAACGACTGGAGCTCCTCGTTTCCGTTCGTCGACGCGATGAAGCGCTCGCGGGAGTGGATCTCCAGCACCGAGGGCCAGTGGGACGATCAGCGGCCGTTCGCGCTCGACAACAGCGGCTGGGTGCGCTCGCTGCAAAAGGGTCAGCTCGCCCGCTCGCTGGTGTTCTGGGATGCAGGCCACTATCCGAGCGGCGACTACGTGGCGCTGTACGAGGGGAGCGCCGACCTGACGTGGGACGTGCAAGGCGGCGTGAGCCTCAAAAAGCCCGGGCGGGAGGTGGTCAAGGTCGACTCCAAGGGCAACCTCGCGCTGCTCGTGTCGGGCATCCCCAAGCCCGCGAGCTACCCCAAGAACGTTCGCCTGATCATGCCCGGCGGCGTGTGCAGCAACGACGTCGTGCGCTACTGCGACGACAAGACTCCGTGTCGTAGCGGCGGCAAGTGCGAGCCGTTCGAGAAGAACTACGCGACGCAGATCTTCCATCCCAAGTTCCTGGAGAAGGTCGCGCCGTTCAGCACGGTGCGCTTCATGGACTGGATGAAGACCAACGAGAGCAAGGAGCAGAAGTGGCAAGACCGCCCGCTGCCCAGCGACGCGCGTTTCCGCGAGGGTGTGCCGCTCGAGATCATGGTCGCGCTGGCCAATCGGTTGTCGCAAAACCCGTGGTTCAACATCCCGCACGCGGCCGACGACGACTACGTGCGCCACTTTGCGACCTACGTGCGCGACAACCTGCGGCCCGAGCTCAAGGCCTACGTCGAGTACTCCAACGAGGTGTGGAACGGGATGTTCCCGCAGGCTGCGTACGCGACCGAGCAAGGCAAGAAGCTCAAGCTCGGCGAGTCCAACTGGGACGCGCAGTATCGTTTCTACGCAAAGCGGACGACTGCCGTACACAAGATCTGGGAGTCTGTGTTCAAGGGTCAGCAGAAGCGTGTGGTGCGCGTGCTGGCTGCGCAGGCTGCCAACTCGGGCGTGGCGGTGGCACAGCTCGAGTACCTGGACACGCGACACCACGTCGATGCGCTCGCGATCGCACCCTACTTCGGGGGAGAGTACGGAGACCCCAAGGAGGAGAAGCGCTGGGAGAACGCCAGCGTGACCGATGTGATCGACGATCTACGCAAGCGCTCGCTGCCTGCGACGTTCGAGATGACGAAGGTGCACGCGGAGATCGCGGCAAAGTTCAACGTGGAGCTGGTGGCCTACGAGGGCGGGGAGTCGTTCGCGGGGATCGCTGGGACGGAGAACAACGAGAAGCTGAACAAGCTGTTCGACAGCGTGGGGCGCGACCCGCGGATCAAGGAGATCTACATGGAGTATCTGGCGGGCTGGAAAAAGAACGGTGGCAAGCTGTTCGTGCATTTCACCGATTGCTTCACACCTGGGAAGTTTGGTCGTTGGGGGGCTCTCGAGTACTTGGAGCAGCCACGCGCTTCGGCACCTAAGTACGACGGGTTGCTGACTTTTATCTCGCAGACGCCTCGCTGGTGGTGACTGCTTTGCTCATCTTGTGCTGATCGCTGCGCGGTGGGGGTCGTACGCTGACTATTTTTTGGGGGTTTCGGGACTTCGCTTCGCTCGTCCTCGATGGGACTTCGCTTCGCTCGTCCTTGATGGGGATTCACTTTCGCTTCGCTCGTTCGTTCGGGGTGAGCTGGGTGTTGCGATCGCTTCGAGACGACATTCTGTTGGCGGCGCGGGCTACGTTGCACGGGGTGTACAGCACAAGGGGGACCTATGCAGAGTAGGCATTGGCAGGTCGTGCGGCTTCGGGCGGCTCTGGCTTCTGCGGGGATGCTGGCGCTGTACTTGAGCACGCTGCACCCGTCCGACGTGCGAGCGTGCGCCGCGTCTCCGTGCGCCCCTCCGCGCGTGCTGCCGGCAGGGGGAGACATTCCCAGCGATCAGCTCGTGTTCAGCTACGTCCCCGCACGGGAGGCGACGCAGACCGACGACGCCGGCGACGGCCCGCTGCCTCGTCTCTATCAGCTCGAAGATGGCGGACGCACCGAGGTTGGGCTCGAGCTACTTCCCATCAGCGTCGTGGGTCCAGGCAGGGAGCTGATCCCGCACCGCACGCCCGCGGTGGGGAGCAAGCTCGTGCTCGAGGGAGCCGCGCCAAGCTGCCATGGCGACTGGTCGCTGGCCGCGCAGTTCACCGTCACTGCGCCCGCGCCGTTGCCGAGCGAGCTAGCCGGTCGGCGCATACTGCGTTCGGATCTCCGATAGCCCTGCCTGGTACATCGCAGGGTCGTACGTCTGACCGAGCGAGCTGATGAATCCGACAACCGGATCGTAGCTCTGGTAGTTTGCACAATCGTCGTTTCCGAGCGCCATGAACAGTCGGATGATCTCGTCGTGGATGCCGGAGACGATCGCGTAGCGAACGTCTGGGTACTTGGCTAGCCAGTAGCTCCAGGTATTGAAGAGGTTGCCGCCGTCTGCGGTCTTGCACAGTTCGCCGCAGTCGGACGGCAGATTCTTGTCTAGGCTCCAAACGTCACGCCAGCGCTTCTGTAGGCAGGGCGGGGCGTACCGATTGCTGAATGGGGGCGCGGCGTCGAGGATCACCGAGCCATGGGCGCCCGCAAAGGTGTCCTGGATCATACCGAAGTTGAGGTTCGCGCCGTAGCCACCCGCACTGGAGCCGCCGCTCACGAAGTGCGCAGCTTCGGGCCAGGTGGCGACCGCGCCCGCAATTACGGCCTGCGAGTTGGCCGCGCCCGAGAAGTTTTGCGTTTCGCCAAGCACAAAACGACCAGTAACGATGCGCTACCGAGCGCCGCCACGGACAGAGCAGAGGTGTCGTCATTGGCCGAAGGATCCATCACTCGACCCTGACAGCACGCGAGGGGGCTCCGCCTTAACCTACGTTAATCCGTTGCGCGCTGCGACGAGGCGGCGTTCTGCGCCGCGTACGGCGAAAACCAGTACGCGCCCGATCTACGCATCGCTAGTCAGATCTTGAACTGATCGCTGCGCGGCGGGGGGTGTCGATACGACCAAAAAAGCGGGTCGCTGACAGCGGTCCGCTTCGCTGTCGCGGTCGACATCGGAGTTCGTCTGCTGACTTCACTTGCCCTTGGGCTTTGCTTTGCTCGTCTTCTGCCGCGGCTCGAGCGTCAAAGGCTCGGCCGTTTCGGACGCGTCCTTCACAGTGGCCGGATCGAACTTGGGTTGGTCGATCACCGTCGCAGCCTTGGCAGCGAAGTGCGCGTCTAGCACTTCTTCTAGTTCGGCAATGTCCACTTGCTGGGTCGCCGCAGGGACGGAAAGTGAGATGGTGCTGACGCGCTCCAGCTCCGAGATGTCTACCTGCTGCGTGGATGACGATGCAGCAGACGCCAACGCAGCAGACTGCGGTGTGGCAGACGCTGATTGGACTGACGCTGCGGTACCAGACTCCGCCTCGGCTGACGACAGCGTGGTGGCGGAAGCGGCAGGGTCCGCGGGGGGCTCTGACTGGTGCTCCGTGGACGCTGGGAGCGCCAACGGAGGCTTACTGTTCGCGGTCTCTGCGTGACTGCTGTGCAGGCGCGTCTCGACTCTCGACTTTGCCTCGAGGGCCAGCTGGGCCACTCGTTCTGCAGCGCGCACCAGCTGCGGGCGCAGCTTGTCCCAGGCTGCCTCGGAGAGGACGCGTAGCTTGGGGGCCAGGCGCGCGGCTGCCGCGCGGAGCTCGCGCTGGGCTCGCAAAAGCTGGGGCGACGCCTTGTCTCGCCAGGCCTCTCGGCTCGAACGGGCGTAGCTGGAGAGTGCGGCGGCGGCCGCCTCGAGGCTCTCGCGCAGCTTGGGAGCCAGGTGGGCGACGCTGATGGGGTCCACGCTGCCCTCGGCGGCTCGCTCGTGGAGCGGCTCGGCGAGCATGCCGGAGGTGAGCAATTCGTCGATGGCCGTGAGCATCTCGCGCGCGCTCGCAAAACGATCGTCTGGCTCTTTGGCCATCGCCTTCTCGACCAACGCCTGCAGCTCGCTGAGCTCGGCGAGCTCGGGGCGGCGCTCGACGAGCTCTGGGACCGGCGTGTTGAGGTGATGACGCAGAATGTCCTGCACCTCGCCATCGAATGGTTTTTGTCCGGTGAGCAGCTCGAACAGTAAGATGCCCACGGAGTAGAGGTCGCTGCGCATGTCGACATCGCCACCGACCGCGTGCTCCGGCGACATATACGCAGGGGTGCCAAACGTGAAGCCCTGCCGCGTCAGCTGCTCGCCGCGGTGCAGGTGACTGCCAGGCATGAGCTTGACCATACCGAAGTCGAGCACCTTGACGTGCTCGTACGCAGGCAGCGCTTGTACGATCAGGTTGGCTGGCTTGAGGTCTCTGTGCACGACCCCGAACTCGTGCGCGTACGCCAGCGCGAGCAGCACCTGACGCAGTAAGGTCAGCGTGCGCAGCGGGGCGATGGGTGCCTCGGTGTCGATGATCTGGCGCAGCGTGCGCCCCTCGAGCAACTCCATCACCAAGAACGGTCGCCCGCGCACGAGGCCGTAATCTTGCAGCGTGACGATGTGCGGGTGCGAGAGCGCCGCGAGCGTCAGCGCCTCTTGTTGGAAGCGCGGGCGC
>JBEGTL010000194.1:0-13038 GCA_041179425.1 Pseudomonadota bacterium | reverse complement strand
GAGCGCGAGCTGTCCGCACCCGACCTCGAGGCCGCGCTCGACGACGACGTGGGCGACGACCTGCTGCGCCTCGTCTTCACGTCGTGTCACCCGCTGCTGTCGGCCGAGGCGCGTGTCGCCCTCACGCTGCGCCTCTTGGGTGGCCTCACCACCGACGAGATCGCGCGCGCCTTCCTGGTGCCCGAGCCGACGGTCGCGCAGCGCATCGTGCGGGCCAAGCGCACGCTCGCGGATGCGGCCGTCCCGTTCGAGGTGCCACGCGCGGCCGAGCTGGCCAATCGACTCGGCTCGGTCCTCGAGGTCATCTACCTCGTCTTCAACGAGGGCTACTCGGCGACCGCGGGAGACGACTGGATGCGGCCTGCGCTGTGCGAAGACGCGCTGCGCCTCGGACGCATCCTGGCCGAGCTGATGCCGCGCGAAGCGGAGGTCCACGGGCTGGTCGCGCTGATGGAGATCCAGGCCTCACGCGCGCGCGCACGGGTCGCCCCGAACGGCGAGCCTGTGTTGTTGCTCGAGCAAAATCGCGGGCGCTGGGACCAGCTGCTGATCCGTCGCGGCCTGACGGCACTCGCGCGTGCCGACCAGCTCGGCGGCGCGCGTGGGCCCTACGCCTTGCAGGCCGCCCTGGCCGCCTGTCACGCCCGTGCACGCAGGCCAGAAGACACCGACTGGCTCCAGATCGCAGCGCTCTACGCCGAGCTCGCCTCCCTTTCGCCCTCCCCCGTCGTCGAGCTCAACCGCGCCGTCGCGCTGTCGATGGCGTTGGGTCCGGCCGCAGGGTTGGTGTTGGTCGACGCGCTGGTCGAAGAAGGTTCGCTCGCCAGCTACCACCTGTTGCCCAGCGTGCGCGGCGACCTGCTCAAAAAGCTCGACCGGCTCGACGAGGCACGGCTCGAGTTCGAGCTTGCCGCGTCGCTCACGCGCAACGTTCGTGAACAGACGCTTTTGCGCGAGCGCGCACAGAGCTGCACGCCCCCAGACGAGCCCGGGGACGGTTGAGCGCAGGCCCAAGTGCCTCCAAAAGCCTCAGCGTGTAGAGTTTGTGGACGGCGCGACCAGGTGCCGTCGGGAGCTCGTCATGTGTCGCAGCATCAAGACCTTGTTCAACTTCGAACCACCGGCCAGCGACGACGAGGTGCGCGCGGCCTCGCTCCAGTTCGTGCGCAAGCTGAGTGGTTTCAGCAAGCCCTCCAAGGCCAACGAAGAAGCCTTCGCCGAGGCGGTCGACCAGGTCGCCGCGGTCGCGCGCAGGCTGCTCGACGCACTTGAGACCACGGCGCCACCCAAAGACCGCGCCGTCGAAGCCGAGAAGGCACACGAGCGCTCGATGAGCCGCTTTCCGCGCGAGGCGTAGGGCACCAGCGCCAGGTTCGCGGACGAACCTCGTTAGTCAATCTGACTTGACTAGCTGCAGCAGACGTGGTCCTGTTCGAGGCAGGAGGACATGCCGTGTCAGACACCCTCACACTTCCCGTGTTCGAGCTTGCGCAGACCTTGCCGGGGCGCTTTCGGTTGCCCGCGCGTATGACGGTGCTCCCGCTCGTAGACGGCGGACTCGCGCTCGTCTCGCCCATCCCCATCGACGACGCGTTGGCCGCCACGCTCGCCTCCCTTGGCGAGGTGCGCTTCTTGATCGCGCCCAACCTGCTGCACCACCTGTACTTCGACGCCGCCATCCGTCGTTACCCGCGGGCGACCGTGCTCGCGCCCCCCGGCCTCGCGCACAAGCGGCCCGACCTGCGCATCGACCGCACGCTGCGCGAGCCCTTGCCGCCCGCGCTTGCCGAAAGCGTCGACGTGCAGCGCATCGAGGGGGCCCTGGCGGTCGACGAGTTCGTCTTCTTTCACCGCGCGACGCAGAGCCTGGTCGTCACCGACCTGGTCTTCCACGTGCTGTCGCCCGAGGGCTGGCTCACCGGCCTGGTCTTGCGCTTGGTCGGCTGCCATCGCCGCTTTGGCCAGAGCCGCGCCTGGAGGCTGTTCGTCAAAGACCGCGCTGCCGCCGCAGACAGCCTCTCGCGCGTGCTCGCGTGGCCGTTCGAGACGCTCATCATGGCCCACGGCGACATCGTGCACAGCGACTCCGCGCGCGATGCTCGCACCATGCTGGCCGCGGCCGTGCGCTGGGTGTTGCCGGTGCGCGCCGCTCTTGCCGCGGGCGCCCTCTAGCGCGCCGATTCGGGGCGCTGAGCGCGCCTGGCGGCGTTTCGTCGCCGTCGCCGTCAAGGACCACGTCCACGTCAACGTCCACGTCAACGTTGAGGCATGGCGACCTTACGGACCTTACTGGACGGGGCGCAGCGGGAGCTGCCCGAGCGACGGCTCAGGCGGGCGGGACGCGGGCGAGACCAGCGACGGGATGAGCGAACGACGGTCTCTCGGCTGAAGCGACTCGAGGTAGCTGCGCATCACTTCGGCGGTCTCGGACAGCGTCAAGATGCCGAGGTGATCGCCCGGCACGTCCACCACGCTGACGGTGCTCCGGAGCTTGTCGGCCCAGCCCAGCTCGGGGGCCACGTCGAAGCCGGTGAGCTCCGGTCGGAACAGCGCACGCACGATCATCGTCGGCCCGTTGTAGCCGGGCTTGTTGCGCAGGTAGCGCGTGCACGACGGCCCGTTGATGGCGCGCCACAGCTCGGCGTCGCGCTTCTTGCGGTCGTCGATGCCAGCGCCCTCGGCGCCGACGACGCGATTAAACATGCGGCCGAGCTGGTCGTCGATGGCGCGCCGTAGCCCGAGCCGACGCACGCGATCGACCTTCTCTTGCAGCCACGCGCGCGGGTTGCGCGACAACGCCTCGGGCAGGATCGCATCGAGCAACACCAGCGCCGGCACGCTCTCGCCGGCCGCGCGCAGCTGACGCGCGACCTCGAACGCGAGCAGCCCGCCAAACGACACGCCGGCCAGGTTGTACGGGCCGTGCGGCGTGTGTTTGCGGATGGTCTTCACGTACTCGGCCGCAAACTCCTCGAACTCTTGCCCACCGGTGGCGGCGTGCTGCAAAAACGTCTCTTCGGCCGGCACCCACACGCCGTAGCTGGCCTGCTTGGCCCCGAGGTTGCGCGCCAGGGTCTGGTACAGATGCACTCCGCAGATGAAGAACAGCGGCACGTTGCCGACGCCGTTGTGCAGCGGGATGACCGCCGCACCCAGCGTGCCGCCGCGGTTGCGGACGATCTCCGCAAGCCCTTGGACCGTGGGTTTCTCGAAGATGGCGCCCACGCTCAGCTCGAGCTCGAACGTCGCGTTGAGCTCGCGCGTGACCCGCGCAGCCAGCAGCGAGTGCCCTCCGAGATCGAAGAAGTTGGCCTCGCTGTCGATGGCGTCGAGCGAGAGATACGAGCGGAAGATGTCGGCGATCTTCACTTCGATGTCGTCGCGCGGTGGCGCACCCGTCATGGCAGCCGGCTTGATGCTGGCCACGGGGTCGGGCAACGCTTTGCGGTCGACCTTGCCGTTGGGCGTGAGGGGGAGCGCGGCCATCGCCACGAACGCGCCCGGCACCATGTAGTGCGGGAGCTTGGCGCGCAGGTGCTCGACCAGCCCCGAAGGCACCTCGAGGCTGTGGTCTTGTTGCACCACGAAGCCGACCAGCTGCTTTTCCCTCGAGGGTGTCGTCTTGACGTGCACCACGGTCTGCAGGATGCCCGGGTAGCTACGAATCGCCGTCTCGATCTCGCCGAGCTCGATGCGGTAGCCGCGGATCTTGACCTGGAAGTCGGTGCGACCGAGGCACTCGAGCCGGCCGTCTTGCAGGCGCCGCGCGAGATCGCCCGTCTTGTAGATGCGCGCGCCAGGCTCACTCGAGAACGGATCTTGGAGGAACACCGCGTCTGTCAGATCGGGGCGCCTGAAATAGCCGGTGGCCACGCCGTCGCCGCCGATCCACAGCATGCCGGCGGCACCGTGGGGCACGGGCTCGAGCGCGTCGTTGAGCACGTAGAGCTGCGTGTTGTGGATGGGGTGTCCGATGGAGATGACTTCACCGGGCTTGAGCTCTTGGAGCGAAGACCAGATGGTGGTCTCCGTGGGGCCGTACATGTTCCACACGCTGCCCACGCGCGAAAACAGCGCCTCGGCGAGGTCGGGCGGAAAGGCTTCGCCGCCGCACAGCACCTTGAGTCTGGGCTGCCCGCTCCAGCCATCTTCGACCAGCATCCGAAACGTGGCAGGCGTGGCCTGAAACATGGTGACGCCGCGCTCACGCAGGCGTGCCGCGAGTGCCTTGGGGTCGAGCGCCAGCTCGCGATCGCCCACCTCGACCGTCGCGCCGGTGATCAGCGGCAAGTACAGCTCGAGCCCGGCGATGTCGAACGAGATGGTGGTCAGCGAGAGCAACACGTCGTCGGACGACAACCCAGGCGCGATGGCCATCGACAACAAAAAGTTGCTCAGCGCGCGGTGCGGAACCGAGACGCCCTTCGGATCGCCCGTCGAGCCCGACGTGAAGATCACGTACGCAGCATCGCCGGCACGTGCACGAGAGCTGACGTGTTGGACGTTGTCGTCCCCGTCGCTGTGGCGCGCCAGCAGCTCGTCGAGGTTGACCAGCGTGCTGCTGCCCAGCTCCGGCAGGTTGGCGAGCGTGCGTGACTCGGCCAGCACCAGCTTGGGCTTGGCCGTGGCAATGATGCGCTGGTTGCGCTCGGCTGGATGGCCGGGGTCGAGCGGGATGTAGTAAGAGCCCGCGCGCAGCACGGCCAGCAGGCTGGTGACCAAGCGCGGGCTGCGCTCGAGAAACACCGCGACCCCGACGTCGTGGCCTGCACCCGCCTCGCTCAACAAGTGCGACAGCGCGCGTGCAGCGTGGTCGAGCTCTCCGTAGCTGAGCGTGTGCTCGCGTCCGATGACGGCACGACGAGCTGGGTCGCGCGCCGCCGTGCTCTCGAACAGGTCGACCACCGTGCGCCCGAGATCGAAGTCGGCCAGCGTGTCGTTCCAGGCGGTCAGCTGCCGCTGTCGCTCGTCGTTCGACATCGCGCGCAGGCGCTCGACCGGCGTCTGGGGAGCCTCGGCGAGATGCTCGAGCAACGCGCGGAAACCGTCGGCGATGTTTGCGACGGTGGAGCGGTCGAACAGGTCGGTGCTGTACTCGAAGTGGCCGCTGAGTCCGTGCTCGCCGCTGTCCTCGACGAACAAGCTCAGGTCGGTGCCGGCGAAGGTCTGGTCCACGACCACGCTCGAGACCTCGAAGTGTTTGCCGTGGCGAACGCTGTCGTCACTCTCGTCGTAGCTGAACAAAGCCTGGAAGACGGGCGTGACCGACGGATCGCGTGGCGGGTTCAGCTCGGCGACCAAGCGCTCGAACGGAAGCTCTCGATGGTCGAGCGCCTCGTTCAGGCGTGTGCGGACTTGCGTGAGCAGGTCCTCGAACGTCATGCCCGGGGCAAACTCGCTGCGCACAACCAACGTGTTGATCAACAGACCGATCAGGTCGCGGGTCTGGGGGTGCTCGCGCGCGGCGACGGGCACGGCCACCAGCAGATCGGACTGTCCGCTGTAGCGGTGCAGCAACGTGTGGAACGCGGCCAGCAGCAACGTGGACAGGCTGCAGTGCTGCGCCAGTGCGGCGTCGCGCAGAGCCGCGCTCTGCTCGCGTGAGAGCTGCAAGCCGTACACGCTGCCGAGGTGCGAGAACACGCGTGGGCGCGGACGGTCGTGCGGCAGCTGCAACACCGGCAGCGGGCCGACGAGTCGTGTCTTCCAGTAGGCGAGCTCGCGTGCGTGATCGCTACGCTCGAGGCGCGCGAGCTGAAAGCGCACGACATCGTTGAACCGAATCGGCAGCAGAGGCAGGTCGGGCTCGGTGCCGGCGACGAGCGCGTCGTAGCTCGCGGTGAGCTCCCGCAGCAAGATGTGCTTGGAGGGGCCGTCGAACACGGCACCGTGCACCACGATGACCAGAACGTGCTCGTCTTGTCCGAGCTTCACCAACAGCGCGCGCACGAGCGGCGGCTTTCGGAGATCGAAGGCGACGCCGCTGACCGCACGCATCGCTTCGTCGAGCGCGCGCGGCTGCACGTCTGCTTCGCGATCACTCAGGTCGAGCTGCGCCAGCTCGGGCTGTGTCTCTGCGACGATGTTTGCGCGGTAGCCATCGGGCGAGAGGACAAAGCCTGTGCGCAGCGGCTCGTGGCGCGCCACGACCGACGCGAGCGCGCGTGTGAGCAGGTCGACGCGCAGCGCACCGCGCAACCGAAGGCCGACCGAGACGTTGTAGGTAGCGCTGTCGGGGTGCATCCCCTGGATGAACGCTAGGCGACTCTGCTCGAGGGACACGACAGGAGCTGCCGCGGGGTCGGGCTCGATGACGTCGAGCGCACGCGGCCGGGTGACAAAACGCTCAGCCAAGTCGATCACCTCTGCTCCCGCAGTCTGAAGCGCGCTCGATGGCGCTGCGATGGGACGGCTCGCCACGGTGCTCGGCGTCGGCAACGCCCTACGATCGACCTTCCCGTGAGTGGTCATGGGGAACCTGTCGAGAACCACGAAATGTGCGGGCACCATGTGCTCGGGTAGACGCTGTTGGCACAGGGCGCGCAGCGTCGCGGCCTGCGTGCCGGCCGGTGCTACAACATACGCAACCAGCACGCGATCAAGGCTCCCGCGGTCGGGGTCGAGACGCTCCGGGTCGAGACGCTCGGAGCGCTCGCTGCCATGAACCAGCGGGGCATCGACAAAGGCCCTCGACACGAGCGGGTGCTGCTCGAGCACGGCTGCGACCTCGCCGAGCTCGATAGGGAAACCCCGTACCTTTACTTGCTGATCCATACGACCCAAGAACTTTATGTTTCCGTCCGGCATCAAGCGAGCAAGATCGCCCGTTCTGTAAAGTTTACCGTGACTCGCCGGCGCCGAAGGATCTACGACGAACTCGGGGTGAGTGGCATCGTCGGCAGGAAACGACATCGGCGCGCGCGAACCCAGTGGTCCACGCGCGCCGATGTCGTGCTTGGCTTTTGGGAAGCGCTCAGGTGCCGCCGAACAGGCTCCCGCCGAAGGGGTTACTGCCGCCGCCGGCAGCACGACCACCGCCGCAGCTCAGCGCACCCATCGGGTAGTACGTGGCGAAGTTGAAGCACATCTCGTTGCCCGTGTTCTCGCCGAAGCCCACCGTGCGATTGGTGTCGTTCTTGAAGTGGCACGTGGTGATGACCTGGTCGCCCGCCTTGAGCTCGAACGGCGCTTTCAGCGGCGTGGCGATCTGACCATCGAATGCAAACGGCCCATCGTGGAGCACGGTCTCGGTAGCGCCGCTCTTGACCACCAGCTTCATGTGCGTGGCGAGCTTGTGCGCGTGTGGGCTCTCCGAGAGCAAGAACACCGGCTGCGTCACGGACACGTTGCAGGTGCCGACGATGTCGACCTCTTTGCCCGCCGGGATGTTGGGCAGGGCCGCGAAGCCGCTGAACGTGGTGGCCGTGAACTTGCGCAGCTTGTGCGTGACGCAGATCTCGAGGCCGCTCTGGTCGAGCTCAGCCTTTGCGCCCTGCAGGTTGTTGTAGTGCATGTCCATGCGCAGCGAGCCCTTGCCCGAGGGAAGGAAGACGCCGACGTCGGGGAGCATAGGCCCTTCTTCGCTGTCGTCCTGGCCGGGCGCCCAGCCGTTGATGAACGCGCCGCCGCCGTTGAGGATCCAGTGGTGCAGGACGGCCTTGTTGTCCGTGATGGGTCGGAAGCCCAGGGCCTGCACCTTGTCGTCGCCCCACGGCGCGTCGAGCGTGAACTGCGGGTGACTCTCCACGCCTGCGGCCACGCTCACAGGCTTGCCGTTGCCGGCGAGGATCTTGTACGTCGCGTCGCAGCCCTCGGGCGGCCACGGCTGTTCGGCCGCGGGGGGCTTCTCGGCGATCTGACCCGCGCAGGTGGCGTCGTCGCCGGGCTTTGCGCCGTCGGCAATCCACGCGTCGATGGCAGCCAGCGCCGCTGCATCGAGAGGCTTGCCCGGAGGCATGGGGCTCTTGACGTCGTGCACGCGCGTGCCGACCACCTCGGAGACCTTTTTGCCCTTGGTGACCTTGGCCGCCGCCGTGGTGTCCGCGTACGTGACGAGCGCCATCGGCGCACCGGCCGCGAGGCTCGTGCCGTGGCAGCTCTGGCACTTGTCGGCGAACACCTCGAGCGCGCCGCACCAGAGCGACTTGTTGCCGCCGGTGGTGGCGGTGGGCGCCTTGTCGTCGGTGCCACCTTTGGCACCGGCATCGGCAACCGCAGTGGGCTTGGTGGCGCCCTTGCCAGCGTCGGCCTTGGTGGGCTTGACGGGCGTCGGAGAGGACGTGTCGTCCTCGTCGTCACCCTCGTCGTCGCTGCTGGCGCCCTTACTACTGCTGCCTTTGTCGTCGGGTGAGCCGGCGGGGTCTGCACCGCAGGCGATGGCAGTCAAGCTGAGCGTTGCCCCACATAGGAGCAAGGCGGCGCGGCGAAGACCCGGGCGGTGTGCGAGAGCGAAGACAGACATAGCGATTCTCCGGCAAAGCGAAACGGTCGCTGCGAAGTTCGCCTCATCCAGTACGCCGACGCAAGCGACTTACAGGATGTTTCGCTGTCACGGCTGGATGGCGGAGTCAGCAGAACTTGGAGGTCGTTTTGCGAAGAACTACACCGCCATTTTCCGGCCAATTTGTGCATTCGCGCGAACACTCAGACGTGGGGCGAAAGACCCCTCGCACTTACTTCTTGATCACACCGCACGCAAGGCGAGCTCCGGACATTCCGGGGCCGGCATCGCTCGCGTTGGTCACGAGATCGTCGGTGTTCTTGTGGACGATCACCGAGTGCCCCACGACGTCGGTGGCCGCGCCGTCGCCAAGCGTCCACTCGGGCTTACTGATCTCGAGCTTGCCCTTGCCGTCGCCGGCGATCGTGATGTTGCCGAGGTCGCCGAGGTGGCTCGTCGCACCCGCGTCCGCCGTGCCGCTGCCGTGCACGTGATTGTCGGGATTCCAGTGTGCACCGGCACTCGTTCCATCGACGGCGGTGCAGTCAGGGTTTTGATGAATGTGCACGCCGCGCATACCGGGCTCCGCGCCACTCACTTCGACCACGAGCTTCACGAGCTTGCCCGACAGCACGAACTTCGCCGTGCCCGTGACGTTGCTTCCGCTCTTGGACTCGAGCGTTGCATTGGCGCTCGTGGCACCGACGGAAGAGTCACTCGTGGACCCTCCGTCCTTGAGCCCGGAGTCGAGCACGGACGCGTCGATCGAGCCGCCGTTGCCCGCATCTTTGAGCCCGGAATCAGTGCCGGCACCGGAGTCCTTTGCCCCACTGGCGTCTTTTTTTGCCTGCTTTCGCAGCGCGCACCGGTTTACAGACCCGTGGCCTCGTCGAGGCCGAGGTGCACGTTCATGGTTTGTACGGCCGCGCCGCTCGCGCCTTTGCCGAGGTTGTCGAGGCGCGCCATCAACAATACTTGTGTGTCGTTGGCGAACACGAACAAGTCGACACGATTGGTGTCATTGGCGGCCATCACATCCAAGCGGCCAAGCTCGAGCGTGGCCGGATCGCGCAGCGGCAGCACGTTGATGAAGCGCTCGTCCGCGTAGCGCGCTTTGAGGACTTGATGCACGCGCTCGGCAGTGACGTCCGCGCCGAGCGCCGAGAGCGTCAGCGGTACACTGACACTCAGACCCTTGTAGAACTTTCCCACCACAGGCAAGAACACGGGCGGTGCGCTGAGGCCGGTGTGCGCCGCCATCTCGGGCAGATGTTTGTGCGTGAGCGTGAGACCGTAAGGTCGCGGTGCGGCGAGCCTCGGGTCGTCGCTGGTCTCGTACTCCTCGATCATCTTTTTGCCGCCGCCGGAGTAGCCGGTCAGCGAGGTCGCGCTGAGCGGCGCCGTCTTTGGGATGAGCCCCGCATCGACGAGCGGACGCACCAACAGAATGAAGCCCGTGGAGTGACAGCCGGGGTTGGAGATGCGCTTGCTCGCGCGCAGCTTGTCGCGCTGATCGGGGGCCAGCTCGGGCAGCCCGAACACCCAGCCCGGGGCCGTGCGGAAGGCCGTGCTGGCGTCGATGACGCACGTGTTCGGGTTGTCGACCAGCGATGCGGCCTCGCGCGATGCGGCATCTGGAAGACACAGAAAGGCAACGTCCGCAGCGTTGAGGAGACGCGCGCGCTCGGCGCTATCTTTACGCTTGTCGCTCGCGATGCGCAGCACCTCGATGTCGCTGCGGCTCGCCAAGTAGTCGTGAATACGAAGGCCCGTCGTGCCCTCTTGTCCGTCGACGAATACCCGATGTTTCATCCTGATGGTCCTGACCGCGAGAAGCTGCTGAGACGAGCGCCCGAGCCCTGCACACGACAGCAGCAGACCCGAGCGGTGAACCTGAAATGTCGCGTCCATGGGCTCCGCCTGCAAGCCGAGGCTGCGCGATTGGCGCCGCTTTTGCGCGTTCGCGCCGACGCCGCCCCTCGGCGGATTGGCGGCCCGCTCACCATGTGGCTGCGACTCGACGAGCCCGCGCAGTGGGCGACGGCGTCGCTCAGGCCAGCGCGGGCACGGCGCGCAGGAACGCTTCGACCAGCTGCTCGGGTGGCGCACGGATGTCGAGCTCCACGCCCCGCTCGTGGGCACCCAGCGGCTCGAGCGCAGCAAGCTGAGAAACGAGCAGTGACACCGGCATGAAGTGGCCCTCGCGCTGCGCCATGCGCTCGCGGATCAGGTCCGCGCTTCCGGCGAGGTGCAGGTAGGCCGTGCGGGGCGCCGCCTTGGTCAGAACGTCGCGATAGACGCGGCGCAGCGCGGAGCAGCTGACCACCGCGCCCGCGTCCTGATGCTGGTGCAGAAAGCTACCGATGGCGAGCAACCAGGGACCGCGATCGTGGTCGCTCAGCGCCACCCCGCCGCGCATCTTGGCGATGTTCGCCGCGCTGTGAAACGAGTCGCCGTCGGCGTACGGCACGCCGAGACGTTGCGCGAGGAGCGCGCCAACGGTGGTCTTGCCCGAGCCTGCGATGCCCATCACCACCACGAGCACGCTCGGCGACATCAGTCGCCGAGCCCCCGGCCGAAGTCTCCCTCAAACCAGATGGTGACGAGCCAGCTATCGGGGCCCTCGTCGGCCGAGACGTCGACGGCCTCGATACGTGCGGCCTCTTTGCCGCGCGGAAGTGCCTCGCTCGCGATCTCGATGGCCTCGTCACGCGAGCTGGCGCTGACCAAGCTGTCGTAGCGGTGCCCCTCGGGCGTGCTCTCGATGGGCGTACGGGTCACGTCCAAGGGCTCAGGCGTGGACCGGGTGGAAGGTCGAGCGGCCCAGCTCCGCCACGCTGCGCGCCTGCTCACTGAGCTCGCGCTCGAGCTCTTTGCGCGTGGTGCGATTCTCGCTCTTGCGTACGCCAATGAGGTACGTACGGGTCAGTACCAGCGCGCCGGTGAGCAACAGCTCCACCACGGCCGCGCCCCAGCCGAACCCATACCAGACCAACGGCGCGAGCAGGACCCACAGCGTGGAACGGCGAACCTTGCTCCAAAGCACGGCGAGCGAGGCGTACTCGGCGTCGAGCCGCAACATCTCGGCCTCGTACCTGGCTTGCATGGACGGCGCGTTCATGACTCACGTGGACGTAGGTCCGGTGCGCCAAAAAGGCAACCGCTCGAAACCGTACAGTGGCCATGCCGACGTTTTGTGCCCCGCCAGGGCCATCCTCGTGCGTTGGGGTGCACGCTTGGTCTAGCCCGCAGCGCCCGTGGTCAGCGGAACGCGGCGCAGGCATCGGTGCGACTCTGTTGCGCGTCGAGCTCATCGAGTAGGCGCTGCAGCGTCGCCAGGGGCGCTGGAATCGGCTCGCACGGTTTGCGCCCATCGCAGGGGTCACCGATCGCGATGTGTTTGCCGTCTTGGCGCTCGACCCACAGCACCTGCCCGTCGACCGGGCGCTCGTCGTAGCCAAACACCTTGCTGCCGTCTCCGAACGCGGAGACCACCACCGGATCACCAAGAGCGGCAGCGAGGTCGGCCGCGTCGACCCCGCTGCCGTCACACGCCGGTAGCGCGACAGCACAGCTAGGCATGCCCGCGTCCTTGTCGCGTACCGGCGTGCGCGCCCGGCGATACTCTCCGTCTGCGGTCAGCTCTTTCTGATCGGTGTACGACACCAAACCGCCGGACCCGCCGTAGCGGTAGCCCTGCCCGAGTGTGCACGACGTACTCGCGTCCAGGCTGGCGTCGGGCTTGTTCCCGACGCGTGCGTCCTCCGGCCGGCCGCCGTCTCGAGGGTCGTGCGTGCTCGCGTCGACGGTGGCGTCGACGGACCCGGCGGCGCGTCCCCCGTCCGGGTCGCGCTCGAGCGGCGTACCGTCGTCACCGCAGGCAGCGACCAGTGAACAACTGGCGAAGACGAGAGCGCAAACGGCGCGTGCCGCGAAGCGATGCATGGTCAGGTGCCTTTCGAGATCCTCAGCCAGTCTTGCGGAGGTCTTGTACACACACACTCAGGTCGTCCGCTACCTTGGTGCACGCACAGTCCGCCGTCGACTCCAGGCACGGACGCGCGCAACGCTGGGCCCCGCTGCCTTGCTCGAGCAGGCACAGCCCGCCTTGCCCACAGTCCGCGCTGTCTCGACAGTCGGCGCCCGGCGCGCGCGGCCCATCGAGAGCGCAGCGCGCCGCGCTCTCCCCGCGCACATTGCCGAGGTGACAGCTCATGCCCACGGGACACTCCGTGCCGCCCATACGGCAGGTGCACGACCCGCCGAGGCAGCGCTGCCAACCGCGCCGGAGTGCGAGCGTGTGCTGCATCAGTCGCATCTGCTCCGAGGTGAATACGCTGCGACACGACGCGTAGTAGCCCATCAGGTTCTTGGCGTCGGGGGCCGCGTCCACACGACAACTCGTGCGGCAATCGGGACCGTAGGTGCACAGCTCGGGTCCGGGGTCGAACGGCGTATCACACACGCCGTCGCCCTGTCCGAGGCACAGCGGCTCGCAGGCGTGGAGCTTGCCAGTCTGTGGGTTGGGATAGGCGACGAAGGGCTCCTCCTCTTGCCGGTCGTGCGTGTGACACAGCCCCAAAAAAGTGCCCGAGCTC
>JBEGTL010000193.1:0-13079 GCA_041179425.1 Pseudomonadota bacterium | reverse complement strand
AGAGCGCAACGTCGGCACAGAAGCTACGCGACCGGACATGGTCAAGAGTAAGACCAAGAAGCATGTTCATCAGACAAAGGTCGCCGCTTGATCAGATTTCTGATCCACAACTCTTGACCATACCTCCGGATCACCTTGGAGGAATGTCTCAGGCCATAGCCTTTTGTCAGAGGAGACGGCGCAACCGTCCTTCGCCCACCAGCGGATGACTAGACACGCAGTATGCATCGCCGACCGCTGATCGTTCGTGATGGGTCGGCGACATGCCGTTCGGCGGGCTCGGCGCGGTTCACGGCGAGAGCGCGTGAGGCGGGGGCCGCACTCGCCGCGCAATACTCCACTCTGGGTGTTGCCAGCACCGCCCGATGAAACCTCAACCGAATCGATAAGCGGTTGTCATTGCTGCGCAATGTCGACATTTCAAAGAAAAGTCACAAAACCCATCAGCACCAAGCCATTACAGGACTGACGCTCGACGACGCGCTTCCCCAGAGCAGTCTCAGGTCCTCGGACAACAAACCCGAAACGTGTTCCCCGATGGCAAGACGTACCCGCTCGTGTGCGCGGATTCTGCGCGCGCTGTCGCGAGCTCTCGTCGCGTTGTGTCTACCCGTCCTATTTGGATTCACACCCGACTTAGTAGTCACCGAAGACGATCACAATACGAAGAAGCGAGCTCAAGTGGCAGCGCGAACGGGGGACCTGACAGACACGGATCTCGCGCGCGAGCAAGGCTCGTCGGACCAACCGGACGACTACGCACCAACGCTTCGTCTGGCGTGGCAGCTCTTTGTCCAAGAACGCTACGCGGATGCCGAGCGTGCGTACCGCCTCGCGAGCGAGAACAGCCGAGACGCACCGCTCGCGCAGCTCGGCCTGAGCTGGTCCCTCGTGCGCCAGCAGCGCTGCGACGAAGCGCGCGAAGTGTTTCGCGCCCTCGACGCGACGTTCGACACGGTCGGCGACACGGCACCGCTCACAGCCGCGATCGTGGAGTGCGAGCGTGCGGCACGCGTGCACGGCTCGCTGTGGAGTGGTCTTGGTGGTGCTCTCTACAACCAACACCCATGGAAGCGCCGCTCGGCGGACCTGACCGTGGGTGCCGCGCTGGCCCTACGCAGTGCCTGGTTCGTGGGCGCGGCGTATCGAGGTCTGAGGCTAGGAGCCCGAGACGCGAGGGTGGCGAGCATCGACCAGCACGAGGGCTATCTGCAGGCCGGCTATGCCAGCGCGCGTTTTGGTCTCTCCGTGCACGGCGCACTGCTGTTTGCCGGATACTCCACACTCGGACGCTCCGAGCACGTCGCGGTTGCGGGGCGCTGGACACGCTTTGGCGACGTCCTGCTCGAGCTCGCGGCGAGCATCTACCCCGATCTGTTCGTGGCGCGAGTCGCGCCCTCTTGGGTGCTCAGCCTCGGAAGGTATCGACTGACTCCGGGGCTGAGTATCGAACACTTCTCGGGCGAGACCCTGCTGTCTGGTTCTCTCAACCTCTCGATCGAGGTGGCGCACGTCTGGCTCATCGCGGGGGGCAAGGTTGGGCCTGAGTATCGAGCGGCCTACCTCTCGAGTCAGGCTGTCTTCAACAGCGAAGACCGCAGCGAGTGGAGTGCGTGGCTGAGCGCGCGCGCCGACGTCTCCACGTACCTCGGTCTGTTCGTGAACTTCATGGTCATCCAGCTAGCGAGTCCTGACCGAATCATCAGCCGCGCAGAGCTGCTGGGTCTCGGGGCCAGTTGTCACTTCTGAAGAGGTAGCGCAATGAAACAGCTCTCCAAGCTCAAAGACCTAGCGATCAGTGAGACCGGCTTCGTGTTCGACCCGTTCTCGGGTGGCACGTTCACCGTCAATGCGACCGGCCAGGTGATCTTCAAGGGTCTGCGTGACGGCCAGACGCCAGCCGAGATCGTAGAGCGGCTGTGTACCGAGTTTGACGACGTCGGCGAAGACGTCCTCGCGGAGGTACTGGACTTCTTGCGCGTGCTCAAGAGCTATGGCTGGTCGTCTGTGGACGCCGGCGGACCTTAGAAAGCAGCTCGTCGATGTCCCCCCCGCTGCCCCTTACCGTCGCCGTCACCGGCCTCAATGCGACCGACAACCCCGCCCCGGGCGTCGCCGTGTTGCGCGCCCTCAAGCTCCAGCGCGAGCCGTGCGACCGCCTGATCGGCCTTGCCTACGACGGACTCGACCCGGGGGTGTACGCCGAAGATGTAGTCGACGAAGTGTTCATGCTGCCCTACCCGTCTTCGAGCACGGACGCCTACTTCGAGCGGCTCGCGCACATTCACGAGCGCGTGGGTCTGTCCGTGGTGATTCCCACGCTCGACGCGGAGCTGCCGACGTTCATCGCACTTGCCCCGCGTCTGGCCGAGCTGGGCATCGGCACGCTGCTCCCCACCCGCGAGCAGTACGACCTGCGCTCCAAGGCGCAGCTCTCCAAGCTGGCGGAGCGCGCCGGCATTCGTACGCCCGAGACGTTCGTCATCAGCTCCGCGCTCGACATCGCGAGCGCACACGAACGGCTCGGCTATCCCTTCTTCGTCAAAGGCGTCTACTACGGCGCCACCCTGGTCACCTGCGCCGAGGAGACCCTCGCTGCCTTTCACCGCGTGGTCGAGCAGTGGGGACCGCCCGTCATCCTGCAGGCTGCTGCAGGCGGAGACGAGCGCGAAGAGCGCAACGTCGTGGCGCTGGGTGACGGTCGTGGTGGTCTGCTCGGCGCCGTGGCCATGAAGAAGCTTGCCGTCACGGACAAGGGCAAGGGCTGGGCCGGCATCACCATCAAAGATCCCGAGCTGATCGCGCTGACCGAGCGGTTCATGCGCGCGACGCACTGGCAGGGCCCGTGTGAGATCGAAGTCGTACGTGGTCAGGACGGTATCTACGACCTGATCGAGATCAACCCGCGCTTTCCCGCCTGGGTCTTCCTGAGTGCGGCCGCCGGCATGAACCTGCCGCGTCATGCCGTCGAGCTGGCCGCAGGCCGGTGCCCGCCTCCGCTTTTGGACTACACGGCCGGTGCTCTGTTCGTACGCATCTCCATCGACCAGATCGCGCACATCGGCGACCTCGAACGGATTGTCACGCTCGGCGAGATCGACCGCAGGAGCCCCAAGCGCGGGCGCCCTGAGTTTGTCTCGAGCGTCCACACAACTCGGCCTGAGCAGGAGATCGACCTTTGAATACGCGACCCAAATACGCGAGCCCAACGCTACTTCGGCATCAGATGGGCCTGATGAACAAGTTCGGACGTCAACGCACCGCGCGTCCGCTGCTCGACATCGACGGAGTCGCGATCGATCAACTGGTCCTGGAGCACGGCTCGCCGCTGTTCATCTTCTCTGAGCGCACTCTGGTGTCGAGCTACCACGAGCTCTACGACGCGTTCAAGCGACGTTATCCCCGCGTGCGTCTCGCTTGGTCTTACAAGACCAACTACCTGGAGGCGATCTGTCGAGTCTTCCACCGCGAGGGCGCATGGGCCGAAGTGGTGTCGCCGTTCGAGTACGAAAAGGCGCTGCTCGCTGGGGTCGACCCGACGCAGATTCACTACAACGGCCCATACAAGCCAGACGCCTCTCTGGAGAAGGCCATCCGCCTCGACTCGATCATTCATGTCGACAACTTCGACGAGATCGTACGCGTCGAGGCGATGGCGCGCCGTACCGAGCGCAGGCCACGCGTGGCCGTGCGCATCAACATGGCGGTCGACGGACTCCAGACCTGGAGTCGCTTTGGATTGAACCTCGAGTCGGGACAAGCGCGCGACGCGGTGCGGCGCATCAGCGCAAGCGGCCTACTCGACTTGATCGGTCTGCACACGCACCTTGGCACGTTCATCCTGGAGCCCGCTGCGTACGGACAAGCCGCCAGCAAGCTCGCGCAGTTCGCCAACGTGCTGCGCGCCGAGCACGGCATCGTGTTGTCGTTTCTCGACCTCGGCGGCGGCTTTCCGTCGACCAACTCGCTCAAGGGTCAGTACCTCCACGGCGATCAGGCCAGTCCCGCGGTCTCGCGCTACGCCGACGCAATCGCGCGCGGCCTCGACTCGCTCGAGTATCCGCAAGACCAACTGCCTACCCTCGTGCTCGAGAGCGGCCGCTCGCTGGTAGACAGCGCCGGCTACCTGGTCAGCACGGTGCAAGCCACCAAGCGTCAGCCCGACGGTCAGCGCGGACTCATCCTCGACGCGGGCGTCAACCTCCTGTTCACTTCGTTTTGGTACAACCACGAGGTTCAGCCGGCGCAGGTATCTCGCGGCAGCCTCGAGCCCACCGTCCTGTACGGCCCGCTGTGTATGAACATCGACATCATGCGCGACTCGGTGTCCCTGCCAGCGCTGTCGGCGGGCGAGCGCGTCGTGTTTCGCAGTGTCGGCGCGTACAACGTCACGCAGTGGATGCAGTTCATCACGCTGCGTCCGAGCGTCGTGTTGATCGGTCCGGAGCGCAGCGTCGCGGTCATTCGCCGCGCCGAAAACGTCGCTGACTTCGCGTCGTACGAACGTGTGCCGGCGTGGCTACGCTGACTGCGCCAGAGGTGATGCCGCACGGCAGCGCGCTGATCGACGCGCTGCTGGCGCCGTTCGCGCACAGCGTGTTCTCGCGCAAGCGCGGCGTCGGCCTGCTCATCGTCGCCGCCATCGCGACCGAGCCACGCGCGCTCGTGCTGGGCCTGGCCGCGCTGTGCGGCGCACGCATCAGCATGCTCCTGCTCGGCGTCACCGCCACCGGCATGTCGGCCGCACAGTACGCGTACAACGCGGTCTTGGTCGGCCTCCTTTTGGCGCAAGACTTTGCGCTCGGTCCGCGCGCGTGTCTCTTGGCAGCCCTCTTTGCAAGTTGTTGTGTCTTTGTGACCGGCGCGCTGCGCTCGTTGTTTTCGTTCGCGGGCTGGCTGCCCCTGCTCAACGTTCCGTTCGTGGTCACCGCCTATCTGTCACTCGGCCTGCATCCCCAGCTGGGTCTACACAGCGCCGACGTGCTGCGCGATCCGCTCGCAGGCTGGCTCTCGCCGGGCGTCGCCCTGCCGCTGCAGAGCTTGGGTGCAGTGGTGCTGGTGCCCACCGCTTCGGCCGGCTGCCTCTTGTTGCTGGCGCTGCTCGTGCACAGTCGTATCGCGACCCTGCTCGCGCTGGCCAGCGCTCTTTTGGTGCACGCCCTGCTCGCGCTGGCACACGCGCCGGTGCCGCAGCTGCTGGAGCAGTCGGCCCAGTCCAACGCCATCCTCGCCGCGATGGCGATAGGCGGCGTCTGGTTCGTGCCTTCGCGCGCGTCCTACACGCTGGCACTCGTCGCGGCGCTGCTCGCAGCCTTCTTTACGCTCGGTCTGTCCGCTCCCGTGACAAGGCTCGGCCTACCCATCTCCTTTTTGCCCTTCGACCTGAGTGTGCTCTTGCTGCTGTCCGCGGTACGCCAGCGCGTTGCCGATCGGCGTCCCGCACTGGCCGAGGTCGTGGCCGAGGACCCTGAAGAGCTGCTCTTGTTGCACCTCTCTCGACGTGCGGCATCGAGCGATCCGTACGCGCCTCGTTTTTTCCTTCCCTTTCGTGGGGCATGGACCTGCACACAGGGCGTCGACGGGGTGTTCACGCACCGCGGCGCGCTGCGCTACGCCTTCGATTTCGAGGTGTACGGCGACCGCGACGGGGCGCTGTGCAGCGGACCCGGCGACCGCCGCGAGGACTACTACTGTTACGGCTTGCCCGTGCTGGCGGCCGCCGACGGGACCGTCGTCGCGGTCGAGAGTGCGATCGACGACAACGCGATCGGCGCCGTGCTCGACGACAAACCCTGGGGCAACCACGTCATCGTCCAACACGCAGCGGGCCTCTACTCGGTCGTGGGGCACCTGGTGCCGGGCACGCCGTCTGTGTATCCAGGACAGGTCGTGCGCCGTGGCGCTCTGCTCGGCTATTGCGGCAATTCGGGGCGATCTCCGCGTCCGCACCTCCACTTTCAGCTGCAGAGCGGCGTGAGCCTGGGCTCACCCACGCTGCCTTGTCGGTTCGCGACTGCAGTCGCGCGCGCGGGCGACCTCACCCACTTTGCGTCCGACCTGACGCCCACGGAGGGTCTGGTGGTTCGCAACCTCGAGCCAGACGGAACCCTCGGTGCATTCTTCGAGCTCAGCCCAGGTCAGACACTCAGCTATCGTTTGGGCGCACAGCTCGAAGAGGTCGAGAGTGTCGTCGACGCCTGGGGACGAACACAGCTGCGCTCGCTCGCGTACGGCAGCTCGCTGCTCTACAGCCGCTACGAGAGCAACTTCGTGAGTGCAGACTTGCTGGGTGCACAACGTTCGGTCCTGTGCCTCGCGCGTGTCGCTCTGCCGCGCGTGCCCCTCGAGCTGCTCGATAGAGTCCACTGGAGCGAGTGGGTGGCAGGACGCTGGATCGAGGGGCCGCTTCGTGGGCTGCTGTGGGACGTGCTGGCGCCGTTCAGCAATCGCGCGGGTGTGGAGATCGTGTACCGCGCGAGCCTGGAGCAAGGACGCCTCGTCGTCGTAGGCGCCTCGCGCGCCCTGGACGAAGCGCGTCTTCCGCTGGTGACGACGCGCGCGGAGCTAGTTCACGGCGTGGGACCCGTGGTGTTCGAGCTGTGCGCTGGGCAGCGCAAGCGGCGTGCGGAGCGCGTATTTTCTGGACACGACGGCACGCGTCGAGAACCGACCGGTCCGGTGCGTCTGCAGACTGAGGCAGCGGGGTTACACGGCAGCGCGAGCTCACTCTCGCTGGGAGGTAGGTCATGAATCGGTCTTCGCAGCGGGTCTGGGTCGCGCTCGTGCTGGTCGCTTGTGCGCCGTCGGAGTCGCTGCGCCCCGAGCCGCTCACCGGCAAGCGCCGTGATCCAGATCCGCTCGAGGCGAGCCCAGCGCCAGTCGCAGCAGGCAACGACGCGTCGGCGGCGTACCAGCAGTCGTACGCCGCCGAGGCGGCCGGCAAGCTCGACGATGCGATCAGCGCGCTGGCCAAGCTGCCTGCGCCGCAGCGCGAGTCCTACCTGGCACATTACCGACACGGCTGGCTGCTCTACCGCTCGGGCCGCTTTGCGGATGCGGTCGTGGCCTACGGCAAAGCCAGCGCACTCGAGCCAGGCTCCGTCGAAGCGCGCGTGGCCACGCTGCTGCCCTTGCTCGCGCAGAAGCGTTGGAGCGACACCTCCGATGCCGCAGAGGACGTGCTCAAGCGCGATCCAGAGAACTACCTGGCCACCCTGCGACTCGCGTTCGCCAAGTTCAGCGCCAAACGTTTCGCCGAGGCCGAGCTCTCCTATCGCAAGCTGCACATGTTGTACCCCGCAGACCTCGACGTACAGACTGGCCTGGCCTGGACGACGCTGCGGCTCGGACGGCAAAGGGACGCGTCGGCGATGTTCAGCGAAGTGCTCGAGATCGCGCCGAGCAACGCGAGCGCCGCCGCCGGACTTGCCGAGGCCCGGCCGGCCAAACACAAGCGGTAGACGACCCATGTGGTACCGACCCTCAGGGGCATCCGCGACGTTGTGGGCTGCGCTTTGGTCGACCGCAGCCTGCAGCTTCGACAATCCGCACGCACACGACGAGAGCGCTTGTCAGCAGTATGCGCGAGAGACTTGTGCGCGGCTCTCGTCGTGCAGTCCGTGGGTGGTCGAGCAGACGTATCAGACCGACCGCGGCTGCAGACGAGCGCTCGCCACCAGCTGCGTGGGCTCTCTCGGGCAGCCCGACGTGCTCTCGAGTGCGGCCGGCGTGTCCGGCTGCGCCGAGGCGATGAAGCGCGTAGCGTGCAGCCAGCTAGTCAACAACGAGCTACCGAGCAGCTGCGGCGCACCGCGCGGCCGCCGCCCACATGGAGTCGTCTGTCAGGTCGACGCACAGTGTGCCAGCGCGCGTTGCGCCCGCGATGAGCAAGCTGGCCACGGCACCTGTCAAGAGCTTGTGGGTCGCGGCGGGCGATGCACCGAACCGGCAGACTGCCAACCTCCCCTCGTGTGCGCGGCAAATCGACGCTGCACGGCCCTCGGCAAGCGTGGCGTTGCGTGTAGCGACGGCCGCCCCTGTCGCTCTCCGCTCTCTTGTCTCGACGATGACTGCACGCTAGCCGCCACAGGCGTGTGCCGCGGCGACGAGTGCGATCCGCGCTCGCCCGAGCGCATCGGCACGGCCTGTGGCGCGTACGCGTCTGCTCTGTGCAACCGGATCGAGAGCTGTTCGCCTGCCCTGCTGAACAGTGTCTACGGCGAGCGGACCCGTTGCGAGGAGCGTACGCGGGGGGCGTGCGAACGTTCTGCATCGGCCGCCGACGCGGTCGGTACGGGCGCAGGCATCGCGCTGTGTGCCTCGGCGCTCGACGCAGTCTCCTGCGAGGACGTGCTCAACAACTGGTGGCACGAGACCTGTCGACCGCTGCCTGGTCGACGTGAGAACACCCGCGCCTGTAGCGAGCACGCGCAGTGCGCAAGCCTCCGCTGCGCGCGCAAAAAGAACGAGGCCTGCGGCCGCTGCACGGAGCCCGCCGCCGGAGGCGAGCCCTGCACCGACGGAAGCGACTGCGCTGGCGGCCTCGTCTGCACGTCCGCACAGCTGTGCGCGCTCCCCGTGGCCGAGCGCGGCAGCTGCACGACCGATCAACCGTGCGCTTTCCCACTCCTGTGCATAGGCGGAAATTGCGTTCCGACGCTGCTGCTGGGCGACAAGTGCGACCCCATGGCGGACCGCTGCAACGCGTTCGCGGCAGAAGTCTGCGGTCCTCTCTCGATGCTCTGCGAGCCCCTGCACTACGAGCCGAAAGCGGGGCCGTGCGGGTACATCGACGGAGGCTGGACGGCGTGCAGTCAGGGCGCGGCATGTGTCAACGCCGCAGGCAAATCTCACTGCGTCCCTGCGCCCGCCGACGGCGAAGTCTGCTCCACGGCGGGCGCTCCGTGTTTGTCGCCCGCGCGCTGCGTCGACGGACTCTGTGTGCTGCGCAGTAGCGCGGAGTGCTCATGATGCGCGAGCGCTTCGCGACGCGCGCTCGGCCGCTCCAGCTCTGGGTCAACGCGATCGCACGCCTGTACGCCGGCGTCTTGTTCTCGAGCTCGCTACGCGTGGGAGGTCTGGTCTTTTTCGCCACTCTCTTGACCCCGCGTGCCGGCGCGCTGGGACTCATCGCCGTCATCACGGCCGCGATCAGCGCACGCGGTGCCGGTCTGATCAGCAGCGCAAAGGAGCTCAGCCCGTACGGGTACAGTGCGCTCTACCTCGGACTCGGTGCGAGTCAGACCTTCGCGAACGCGGTTCCTGCGTGTGCGCTGGCCACGTGCGGTGCCATCGCGGCCGTTCTGCTCAGCGCGGGTATCGGTCACTGGACGGGCCGCATCGGTTTGCCCGCGCTCTCGCTCCCGTTCCTGATTGTCTACTCGGGCGCATTGGCAGCGGGCCGCGTCCTCGGCGCCGACTGGGCGGGGCTCGCGCTGACCATCGATCACGACGTGCGCTGGGTGTGGCCGGTCACACTCTCGCTGCGCGCGCTCGCGGGTCTGGTCTGGTCTCCGGAGCCGCTCGCGGGGCTGCTGCTTCTGCTCGCGCTTGCCGTTCACGGCCGCAGCGCCCTGCTGCTCACCGGGCTCGCCCTGTCTGCTCCTCTGCTGCTCGACCGCATTCTCTCGCTCGAGGCGTCGCACGTGCTGTTGGGTGCGCTGATCAACAGCGTGTTGGTTGCGCTCGGGCTCGGCTGCTGCTGGTTTTCCCCGTCGCCAAGCTCCTTCGTGCGCGCCGGGATGGGCGTACTTCTGTGCACCATGTTGACCGCATGCCTGGCCGAGCCGCTGGGTCGGCTGGGCGTCGCCACGCTGAGCTTGCCCTTCAACCTGAGCGCCTTCGTGATGCTGCTGGCGTCGCGTCAGAGTGCACGCGCCGATGGGCACACGAGCGTCGGCGCCATGCACATGGGCGTCGCATCACAGCTACTCGCGGTGCCTGCGCTGGCCACCGCAGTCGGTCCCTCGATCCGTAAGGAGAAGCCATGAGCAGCAACCACGAAAACCAAAACCACGCCCCCACAGAACCCGCCCGCACCTATCCGCCGCGGCCCACCATCGCGCCACGCGAGCGCGACGACCTGTACTACGTGCTGCTGGCTGGCGCGGCCAAGACCAAGCTGCTCGAGTCTTGGTACGACCTGCGCCTGCCTGCACTGCTCGCCGAGCGTGGACCGCTGACAGCTGCCGAGATCGGAGACTCACTCGGTCTGCACCTCAAGCGAGCAAGCAAGTGGCTCGTGTTGCTCAGCCGGATTGGCCTGGTGGCGCGACAGGAAGGGCACTTCTCCAACAGCGAGGCGGGAGCTGCGCTGTTCTGGGCCAAGGACGGCCGAGAGAACTATTTTATGAAGGACCAGATGGAGTTTTGCCGGCGCGTCAATGCACTCGACTTCGTCGAGGTGCTGCGCGGCATGGCACTCCCGGAGGCAGTGCGCTGGCCGCCGCGCACCAAAGAAGCAGCGGCGCACCTCGAGCTGTGGATGACGGTCACCGCCAACGAGGCGATTACCGCGCTCGAAGCGGGCACCGAGTGGGCCAAGACTGGCACCTTACTAGACGTGGGTGGTGGCGACGGCACAATCGCGTGCGCCCTCGTCCGCAAGTTCCAACACCTGCACGTCACGGTGTTCAACCTTCCTGCCTCGGCGGAGCTGGCGCGTGCCCGCATCGCTCGCGAGAACCTCGAGTCGCGGGTGAGTGTGGTCGTTGGCGACTTCATCAAAGACGACCTGCCCAAGGGCTTCGACCGCGTGATGTTCTCGCGCGTACTGGCGGACTGGGAACCGAGCGTAACCCAAATGCTGCTCAAAAAGGCCTTTTCGGCGCTGCGACCAGAAGGCAGCATCGTGATCAGCGAGCCACTCGACGACAGCAACCGAGACCTCGCGGTCTCGTGGGAGTATCGCTACACGTTCTACGACGACTTCGGCGTGCAGACTTACAAGTCCCGCGCGCAGTACGAAGCGCAGCTCAGAGTTGCGGGCTGCTCTAGCTTCGACTTCCGCGATCGCATCGACGACACGCTCTACGGCGTGATCACCGCGAGGTGAGCGCCACGCCAACGGCCCGCCGACGCCGGCCCGCCGTCTTAATCTGACAACTTCACGCACGCATCGACATGACTGAAAACTGGCCCCGTCGGCGTTCGAATCCATGTGTTGGCGGGCTCCGCATTCGGGGCGCCAGCAGACGGTCCGAGCCGAGCAAAAGAGTGGAGTTCTACATGAAGACGATGCGTGGTTCCTTCTGCCGACCCACCTCGAGGCGCTCGTTCGAGGCCGGTCGAGCCTCCCGCCTGACTGTGCTGCTGCTCGCCGCAGCGTGCTCCAATGACGACACGACGCCGCCCCCCAGCTCGGAGGATGACGACTCCACCGAGCACGAGGGCAGTAGCTCCACAGCGGACTCCAGCGACGCGAGCACGACCCCCAAAAAGGACGCGGGCGGCAGCACTCCGGCGAAGGTAACCGACGCCGGGAAGGGGCAAGATCGCGACACGGGGACCCCCACTCGGCCGGGTACCGATGCAGGTCGCACGACCGAGACCGACGCAGGGGCGACCTCGACCTCCGATGCGGGCAAGGGCAGCCAGGGGGAAGACGCAGGCAGCACCTCAGGCAGCACGGGGACCAAGAGCGCAGGCTGCGGCAAGGCGCCTCCCGGCACCCCCGCGTCGAGCATCAAGGTGGGCAGTGCCACGGGCAGCTACATCCTCGACCTGCCGAAGAACTACGACAAGGACAAAGCCTATCCGTTGGTCCTCGTCTGGCACGGGTCGGGTGTCACGAACACCGCCTTCCACGACTATTTGAACATGCACGCCGTGATCGGCGACGACGCCATCTTGGTGACGCCCGAGTGTTTGAACGGCGGCTCCACCTGGCCCAACGACATGACGTATCCGGACGCACTGGTCGAGTACTTCGAGACCAACTACTGCGTCGACCCGGGGCGGTTGTTCACGACCGGCCACAGTATGGGCGGCATGTACACGGCGATGATCGGCTGCCAGCGCGCCGACAAGTTCCGCGGCGACGCCGTACTCGCCGCGCCTCACAACAACGGCACGTGCGTCAAGGGCAACATGGCCGCCATGATGTCGGTGGGCATGACCGACTTCGTCGCGAAGTACGACACCGAGTTTGCTTACTGGGCCAAGTACGGCGGCTGCGACGCAAGCAAGACGACGCCCGTGGACCCAAAGACCTTTGCGATGGGCACACCCGCTTCGTCCGGACATTGCGACGAATACGGCGGCTGCGCGGCGGCAACCCCGATTCGTGTATGCACGTTTGCCGGCGGCCACGAGATTCCGAACTGGGTGGCAGGCGCCGTCTGGAGCTTCTTCAAAAAGCTCTAACGACACCCGGGTCGGCGACGTCCTTTCACATCGGAGCAGACGAACATGATGCGACGCGAGCTCATGGCCATGGTCGCAGCCTGTGCACTGGTCTGCAGCTGTAGCGAGGACGCGCCCGCGCCCGTTCCAAGCGACCCTGACAAGTCGCCTGCGGATACGCACGACTCCAGCCACGAGGGCGTGCGAGACGCGGCAAAGCCGGCCGTCAGCACACCGAACGAGCGGGACGCGTCAGGTTCACCACGGCCGAGCCCAAGCGACGCTGCGACTTCCGCCATCGACGCAGGCAGTGGCGGCGAGGCGAGCGTCGCGACGTCGGACGCGTCCTCTGCGAGCGACGCAACGACTCCTGTGTCCGGTGTCTGCGACCACTCGTGCCTGCTCGGGTTCCTCGAGAAGTACCTGACGGCACTCGTCGCACACGACGCGACCGGCGCTCCCTTTGCAACGACGCTCCGTTACACCGACAACGGCAAGGAAGCCAAGCTGGGAGAGGGGCTGTGGCAGACCGCCACGAGCATTCGTGCCGACACGCGTCTGCTGTTTGCGGATGAGATGACCGGCCAGGCGGGTCTTCAGCTGGTGGTACTCGAGGGCACGGCCCCTGTCATTCATCAGGCACGCCTGAAGATCTCGGACAGTCACATCACGGAGCTCGAGACGATGACCGTGAGGCGCCAAGGCGCAGCCAATGGGTTCTTTTCTCCTGACGGCAT
>JBEGTL010000192.1:0-13253 GCA_041179425.1 Pseudomonadota bacterium | reverse complement strand
GACGTGCAGGCAGCCATCAACGCCGCCTCCAGTCTGCTGCCTCGCACGCTGCCCGCGCCGCCCGTGTACTCCAAGAGTAACCCTGCCGACGCGCCCATCCTCACGCTCGCCGTCAGCTCCGACGTGCTCGCGCTCAGTCAGGTCAACGACTACGCAGACTCCATCCTGGCGCAGAAGATCTCTCAGGTCACCGGCGTGGGACTGGTCAGCATCAACGGCGCGCAGAAGCCGGCAGTGCGCGTGCAGGCGGACCCGGTGGCACTTGCCGGCACCGGCCTCGGTCTCGAAGATCTGCGCTTGGCGCTGGTCGCCGCCAACGTCAATCAACCCAAGGGTAACCTCGACGGGCCGCGCCAAAACTTCACGCTGGCCACCAACGACCAGCTCAGCAGCGCGTCGTCGTTCGAGCCCCTGATCATCGCCTACAAGGGAGGCGCGCCCATCCGCCTCACCGACGTGGCCGTGGTCGAAGACGGCGTCGAAAACACCGAGCTCGCGGGCTGGGCCAACGACCAGCGCGCCGTGTTGCTCAACGTGCAGCGCCAGCCTGGTGCCAACGTCATCGAGACGGCAGACCGCGTCAAGGCTCTGCTCCCGCAGCTCGCCGCCAGCATGCCCGAGGCAGTGCACGTGCGTCTGCTGAGCGACCGCACCGAGACCGTGCGCGCGTCGGTCGAAGACGTGCAGTTCACGCTGCTCTTGACCATCGTGCTGGTGGTGGGCGTGATCTACGTCTTTTTGCGCAGCTTTCGCGCGACCATCATCCCGGGCGTCGCGGTGCCGCTCTCGCTGATCGCCACCTTCGGCGTGATGTACTTGTGCGACTACAGCCTCAACAACCTCACGTTGATGGCGCTCACCATCTCCACGGGCTTCGTGGTCGACGACGCCATCGTGATGATCGAGAACATCTCGCGCTACATCGAGGAGGGCGAGACACCGTTCGAGGCCGCGCTCAAGGGCGCTCGTCAGATCGGCTTCACCATCGTGTCGCTCACGGTGTCGCTGGTGGCCGTGCTCATCCCGCTGTTGTTCATGGGCGGCATCATCGGCCGGCTGTTTCGCGAGTTCGCCGTCACGCTGAGTATCGCGGTGGGCGCGTCGGCGGTGTTGTCGCTGACCCTGACCGCCATGATGTGCGCCCACTTGCTCAAGCCCGAAAACGAGCGCGTGGAGGGTCGGCTCGCGCGCGCCTTCGAGCGCGGCTTTCAGTGGACCCTGGACGGGTACGAGCGCGGCCTCGACTGGGTGCTCTCCCACCAGAAGCTGACCTTGTTTGCCACGCTGGCCACCCTGGTGCTGACCTTACTGTTGGCGGTGGTCATCCCCAAGGGCTTCTTCCCCGCGCAAGACACCGGCTTTGTGCTCGGTGTGTCCGAGGCGCCAGGGGACGTGTCGTTCACGCGCATGATCGAGCTGCAGCGCGCACTGAGCTATGCCGTGCGCAAAGACCCCGACGTCGCCAACGTCGCGTCGTTCATCGGCGCCGATGGCACCAACGCCAGCACCAGCAACGGCCGGCTCAACATCGCGCTCACCCCGCGCGGCAAACGCACCCGTACCGTGCAAGAGGTGATCGCGGGCATCACCGAGCGCGCCCAGAAGGTGGAGGGCATCGCGCTCTACTTGCAGCCCGTCCAAGACCTGCAGATCGAGAGTCGCACCACGCAGACGCAGTTCCAGTACACGCTCGAGGACTCGGACGCGGCCGAGCTTCGCGAGTGGGCGCCGCGTCTGCTCGAAGCGCTGCGCGCCCTGCCCTCGCTGCACGACGTGGCGAGCGATCAGCAGAGCAATGGTCTGCAGACGATGGTGACCATCGACCGCGACTCCGCGGCGCGGCTCGGCGTGCCGACGCAGGCCATCGACGACACGCTGTACGACGCGTTTGGCCAGCGCATCGTGTCGACCATCTTCACCCAGCTCAACCAGTACCGGGTCATCCTCGAGGTCAAGCCCGAGTTTCAGGAGAGCCCCAGCACGCTCGCGCAGCTGTACGTGCGCTCCACGACCGGAGAGACCATCCCGCTCTCCACGTTTGCACACTTCGAGCGCGGCGAGGCGCCGCTGTCCGTGCACCATCAGGGCCAGTTTGCTTCGGTGACGCTCAGCTTCAACGTGGCCGAGGGCGTGTCGCTCGGCGAGGCGACCGAGCAGATCGAAAATGCTGCCCGCGCGCTCGACCTGCCGCCCACCGTCCGGGCCAGCTTTCAGGGTGCGGCGCAGGCATTCCAAGACTCGCTGGCCAGCGAGCCACTGCTGATCTTGGCCGCGCTGGTGGCGGTGTACATCGTGCTGGGCGTGCTCTACGAGAGCTACATCCACCCGATCACCATCTTGTCTACCTTACCGTCTGCCGGCGTGGGCGCGCTGCTTGCGCTCATGTTGTGCGGCGCCGAGTTCGACATCATCGCGTTGATCGGGATCATCCTCCTGATCGGCATCGTCAAAAAGAACGCGATCATGATGATCGACTTTGCGCTCGAGGCAGAGCGCGAAGAAGGGCGTACGCCACACGACGCCATTCGTCAGGCCTGCCTCTTACGCTTCCGGCCCATCATGATGACCACCATGGCTGCCCTGCTGGGCGGACTGCCATTGGCGCTCGGCACCGGCACCGGCGCCGAGCTGCGGCGTCCACTCGGCATCTCCATCGTCGGGGGTCTGCTCATCTCGCAGCTGCTCACCCTGTACACCACGCCCGTCATCTACCTGTTCATGACGCGCGCGCGCAGCTACGTGCTGGGCCGCGCCGACGAGCCCGCCACCTTGGCGGAGGGGTCGAGCGTATGAACATCTCCGAGCCGTTCATCAGGCGACCCGTCGCGACTACGCTGCTCGCCGTCGCCATCTTTTTGGCAGGTGCAGCAGGCTACACCCAGCTGCCGGTCGCCCCGCTGCCGCGCGTCGACTTCCCGACCGTCTCCATCAATGCGTCGCTGCCCGGAGCGAGCCCGCAGACGATGGCGGCCGCGGTCGCCACGCCGCTCGAACGTCGCTTCGGCCGCATCGCGGGCATCACCGAGATCACCTCGTCGAGCTCGCTCGGCAACACCGGCGTGACGCTCCAGTTCGACCTGAACCGCGATGTCGAGTCCGCTGCGCGCGACGTGCAAGCGGCCATCAATGCCGCGGCGGGAGACCTGCCCGCCAACCTGCCCTCGCGCCCCAACTACCGTAAGGTCAATCCGTCCGATCAGCCCATCCTGATTCTCTCGCTCACGTCTCCCACGCTGGCGCTCGGTCAGCTGTTCGACGCCGCCAACTCGGTGCTGGCGCAGCGCATCTCGCAGGTGTCGGGGGTGGGACAGGTGATGGTAGGCGGCGGCCAGCAGCCCGCCATCCGCGTGCAGCTCGACCCCGAGGCGCTGGCGGGGCTCGGGCTCTCCATGGCCGACGTGCGCACCGCCATCGCCGCCAGCACCGCCAACCAGGCCAAGGGTGCGCTGTCGGGCGCGCGCCAGCGGTTCGCGATCGGGGCCAACGATCAGCTGCTGCGCGCCGAAGAATACGAAGACCTGATCGTCTCCTACCGCGAGAGCACGCCGGTGCGCCTGCGCGACGTGGGGCGCGCCTTCGATAGCGTCGAGAACAACCGCGTCGCAGCCTGGAGCGACGGCAAACGCGCCGTGTTGTTGATCGTGCGCCGCGCACCCGGCGCCAACATCATCGAGGTCATCGAGCACATCAAGGCGCTCTTGCCCACGCTGCAGGCGAGCATCTCGCCCGCCATCAAGCTGGAGCTCGCCGCCGACCGCTCGCAGACCATTCGTGGCTCGGTCGAAGACGTGGAGCGCACGCTGCTGCTGAGCGTCGTGCTGGTGGTGCTGGTGGTGTTTTTGTTCCTGCGCAGCTGGCGTGCGACGGTCATCCCCAGCGTCGTCGTGCCGCTGTCGCTGGTGGGTACGTTTGGCGTGATGTACCTGTGCGACTACAGCCTCAACAACCTGACGCTGATGGCGCTCACCATCTCCACCGGCTTCGTGGTCGACGACGCCATCGTGGTCACCGAGAACGTGGTCCGCTACCTGGAGGCAGGCGACACGCCGCTCGACGCCGCGCTCAAGGGAGCGCGTCAGATCGGCTTCACCATCGTCTCCATCACCGTCTCGCTGCTGGCCGTGTTCATCCCGATCTTGCTAATGGGCGGCGTGGTGGGCCGACTGTTTCGTGAGTTCGCGATGACGCTGAGCATCGCGATCGCGCTCTCCGCGGTCATCTCACTCACGCTCACGCCGATGATGTGCGCGCGCTTGCTGCGCGCCGAGTCGCAGCGCACCCACGGCGCCTCGTATCGTTTCATCGAGCGCGGCTTGTCGCTCGCCGCGCGCGGCTACGAACGATCGCTGGCGGTGGTGCTGCGGCACTCCGTCTGGATGCTCCTGGTCACGCTCGCCACGTTGGTGCTCACCGTGTACCTCTACCGCGAGGTGCCCAAGGGCTTGTTCCCGCAGCAAGACACCGGCATGTTGATGGGCTTCAGCGAGTCTCCGCAGGACACCTCGTTTTTGAGCATGGTCACGCGCCAAGAGCGCCTCAACGCCATCGTGCTCGCCGACCCCGATGTAGATCACATGGTGTCGTTCATGGGCGGCATGGGCGGCTCGAGCAGCAACACCGGGACCATGTTCGTGGCGCTCAAGCCGCTGGGCATTCGCAAGGCGAGCGCAGAGCAGGTGATCGCACGGCTGCGGCCCAAGACCGGGCGGGTGATTGGCGCGAGTCTGTTCTTACAGGCCGCGCAAGACGTTCGCATCGGCGGGCGCGGGTCGCGTACGCAGTACCAGTACACGCTGCAAGACGCCGACCTCACCGAGCTGCGCACGTGGGCTCCGCGCGTGCTCGAGCGGTTTCGCAAGCTGCCGCAGCTCAAGGACGTCAACACCGATCAACAGACCGCGGGCCTGTCGCTCGACGTGACCATCGACCGCGATACCGCTTCGCGCTTGGGCATCACGCCGCAAGCGGTGGACGAGGCGCTGTACGATGCCTTTGGGCAGCGTCAGGTCGCCACCCTGTTCACCGAGCGTAACCAGTACCGCGTGGTGATGGAGGCCAAGCCGGAGTACGCACAGCACCCCGACGCACTCGACCACATCTACGTGCGCTCGTCGACGGGCTCGCAGGTGCCGCTGCGCAGCATTGCCAAGGTGTCTGTCAGCGCGATGCCGTTGTCGGTGAACCACCAGGGTCAGTTCCCCGCGGTCACCCTGTCGTTCAACCTGGCCGACGGGGGTGCACTCGGCCCGGCCGTCGATGCGATTCACAAGGCAGAGCGCGAGATCGGGCTGCCTGCGAGCATCAAGGCAGACTTCGCGGGGACGGCACAAGCGTTCCGCGCATCGCTTGCGAGTGAGCCCTTGCTGATCTTGGCGGCGCTGCTCACCGTGTACATTGTGCTGGGGGTGCTGTACGAGAGTCTGATTCACCCGATCACGATCTTGTCGACGTTGCCGTCTGCAGGCGTAGGCGCGTTGCTGGCTTTGCTGTACTTCAAGACAGAGCTGAGCATCATCGCGTTGATCGGGATCATCTTGTTAATCGGGATCGTAAAAAAGAACGCGATCATGATGATCGACTTTGCGATCGAGACGGAGCGAGAAGAGGGGTTGTCAGCGCGGGAGGCGATCTTTCGGGCATCTGTGCTTCGGTTTCGACCGATCATGATGACGACAATGGCTGCTCTGCTTGGAGGTCTTCCTCTGGCATTGGGGACGGGGATTGGCGCTGAGCTGCGTCGTCCTCTTGGTATCTCTATTGTTGGTGGGCTGATCGTTTCGCAGATGTTGACGCTGTATACGACTCCTGTGGTTTACTTGGCATTGGATCGGTTTAGTAAGCGTCGGGTTTCTGCTGCTTCGGGTCTGCCTGCTCCCGTACAGACGTGAGCCTGCTCGCTTGGGCTCGCTTGCGGCTCGCTTGGGGCGGTGGAGATCGTTGTGGCCGGCCGCCTGCGGGGAGCATGTCTCCGTGCTCGCAAAGCCTGCGCGCGCAGACATAGTCCCTTCTGCGCAGCAGACGATTTCGCAGACGAAATCGGTCGGGCTCACGCTCTCCTCGACGGGATCCGGTGTGCCGGGCCGAAGACGTGCGCTGGGCGCCGTTCGGTGTGGACGAACACGGTGCTCGGCAGACGTGTGCTGGGTAGGTTGAGGGTCAGTCCTCTTTGGGGTTGGGGGTTTCGGGGACTTCGCTTCGCTCGCGGTTGACGAGAAGACTTCGCTTCGCTCGTCTGTGGCGAGAGGGCTGAACCTCGATGCTTCGCTCGTCGTTGACGAGAAAGACTTCGCTTCGCTCGTCTGGGGCGAGAAGGCTGTAGTTCTGCGCGCCTCGGCTCATGTGCTGACGAGAAGACTTCGCTTCGCTCGTCTGTGGGTCTGGGTCGTACCCGTGCCCGTGCCCGTACGCGATCTCCCGTTCTCGCAGTCTTCGAACGCCGGAGACGCGGAGACGCGGAGACGCGGAGACGCGGAGACGCGGAGACAGGGTTGGGGTGATGGGTAATGCCGCGCGTTGTTTGTCGGTGTTTTGTGCGGGACGCTTGGATCTATGACAGTTGTCGTTGGACGGGCGGGGTGGCGGGGGGCTGTGTCTGCGGCCCTTGCGCTTACGCTGGTGGGGGCCGTTGGTGGGTGTGGGAGCGCGATGATCGGGGCTCGGAGTTTTGCTCCTCAGTTTGACTGTGCTTCTGCTCGGCTGGCTCCTAGTCCCGGAGGCTATCGGCTCGAGGGGTGCGGGCAGATCGCGTTCTTTCATTGTCGTTGGTCGCCTCACGAGCGGCTTCGCGGCGAGCAGCCTCGGGATATGTACTCGCGGGTGTATCCAACCGTGTTTTGGACGCCTCAGCGCGCGCCTGACGGGGACGGGTTCGTGGCTACGCGTGAAGGGGTCGATCAGTCGACCACGCCGCAGGACTGTTCGTTCGAGAGTCAGCGGGTACGAGCGCGCACGGCGCACGCTTGCGAAGCACGAGCTGGCGCAACGTTAAGTCCGTAGCGCGACTCGAGCGAGAGCGCTGGCGGCTCAGTCGTGACGCACCTGACCCGAGCCAGAGCGCGTGCCCGCCAACACTGCTGCGCCGCCGTGAATGTCCACGTCGCCCGAACCGCTGAGGTTGGTCGACACCGTGCCGGTCGCCGTGACCGCCACGTCGCCCGACCCGCTGCTGCTCACGGATGCCGTGGTCGCGGTGAGCTTGGTCGCGTCGACGTCGCCCGAGCCGCTGGTGCGAATCGCGAGGTCGGGGGCGGCACCTTGCAGACTCGCGTCGCCCGACCCGCTGGTGTGGATGACGAGCTTGGGCGCCGAGCCTTCGAACTGCACGTCACCGGAGCCGCTGGTGCCGAGGGAGAGCTCCTCAGTCTCGACGGTGGCCACCGAGAGGTCGCCTGCGCCCTGACTGTTGGCCGCAACGAGGTGCGGAAGCGTGACGCGGATCTGCGGACCCGCAAGCTTGGTCTCGAACGAGCCTTTGGTCGTGATCACCAACGTGTCTCCCTGCAGCTCCGTAGTCACCTGCGCGAGCAAGTTGGCATCGATGGACACCGTGACTGAGAACGCTGCGTCTTGCTTCACCTCCACGTCGAGCGCACTGGACGAGCTCACGCGTACGAACCCAGAGACACTGCGGCTCTCGTCCACACGCTGACCATTGCCAACGATCCGCGGACCCCCGTTCGTGCCGTTGCTGTTGTCGAGGATCACCGAGGTCGAACCAGTCCCATCACCATTCCGCGTAAAGTCGGCGTGGTCGTCATCGCCGCAGCCCACTTGCAAGGTCAGACCCAAAAAGAGAGCAACAAAAGCACGAGTATTCATGGTTAGTCCCGTGCATCGCCTCAGGCCTACCCCAAGCCGCGAGCACGTCCTCACCATGAGTAGCCGCCCGCGTCCCCGTTGTTTTGCGCGACCACCCGCTTCGCACCGCGTCTCACCCTGAGCGTGTCACCCCACGAGGGTCGCAAAGCGCTGCTCGGCAGGCGTACGAATCGCGCCACGCACTCAGCCCTCGGGCGAGCGCTCCAGCGTGGTCAGGAACTTGCTCGCCTCCTGGATCGACTGATTCATCTCCTTCACCAGCGCGTCGAGCTCCCGCTCCACGCTCGCCAGCTCGCCCTTGATGCTCCCGATCGCGCGCGCGTTCAGCTGGTGTTTGAGTGCGAGCACGACGTCGCGAAACGCGTTGAGCACGGGTTCGACGCTCCCTTCGGCGCGACGCATGGCGCGGATCATCGGCGCGTAGCTCCGTTTGGTCTCGTTCAGCCGTCGCTCGCTCGAGCTGCGCAGACTGGCGCTCTTGTATTGGTCGAGCTCGTCCTCCCACTCCTCGAACAGTGCCTCCGCGACGTCTTGTACATCGTCGATCTTGGAGTCGAGCCGCGCCGCCCGCTTCTCACTCTTGTCGAGCTCCGACCGCATGCTGTCGTAGCGCGTCTCGAGCTCCCCTCCCTGCACATTCACCACGGCCCGAAACCGTTCGAGCGCAGAGCTAAATTGCTCTTTCACCTCTTCCTGCGCATCCCGAGCCCCCTCCACCCGCCGCGTAAGCAGCTCCCGCTTGGGAACGCCCACCTTCTCCAGCCCCGCGTAATAAAGCGAGCTGCACCCACCCAGCCAACAAACCAACACCGCCGTAAGCACCTTCATGCCCCAGCCAAGTAACCCCAACCGCCCCCACAGCAACGCCCCGCGCACCGCCAGCCGCCCAGCCACCACAGCGAGCCCCGACAAGACGAGTCGACGAGTCAGACGAGCGAAGCGAAGTCCGAGCGCAGAGACCCACTCTCGTCACAGACGAGCGAAGCGAAGTCTTCTCGTCGAGGACCAGCGAACCGAAGTCTTCTCGTCGAGGACCAGCGAACCGAAGTCTTCTCGTCGAGGACCAGCGAAGCGAAGTCCCGAATTAAACCCCCCCAAAAAAGAGAGACGGACCCACCCTACCCAGCAAAGCGTCTGCCGATCAGCGTGTTCAGCAGCCCGCCCCCCGCCGCCACAGCACGTCTCCGGCCCGGCACACCGGATCCCGTCGAGGAGAGCGTGTGCCCGACCGATTTCGTCTGCGAAATCGGTTTGCGCCGGAGGGGAGCGTGTCTCCGCGCGCAGGCTTTGCGAGCACGGAGACATGCTTCCCGCAGGCGGCCGGCCGCCCCGATCTCCACCGCAACAAACGAGCGACCGACAACGCAACAAGCGACCGGCAGCGCAACAAGAGCGCGATTAAGCAGCCCGACCAGACCGATCAGAGAGACCAGAAGAAGACTGCTGACGCTCAATACTCTCAAACAAAGCACGAAAGTTACCAGCGCCAAACCCGCGATCACCCTTCCGCTGAATCAGCTCGATGAACAGCGGCCCAGCACCCTTATCGCCAAACAGCCCAGAAGCCTCGCGCAGAAAAATCTGTAGAAGATAGCTACCCGGCCCAGCGCCATCTACCAAGATCTCCAGATCCTGCAAAGTCTGCACAGACTCATCTAGCTTCTCGATCCCCAAGGCAGCAACGCGAGCAGGCAACATCTCGTAGTACGTCCGAGGCGTCGGCATGAACTCTACGCCCAGCCCCCGCATCGAGCCCACCGCGCTCACGATATCGCCCACCGACAGTGCCACATGCTGCAGCCCCGCTCCTCGGTGATCGACGCAAAACTTGTAGATCTGCGAAGCATGAAACGACGGTGCCGCCGGCTCGTTGTTCGCGAACTTGATCCCCGACTGCGGATCCCACATCACGATCGACTTCAACCCTGAGCCACCCGACGCAGCAGCACCCGTCACGTCCTGCGTGTGAAACTCGATGCCCCAGTACTGCTCGAGGCCAAGCACCTCCTGCATCCACAAGATGGCTGGCTTCAGCGTCAGGAAGTTACTCGTCAGGTGGTCGATCTGAGAGATCTCGAAGCGGTTACGACCGCGTGGCACGTAGCTGTTGCGCACCATGCCGGGGAACAACCCTCCCGTGTCGCCCGCGCGCTCCACAAAACGAAACACCGTGTCGCCAAACGCCGTCGCGATGTCGAACCAGCGCACTTCGCTGCCCTCGACCACGCCCTGCTCGACACCCGAGATGGGCGTCGCGCCGCGCTGGTTGAGCAGCTCGAACGCGCGCGCTGCGCTCTGTACCTCGAACACCACACGGCCTACGCCCTCGGGGTGGTTCTGCAGCCAGCCAAAGCTCTCGCCCTCCGTCGCCGTGGGCGACATGAACACGAAGCGTACGTCGCCCGCCTCGAGCAGACTCGCACGCGAACGGTGCTGCTGCTGAAAGTCGGGCGCGCCCACCGCGGTCTCCACGAAATCGAGACGGCTCAGGTAGTGATCGCGGCTGCGCTCGAGGTTGCCGACGAAGAAGTGCAGCGAGTCGACACGCTTGATACCGAGCGACGCTTTGTCGATGGAACTCACGATGACCTCCAGAATGGATCAGCTAGCGGACTATCTCGATGGTTACGGGCAGAGCGGTGTCGGGAGACACACGCTCATGCAGAGAGTCTGTAGACGGCGCTCAGGCGACGGTGCGCAGTGCCGCGTGGTCGCTCTCGTGCACAAGGCGCATGTCGGAGAGCACGCAGCGCGCGACCTCGCCCACGGCGCCTGGCTCGAGCAGACCGAGGTGCGTCGCAGCCACCTTGTGCACGACCAGCTTCGTGATCAGCTCGGCAAAGCCGCAACGTGGGTCGAGCAGCTTGTCGCCCTGCAGACGCTTGCCTGCGACGATGAGCGTCGTGCGCCCGGGGAACGCTTCGATGGAGCGGCGATACTCGCGAGCCGCGTGGCGGTACGAAGCCTGGCGCTGCTCCTCGAGCGTGTTGAGCGCTTCGTCTTCGTGCGACTGCACCAGACCGTCGACGACGGGCTCTTGATTTTGTGCGACCAGGCGCGCGCGCAGGCGCTGCTGCAGCTCGCGGGCCAGCTCGATGCTGGGCATCTTGGCCAAGCGCAGCACCTTGGCGATGGGTGCTTCGGGCAGCACCGCGTCGATCAACAAGAGGTGCTCCACTTCATCGCCAGCGCTGCGCAGCAGCTGCGCGACTTCGTAGGCGACGATGCCTCCAAACGACATGCCTCCGACGCGGTACGGTCCCTCTGGCTGCTGACGCTTGATCAGCCCCACGTACTCGGCGGCCAACGTGGTCACCGAGGGGCCCTCGCCGCCCTCGAAGAGAGCGAGCTCGCTGCCTGCGTACACGCCGTAGACCGAGTACTGGTCTTGCAGACGACGCGCGAGCTCGCGGTACAGGTGCACCCCCAAGAGCATGAACAGCGCGGGCTTGTCCGCACTCTGACTGAGCAGGATGGGACGCTGGGTCGCCTCGGAGCCTGCGTAGATGGCCTTGGCAAAGGCTGCGACGGTGGTGTGCTCGAACAACAGACCGGGCGACACACTGATGCCGAGCTTGTTTTGCAGCTCTTCCATCAACAGCACGCAGCTGAGCGAGTGCCCCCCCAAGTCGAAGAAGTCGTCGTCTCTGCCTACCTCACTCGCACCGAGCACAGTGGCAAACGCGGCGGCGACAGCCTGCTCGGCCACGCCCTCGGGGGCACGCTTGCTGCCGCCCTCGCGCGGCGCCTGGAACGCTAGCTCGCGCAGCTTCATGCGGTCGAGCTTGCCGTTGGCGGTGACGGGCATGGCTTCGAGCACCACCAGGCCCTGCGGCAGCATGTAGTCGGGCAACCGCGCGGCGAGCGCCTTGCGGAACGATGCGGCGTCGGGCAGCTGAGGCTCGACCACGAACGCCACCAGGCGCACGTCCTGTTCGTCGCGCGCCGCCGCGATGACCACACACTGCGCCGCCAGCCCAAGCTCGCGCACGGTCGCCTCGATGCCGCCCAGCTCGACGCGGATGCCGCGCAGCTGCACCTGGAAGTCGCGACGGCCGAGCATCTCCACGTTGCCGTCCGCGTGCACACGACCGAGGTCGCCCGTGCGATAGAAGCGTTGTCCGTCGAAGCACACGAAGCGCTCGGACGTCAGCTCGGGCCGCGCCAGGTACCGACTCGCGACACCCTTGCCCGCAAAATAGATCTCGCCGGTCACGCCGAACGGGACCAGGTTGCCGTGCTCGTCGAGCACGCGAACCGTGACGTCCGCAAACGGACGACCTACGAAGCTGCGCGTGGCCACACTGCTGCGGCGCACGGGGTAGGCGCAGCCCATGCAGCTGATCTCGGTGCAGCCGTAGATCACGAACAGCTCGGCCTCGTTGAACATCTGCTTCATCTCTTCGAGCAGGTGCGGCGGAACCATGTCGCCGCCCGACGAGGCGTGGCGCAGGTTGGCGAACGTGCGCGTGCGATCGTTGGCGCGCAGGTGGCGGAACAGGTTGCCGAGCAGACTGGGGCCGGCGTGCACGACGGTGACCTGCTCCAGCACGGCGCAGAGCCGCGTGGGGTCGAGCACTTCGTCGCGGTCGAGCAGCACCACGCTCGCACCGGTCGCCAGCGGCGAGAGCAGCTCGAAGAAGCTGATGCTGAAGGTGTAGCGAGCCAACGAGCAGAAGGTGTCTTCGCGGCGGAAACCAAAACGCTCACGCGCGACCTTGAGGTAGTGCGCAAGGTTCTTTTGGGTCGCGAGCACGCCCTTGGGCTTGCCGGTGGTGCCGGACGTGTACAGCACGTACGCGGACTGCTCGACCTGCGGCGCGGGCAACGTTGTGTCGACGGGTGCCTGCTCGACCAGCGCAAAGTCGCGATCGAGACACAGTAAGGGTGCGTCGTCGGGCAGCGGGTTGCCGGCGAAGCTCGCGTGCGTGAGCACCAGCTTGGGCTTGGTCTCCTCGACGATCATCGCGACCAGCGCGCGGGGGTGCGTGGGGTCGAGCGGGACGTACACGCCGCCTGCCTTGAAGATGGCGAGGATGGAGACGAGCACGTCGAGCGAAGGCGGCAGGCACACGGCGACCATCGACTCGGCGCGGACACCCTGCGTGCGCAGGTGGCGCGCGAGCTGCGTGGCGCGCACATCGAGCTCGCCGTAGCTGAGTGTCTGATTGCGATGACGCGCGGCGACCGCGTTGGGCAGCTCGCGAGCAAAGCGCTCGAAGCGCAGCAGCACGGGCTCGTCTTGCTCGTCGCTGGCACGCCCCACGCACACCAGCTCGAGCGCCGTGATCTCGCTGCTCGAGAGCAGTGGCAGCGCATCGACGCGCAGCTCGGCGTCGTGCAGTGCGGCGGCGAGCAGGATGCCGAAGCTCAGGGCCCAGCGCTCGATGGTGGTCTCACGAAACAGCGCGCTGTCGTAGCCGACGACGAGCGAG
>JBEGTL010000191.1:0-13275 GCA_041179425.1 Pseudomonadota bacterium | reverse complement strand
ATGCGCGAAGGGTGGATCGCCCCCAACCGCACGCTCGACGAAGTCGACGAGCGCTGCGCCAAGCTCGACTACGTGGGCAAGCTGCCGCGCGACGACAAGCCCAACATCACCATGAGCAACAACTTCGCCTTTGGCGGCATCAACACTTCTCTCATCTTGGGTAAGGTCTAATGAGCGACAGCGATGTCTTGATCATCGGCGCTGGTCCCGGCGGCGCCACGGCGGCGGCGCTGCTCGCGAAGCAGGGCGTGTCGGTGACCGTGGTCGACAAGGACGAGTTCCCACGCTTTCACATCGGCGAGTCCCTCTTGCCGTGCGACCTCGCGCTGTTCGATCGACTGGGGCTCGACATGAAGGAGCTTGGCTTCCTGTACAAGGGCGGCGCCGAGTTCTTCGACGAGCGCATCAACGATCACTCCGTCTACCTGTTCAACGAGGGTCTGCCGGGCACACCGAGCCACGCCTATCAGGTCGAGCGCGCCAAGTTCGACAAGGCCGTGCTCGATGCCGCCATCAGGGAAGGTGCAGACTTTTGGCCAGGCGTGCGCGTGAGTCAGATCGAGCCTGACGCGTCGGGCGTGACGGTGCAGACGAGCAGCGGGGCCCTGCGCGCTCGCTACGTGATCGACGCGACGGGACAAGACGCACTGCTGGCGCACCGCGAGAAGTCGATGCGGCGCATCGAAGACTTTGGTCTGGCCGCCGTGTTCCGGCACTTCGAGGCCCTGTCCGACGAAGTGTGGAACGAGCTTGCCGTCGAGGGTAAGGGCAACATTCGCATCCTGATCATCGAAGAGGGCTGGGTGTGGGTGATCCCGCTCGCGGGGCAGCGCGTGAGTGTGGGCGTGGTGTCGCGTAAGCGTGGTATCAGCAACGAGCTGTTCGAGGAGACGTACACCGCGTCGCCGATGCTGCAGCGACTGACCAAGGGTTGCCCCAAGAGCGATCTGCGGATCATCCGAAATTTCAGCTACCGCAACGTGAAGACACGGGGCTCGCGCTGGGCATGTCTGGGCGATGCAGCGCTGTTCTTGGACCCGGTGTTCTCGTCAGGGGTGTCGCTTGCGATGCTGGGCGGCGAGAAGTTTGCCGACGTGCTCGCCGTGGCACTGCGCGAGGGGCGCGAGGACGATCCCGAGCTGACGCGTCCGGTGTCTGAACACATGGCGGTCGCGTACACGGTGTTCGGCAGTCTGGTGGGCGCCTTCTATCAGACGAAGATCGTGGAGAACATCTTCTTCGCCAAGGACCCTCTACCGGCCATCAAGCAGGGCGTGATCAGCGTGCTGGCGGGCGACGTCTGGCGCGACGACAACGAGTTCCAAAAAATGCTCTTGTCGTCGAAACGCCGCCGCTTTGAGCCCTACGCCTCTGAGTGACTCCTTTGGGTGCGGCGTCCTTCGGGTGGGTGTGGGGTATCGATACGACCAAAAAAAGCGGGTAACTTCTCTCGGTTCACTTCGCGCTGCCGGTCGACATGGGGTCGCTGGTGCCCGTGGACGCCGCGAGCATCGCGGCGGTGAGCGGAGTCGTTGGTCGTCACGTTCGTGAGGCTCACTCTCGAACGTCTGCACGGGTGGACTTTTTTGGCCGTATCGACACCCCACCCCCACCCGGTCCGTTTGTTGGCCGGGCAGACGATGATGTGCGCGCCGCCGTCGGCGACCTTGCGGGCGGCTTCTGGGAAGTTGGTGTCGTAGCAGATGTTGATCCCGAACCTCAGCCCGCCGACCTCGAAGACTGGGCTCTGTGTGCCTGCAGTGAAGAGCGCCTCGCCGCGCAGGAGGTGCGTCTTGCGATACCGGCCGATCAAGACGCCGCGCTCGACCACGACGGCGGTGTTGTAGAGACGCCGACCTCCCTCCACTTCGATCAGACCGACCACGAGGCTTGGACCGGTCTTCGGAAACCTGTCCAGCACCGCGGCGAAGGCCGGCGACGCAAGGTCCAGTGCGTAACGTCGGGCGGTCTCGTCGTCGAGCAGGTAGCCCTGCAGGAAGCCCTCCGGAAAACAGAGTAGCGACGCACCAGCGGCCTCTGCCCGGCACGCGAAATCAGCCAAGCAGTCGAGAGCCTCGTCGAGACTCTCGCGGATCTCCGGTGTCTGCGCGGCGGCGACTCTGACGAAGGGCATCGCTGAAGGCTAGCCGACCAGAAGCCCATCGCCGCGCGCAACTTCCACTCTCCTCTCCTCTGCTCTGCTCTCCTCTCCTCGCTGTCCTTCCGTAAAACCCCACAAGCGAGACCTGAGGCGTGGAGACGGACCGGTGGTGGGTGGGGTGTCGATACGGCCAAAAAAAGTCCACCCGTGGAGACCACCGAGTGTGAGCCTCACGAACCGTGCACCTGCCGAGACCGCTCGGCGCCGCGATGATCGCAGGCGCACGCCGGCAACCAAGCACCCCATGTCGACCGCCACCGCGAAGCGAACCGACGGCCGCCTACCAGCTTTTTTTGGTCGTATCGACACCCCGCCCACCACCGAGACGAACCCACCCTCAGAGGCGAGCGACCGTATCGACACCCCGCCCGCCACCGATACGAACCCACCCTCAGAGGCGAGCGACCTGAGCCCCCCGAGAGAGGACTAGCTTGATCGCCGGCTCTTTATAGGCCTCGACAGCGTCCTCCCAAGACACCACACGCGTGGTGACCTCCTGCGGACGCAGCTTGCCAGACGCGATGAGCGGGAGCGCGCGCGGCACCTCGGCGCTCGCGTGGCAGCGCCCGATCTCCACGCGCATGCCCCGCGTGTACATCTTCATGAGCGGCAGCGCCGTCTCGCCCGGATACACGCCCACCACCTGCAGCGTCCCTGCGGGCGCAGTCGATGCGATGCTGTAGGCAATCCCTTCGCGGGTCGCGCCGGCGTCGATCACGATGGGATACTGGTCGGCACGCTTGACGAAGTCGGTGCGGATGACGCGCGCGCCGAGCTTCTCGGCGAGTGCCAGCTCCTCCTCGATCTTGCACGCGAAGTCGACGCGGCTCGCGCCGAGCGCGAGGGCTGCCTGCACTGCGTAGAGCGGAATGCTGGGAGAGCCGTGGCTCACGATCAACACCTCACTCCCCGGATGTGTCGACAGGTGCGGAGCGACTGCACGAAAGCCATCGACTACGTTGTCCGAGACGCTGGCGAGCGCGACCGGGTCGAGGCCCCTTGGCACGGGTTGCAGCATCGCACTCGCGAAGGGAACGCGGACGACATCCGACAACATGCCACCGTACTCGACGCCTGACAGAGGCATCATTCCGTAGTCCGACAAGATGGGATAGGCAGCACAGACGGCGCTGTGACCCGCCCGACAAGCGGGACACTCGCCACAGCTGAGCTGAAACGGAACCACCACCTGCTGTCCTAGCGCGAGGTGCTGCACCGAGTCGCCCAGGGAGATCACTTCGGCCACGCACTCGTGACCTACCGCGAACGCACCGCGCTGCTGAAACGCACCAGCGATCAGCGCGCGGTCGATGTCGCAGCGCGCGACTGCCAAGGGACGAACGAGGGCGTCGGTATCGGCCTGAAGAACAGGCTCCGGAACGTCGAGCCAGGCGAGCTGATGAGGACCGGTGCAGGTGAGCTGGCGCATGCCATTCAGGCTATCGAAGGCGAAACAGCATGCACGTGATCCCTTTACAGCCGCGCGTGCGCCGCGCGCAACCGGTCGTCGTCAGTCCGACTTCAGCCCTGCGAGCAGCCAGGCCCGAAACGCCGCCACACGCGGGTCCGTCAAGCTCTCGGGTCTGCACACGAAGTAGTGTGGATTTAGCAGAAGGACTGAGAGCAGACCAAGACTGAGAGCAGACGCTCTCGCTCTGCCTCTGGGGTGCTCTCCGCGGTGGGTGGGGGTGTCGATACGGCCCAAAAAAGTCCACAGGTGGAGACTACCGAGTGTGAGCCTCACGAACCGTGCAACGGCCGAGCCCTCTCAGCGCCGCGACGATCGCGGCGCACGCCGGCAACCAGGCACCCCATGTCGACCGCCCCCGCGAAGACCCGAGGCCCCCCAGCAGCCCGCTTTTTTGGGTCGTATCGACACCCCACCCACCACCGAGAGCACCCGAGAGAGTCAGCGAGTGACCGACCGGATCCAGCGGACTGCTGCCGCGTTGTCTGCGATGGCGACGATGGCGGAGCTCTCTGGGTGCTGGCCCCAGTTGCCGACGGTCGACGAGTTGAGTCCTGCCAGCACGATGCCATTGCTCGTCGGCCAGAAGCAGGGGCCGCCCGAGTCGCCGTGCTCGACGCCAGGCACCACGCGATAGAACGGCCCCTCCTCGAAGTTCACGACCTTGAACGGGCCCCAGTGGTAGCCGTTGGAGGCTCCATCAGTCGCTTCGGTGTTGATGGGGTTGCCGTTCACGATGGCATTGGGTCCGGCGCCATTGCAGACGATGGTCTGATTTTTTTGATCTTCCGCGAAGCGACGAACGAGTAAGGCTCGTATTTGACCTTGGTGCCCGGATACACGACGTCGCGGCTCAGCGTCACGACCGTCACGTCGTAGGGCCCCCACTTCGTGGCGAGCTCCGCGGGCGGCTGGTTGACCGCGCTGATCGTGTAACGAGCGTCGGCGTACACAATCTCTTCGCCGACCACTGGCTCGCAGTGCGTCGCCGTCAGAGCAGTGCGCGCGCTGATCAAGACACCCGAGCAGCGGCTGCCAGCCATGTTGATGAGGCCAATGTTCTCGACATCGCCGCGGCCAACGGGCCCCGCCTCGTCGGTGTTGTCCGTGTAGATCGCCTGGTCGTCAGGCTGACCGTCTGACGGCATCGGCTCGGTGTTCTCGTCTGCGCAAGCAGCAAGTCCGACAACGAGAGAGAGTGCAGCGGGGACGATCGAAAGGCGGTTCATGGAGCTTCTCCTGGATGGTTCTGAGAGTCTGTGTCGCAGTGTCTTGACCCCCACATTGCAACCGCGGATCCAACTCCCGCCGCACGCTCGCGGCCGCGCTGAAAAAGCTCCAAATAGCCCGTTTAATCGACAAAACGTCACTTTTTGGCGCAGCAGACGTCAGCGCTCAAAGGCAGCGCCCGGCAACCACTGACCACACCTGGCAACCGTTGGCCAACCGCTGGCCACTTCTCGCCGCTGAGCGGGTGTCGCTGGGTTGGGGGCGGGGTGTCGCTACGGCCAAAAAAAGTCCACCCTGATCTACGAGGAGGGTAGGACCCGAGACCCGACCAAGACGCAAAGCCGCTCAGCGCCGCGACGATCGCGGCGCACGTCGGCAGCCAGACACCCCATGTCGACCGTCACCGCGAAGCGAACCGCCAATCAGCAGCCCGCTTTTTTTGGTCGTAGCGACACCCCGCCCGCCACCGAACCGAACCTAACCCACAGAGGCGAGCGCCCCTTAGGGAGTGGCGATTGCTGCTGGCAGTACTGCGCGCACGAACACGGACGTGACGCTCAGGTTGCCCCACAGCACGTCTAGGCAGTTGGAGCGTCCATTCAGGTAGAACGTGTTGTCGCCACGAACGACAGGCAGCAGCGTGGCAGCGATCCCTTGAAAGCTCAGGTACGTGCCGGCGCCGTTGTAGGTGGGCAGGTTGCCGTTCACCCAGCCTTGTGTGTACCCAGGCAGCGCGCACGAACCACCGGGCTGCGGCGGACACCCCAAAAAGCCGGGCGTCGTCGCCAGTAAAGACTCGTACGAGCAGTCGCCCTTCACCGTCTCGAAGCTGTTCTTGACCCTCAGACTAAACAACGCGGTTGCCGACACGAACCCGTCGGCGGGAGATGCAAACGTAAAGCGCGCGACATGTCCGTCGGTCGCAGGCGTTGCATAGTCAGACCCGGAAGCGAAGGCAGACCATGCGTAGTCGGCCCCGCCTACGCCTGCGTCGGGGAGAGCGCTCTGGCCGCGCTGCGCCGCCATAAAACTCGTGTTGAGGTCGTCGGCGGTAAGGACATCGCCCACCTTCCACGTCTTCACCTGGACGTTCTGAGAGTCCGCGCTGCGGATCCCCACCAACACGGCGACCGTGGCCGCCACGCCGAGCAGACATTTCTTGAGAGGTGCAGCCATCGTACGCATCTCCAGGTGGATCGACCCTCAGCGAAGTCTGCAACGATCGAGCAGCGCCACTCCCACGACGCACTTGGGCACCTCGGGCGTCGCGTCGGGCTGCGCCACCGCAGCATCGACTAGCGGACTCGGCGAGGCCGGTGTCACAGGCGACGCAGGCGACGCAGGCGAGCCCGGTGACGCAGGCGACGCAGGCGGAACAGCACTCGGTCCCCCATCGGACTTGGCGACCTCTGGGCGCGGCAGCGCTCCGTCTGGCGCACTCACCCCTGCCTCATCCTGCTCGCGACGGTCGCCCTGCCAGTCGAAGCAACCAGCCACGAGCAGCACGCTGAGCAACGTCAGCAAACCAGCACCACGCACAAAACTCTTCGTTGCTGAACCCATCGCGATCAAGCCGTTGCTAGCAGCTTCTGCTCCGGCTTCCAAGGCTGCGACGAGAGGCCGCGCCGCGAATCACCCGTTAGCGCATCAACTCGGCGAGCGACCAGGTCAGACCGGGCAGTGCGCCGGCGACGAGCAGCAGACCAGGCTCCTGCGTCGTGGGTGCGTCGAGCGACGTATCGCCGATCTGTCTCTGCGGCAGGGTCCAGACGACGGCTCCGACCGCCAGCAGTGCGACACTCACACCCAGCGCGCTCCAGGCGAGACCACGACGCCGTGGACGCTCCACGGCCAACGCCCCCCACAACAGGCCGGCCGCTGCAATGACCGAGCCGGTCACGGCCAGCGGCACGACCACGTCGCGTGTGCGCTGATACGAACGCTGCGCCGCCGGATAGGCGTACTCGGTAGGCTCGTGTCGACTCAGATCACGCGCCTTGGCCAGCGCCGAGAGCTCGACCGACACTGCAGCAGCGAGCGCCGCAAAGCCGATCGCCGCGGTCGTGCGCGGTAGCACCAACGACGGCCCGTCCGCAGCCACCGAAGCAGCCACGGGGGGTGGGTCGAGCGCGTCGAGCGCTGGCTCGTGCGCGAGCCTCACACCGAGATCGGGAGCCATGGTCAGCGTCAGGCGCCTCTCTGCCGACTCGGCCGCCTGCATCGACACACGGAACTCGTGGGGCATGAAGCCGAATGCCTCGGCCGTCAGCACGTGCTCTCCGGGCGACAACACCAACCGCTGCGGCCCCACGTACACGGCAGGTTCGCCATCGACGCGCAAGCTGGCGCTCGACGGCACGAGCATCAGCTTGAGACGAGCGAGCTTGGGATACGCCTTGGCCTCGAGCGAGAGCGCCTGTTTTCGCTCGCTCTCGTGACGCACCGGGTCGGCAATCTGCAGCAGCCGCTGCACCATGAGCACCACGCGCAATGGCTGATCGAGCTTTTCGTACACCACGATCAAGTTGAGCACCGTCGCCGGTCGCTCGGCGAGCTCAAGAGAGCGCTCGAACAACACCGCAGCGTCTTGCCATTGGTTGTCCGAGGTCTTGGCGATGCCCTGCTCGAACAGCGCGCGCGCCTCGATGGTCGTCGCGTCGGCATGGCAACGAACCGGAGACGCCGCCAACAGGAGAAGACTGCCAAGGAAGACGAGAGCTGGAAGCAGACGCAGCAGACGCACGCTCACCGAGCAACTCGCCGAGACGGTAACGTTTGCCGAGGACACGCGGCGGGTTTTCAGGAGGCATGGGTCGACTCGCGGCGACGAATGTACATAGAGGATCCTGACGCGGTCAAACCCCCACGTGCGCGCTCGCCCCACTCGAGTCGGAGCCTATGACGTTCACTTATCAGTACCAGATGGTTCAGGCGCGCCCAGCACCGCTGGTCCAGAGTGTGTCGCTGGTGTTCGCGTTCGGGGAGAGCGTCCTGGCGGTGGCGGTGCGCGACGGCCGGCCCTTGCTGGTCGGACGAACCGCGCCATCCGACGTGGTCATCGACGACCTTGGCCTGTCCCGTACGCACGCGCGCTTTGCACTCTACGACGGCGAAGTGGTCGTCGAAGACCTCGGCTCCACCAATGGCACCGTCGTTGCGGGACGACGCGTCACGCGCGCCACACTCGGCGGAGACCAGCTCGTCCTCCTCGGCGGCGTCGAGGTGCGCGTCGCCGGCGCCACCTCGCCCGCGCGCAGCGAAGCGCCGCCCATCAGCACGTTTGCGCAGGCCGTCGAGCAAGAGTGTGTGAGGGCGCGCTTTTTTGGGCGGTCGTTCGCCTTGGCGGCGCTGGCCTCGACGGCGGCCCCGAGCAACACCCTGGCAAGGGTGCTGCGGCCCATCGACGTCGTCGAACCTTACGCTCCCAACCTTACTCTGTTGTTGTTGCCCGAGGCCGGCGAGCTCGAGGTGAAGAGCCTCGCAGACGCGCTGCACCGCGCCGCTCCGGGAGCCTACCGCGTGGGCGCGGTCGTGTTTCCCGGCCTCGCGAGCTCGGCCGAAGAGCTCGTCACCGAGTGCATGCGTGCGGCCGCGGAGGCGCGCGACGAGCGTGTTCGCTTCTCGGCTCGCAGCGAGCCCACAGTGGCCACGCAGCCTGTCGTCCTCGCGCCGAGCATGGTGCGCGTGCACGGGCTCGTCGCTTCCGCCGCGCGCACCACCATCCCGGTCCTCATCCTCGGCGAGACGGGCAGTGGCAAAGAATCCCTGGCGCAGGCGGTCCACACCCAGAGCGCGCGCCAGAAGGGGCCATTTCAAGCGGTCAACTGCGCCGCGCTGGCGACCACCCTGATCAGCGCCACCTTGTTCGGCCACGAGCGTGGCGCCTTCACCGGCGCCGATCGCCAGAGCCCGGGTCTGTTCGAGCGCGCCAGCGGCGGCACGCTGTTCCTCGACGAGGTGGGCGAGCTCTCGCCCGAAGCGCAGGCGGCTCTGCTGCGTGCACTCGAGACCAAGCGCATCGTACGCGTGGGCGGCAACAAAGAGATCGAGGTCGACGTACGTTTGGTGGCGGCGACGCACCGCGATCTACCGGGCATGGTGAACGCCGGCACCTTCCGCGAAGACCTGCTGTATCGCCTCGACGCATTTACGGTGCGCGTGCCGCCGCTGCGCGAGCGTCCCGAAGAGATCTTACCGTTGGCCGAGCACTTCCTCGCGCACAGCCAAGCGCGCTGGAACAGCCGTGCCACCGGTCTCTCCGAGTCGGTAGAGAACGCGTTGCTGTCGTACGCGTGGCCCGGCAATGCGCGCCAGCTGCGCAACGTCATCGAGCGCGCCGCCGTGGTCTGTGCGAGTGGCGACCTTCAGCTCGACGACCTGCCGGACTCGCTGTTCGACAAGACAGAGCTCACGCCGCCTTTGCCCTCCGGGCTTCGCTCGCGCGCAGAAGAACCGCGAAGTGTTGCCGACCCACTCCATGAGCCGATCAAGCCCGGCCTGCCCAAGACGCTGCCCGAGCGGCTGCGCGACTACGAAGAGCGCATCCTACGCGAGACGCTCGCGTCGACGCACGGCAACCAATCGGAGGCTGCGCGCCTGCTCGGACTGCCCAGGCGAACGCTCGCTCACAAAGTGCACGGTTATGGTCTCGCTCGATCGTAGCTCTTCGGCCACGTCACGTTCACCCTTGCCTGCGCGCTCTCGACCATTCTTCGCTCGCGCTCGCATCGCTCGCGCCGAACCGACTCTTGAGCGCGCTCCACGAACGCGCTAAGCGCCGGGCCACGATGTTGCACGCAAACCAAGCTGGACCCGCAAGGGCGCAAGCAGAGAGCGAGCGAGAGCACGGTGCAGCCATCGCCCTGATGCTCGTCGCGGTGGCGGCTCTCCTCCTGTTCACGGAGTACGTGCCTCGCGAGCCAGTCGACGACGCAGGCATCTCGGTGGCGTACGCGCGCACCTTCGTGGCGGGCGGCGGTTTTCGTGTCACTCCCGAGTCCGCCGTCGCCGAAGGCTTCAGCAACCCCACCTGGACGTTTTTGCTGGCCGCACTCGAGGTGTTCGACATCGACAGCTTGGCGTGGGTGCGTTGGCTCGGCACTGCATTTGGTGCGTTGGCTCTGCTCTTCGTCACGTACTGGGGGCCGGCCGCCGAGCGTCGCAAGCTTCAGCTCGAAGACAGCATCGCGCCGCTCGTGGCGTGCGCCCACTCCAGCCTCGGTCACTGGGTGCAAGGTGGCCTCGAGACGGGCCTCCAGATCTTTGGCATCGGACTGCTCGCGTTCGTGGCGCTCGGACCGCAGACCCGACGCACCGCCGTGCTCTTTGGTGCGTCGACCGCGCTGGTGACCCTGACGCGACCCGAAGCCCCGCTCTACGCAGCCGCAGCGGGCAGCGGCTGGCTGCTCAACATGTGCGTCGACCGACGCAAACCCGGGCGCATCGATCTGATCGCCATCGTGGTCGCGCTCGTGCCTATCGCCGGTTATCTCGCATTCCGCAGGGCGTACTTCGGAGAGTGGTTCCCCAACACCTACTTCGCAAAGAAGGACTGGGAGTTCCTCGACGGCGATGCCTACCTCCGCAACTACTGGATCACGTTCCGGCCGCTCTGTATCGCGACCTTGTGGGCGCTGCCGTTCGCCTGGCTGGGCGGTGCGCGTGCGGCGGTCCGCAGCTTCGTCTGCGTCGCGCTGCTGGGCACCGTCGTGTACTTCGCCCATCACGCGCACGGCGACTGGATGCGAGAGTGGCGCTTCTTCTCTCTGCTCGCCCCGCTGCATGGCGCCGCCATCGCCGTCGGCGTCAGCGGCCTGCGCGTCGCCGTGCGACGTGTGCTCGTCGCCTGGGGCAGCGACGCGTCCCGCGCGCGCACCATCTCGCTCCAGTTCGGCCTGTTCTTCTGCGCGCTCGCCTTCTACAAGCTCGTCCCGTTCGAGATCGCGCGCGTCTCGTGGATGCGTGGCACCGGCTACGACGTGCCCATCCGCATCGTGAAGGGTGGCCGCATGGCCGAGCTCGACGCGCGCCTCGCCCCGTTCAAGATGACCCATCCGCTGGTGCTCGCGAGCGACATGGGTGTGATCGGAATCGGCATGCCCGAAGCGGAGCTGTGGGACTTTGCGGGCCTCACCGACCCCGCCATCTCCAGGCACTTCGGCAAGGTCAAGATGTTCGAAGACTACATGGCCAACGAGGGCCCGCCGTCGCTCGTGCTCGCGTGGGGTCCCGGCAACTTTTTCTCCGGCACCGAGTACGCGCACGCAACCTACGACGACATCGGCAACGGCCAGTGGTTCTTGAAGGGCCTCACCCCCGACCAAGACCCGCGCTGTCCGGACGGCAAGGCGACCGTGCTTGCCCAGTCTGTTCCGGCGCTGCGCCAAGCCATGCTCGACGAAACACGTGGCAACGACCCAGCGCTAGCGCTCAGACGTTGGCGCTGCGCGTACACCTACCGCGCCGACAAAGACCTCCCGACGCGTGCCCAACGAGCCGAAGTCGCGCGCGCGGCAGAGCAGCTAGGTGCGCTCGCAAGAAGCGAAAAAAAGCGCCGCCTCGCCCTGCGCCACTACTCCTTGTGCGCGGTCATCGGCAGCAAAGAAGTCCGCCTCTCAGTCCGCTGCCGCAAACAAGCAGAGCAGCTACGAGAGCGAATCCTGTACCCAACAAAGCGCCCCCCAATCCCACCCCCAAAGTAACCCCTCACGCTCTCATCTCCCTCTCGTCTCCCTCTCGTCTCCCTCTCCCTCTTTCCTTAAAAACCCCAAAGCGAGGCCGTGGCGGTCTTAGGTGGCGGGCGGGGTGTCGATACGGCCAAAAAAAGTCCACCCGTGGAGACAACCACGAGGAGAACTCCACGGCCCGCGCGCTTCGATCCCGCTCGCCGCGGCTCGCGGCGCTACGCCGCCACCGGCCACCCCATGTCCACCGCCCGGGCGAAGCGCCCAGCCCCCAGCTACCCGCTTTTTTTGGCCGTATCGACACCCCGCCCGCCACCGACGAGACCCGTCACGGACGAGCGCCCATCGACACCCCGCCCGCCACCGACGAGACCTGTCACGGACGAGCGTCCAGCGGCACGATGTTTTTGTTTGTCGTCTCTACCTCGAGTGAATAGCTACCCCCGAGGGGGACCTGCTCGGTGTTCTCGATGTCCAAAGAGTAAGCGTAAGCCGAGTTGGCGATGCGAACGCGAGGTGCGATCACCGGTGCAGGAGCCCCGTCGAAGCTCACCACCACCAGGTTGTTCACGGGCCCCTCCAGGCTCTCGAACCGCCGCTCCACGATGTGACCCCCCAGCCAGCGCTCGCGCACGATATCGCCGCTGTCTTGGCCCTCGCTCACGCCGTCGGTCTGCCGCGGCGGCAGCGCACGAAAGAACACCCGGTGGATGTCGTACAGCACCGCCTCCGGCTGCACAGGCAGGTCGCGATCGATGTACTTCTCGAAGCGCACGTCGACGCCCGTCTGCTCGATGACAAACGCTCGCGTTCCGAACGGCGTCAGCCCCACCACCGTCAGCTTGCCCTTCTGCAGCTGCACCACGCACTCGATGGTGGAGTCGTGCCCGGCGTACACCCCGTGAATGCGCTGCTGCACCGTGAACTCTGGCTTGAGCTGCTCGGTCGGCAACAACACCCCGCGCAGCGCGTACTGCGGCAGCGGTCCCTCGGGTGGCTTCTTGGGGCCGCAGGCAAACAGCGCGAGCGACAGCAGCAGACCTAGGCGAGACGCTTTCATGCTTCTTCTCCGCGCGCGAAGGCGAGCAGCACTGGGCTCGCCAAGACGGTGAACATCAACCCGAACCCGACGGTGCAGCCGATCGCCGACAGCGCAGGGTTTGCACTGATTCCGAGCAGACCAAACGACAGCACGGTGGTGAGGGAGGCGAGCAGCACGCTGCCCAGCGTGGTCACTCCTTCTTCGACACTCGCCCGGCTCTCCAGCACGTAGATGCCGTAGTCGACGCCCATGCTCAACACGAGCAGCACGCCGATGACGTGCATGAGGGTAGTCGGCACGCCACGCAGCGCCTCCACGCCGAGCGCCGCAGCCGCCCCGAGCAAAGCAGGCACCATGCCCAGCAGCGAGACCCGCAGGCTGCGGTAGCGCAACAACAACGTCACCAGCACCAACCCCAAGCCGAGCAGCACCATGGCCAGGGTCCGCGTGCGGAAGCTGCCGTAGGCTGCGCTGAACAGCGCTTCTTGATCGACGAAGTGCACACCCGGCACGTCGCGGAGCAGCCCCGCCACGTCGAGTGAAGGCGACGCCTCGAGCGAGGTGAGGTAAGCCGTACCCGAGCGCAGCTGGGCACGAAACGGCGAAAGCCATGCGGCCGCAAGCGACGTGTTGCTCAGCTGGGCAGGCGTCAGCAGACCGGGGGGCTTGGCGAGCGCGTCTTCGAACGGAG
>JBEGTL010000190.1:0-13322 GCA_041179425.1 Pseudomonadota bacterium | reverse complement strand
CCGCCTCCGGCACCTGCTGGGACCGCTATCACACTCAACATCACACCCCGCCCTTGAGCAGCCGCAACCACTTGTCCTTCCGCGTACTTCCACGTTCCTGCGAAGTACTTGAAAATCCTCGTGTCGGCCGGGTGGGGGTGGGCTGGGCACCGTGAAACCCTCGTTTTGCGCGGCTTTTCTGCGCTGTGGCGCGGGCCTTGGGTTGCCTCTCTGGTCTCTCTGCGCTGTTGGGCTTCGACTGCGTGCACGTGGCGGTCAGGTCGAGTCGGCGAGGTGCGGCGCCGTTCAAGCGTCGCTCGAACTCGCGTGCCCAGTCGAGCGCCTCGTCCGTACATCCGTGGAGTTTGTAATCCGGGGGGGCGGTGCTCACACCTGCGCGACGTCGCGTGGTGGACCAGTCAGCGCGAGACGCCGACCTTCCCCAGGTCACGCCCGTTTCAGATCTTTGTGTTCCAGGCGTCGGCCTGTGTCTTCTTGATCAGGTCCTCGACGAACTGGTGCAAGACGTTGCGGAACTTGCCTGTTTCGGCGGGCACCACGTCAATCATGAGGTCGACCATGTCTTTGGGGTCGAGGTGACCTTCGGGCTGGCCGAGCAGCGCGTCGAAGGTCTTGCGGAGCTGGTCGCGCTTGGTGAAGTTCTTGGTGTCGTCTAGCCAGCGGAACGCGGTGTCGGCCATGGTTTCGTTGTAGCCGGTCAGGTACGCGCCTGGGTTGATGGTCTGGACCTTGATGTCGAAGGCCGCGAGCTCTTGCTGCATGGCTTCTGCCATCGACTCCAGGGCGTGCTTGGTCGAGACGTACGGGCCCCAGCCTGCGGGCGTGAACAGGCCACCCACGGAAGACGTGAAGACGATCTTGGCCTTCTTCTTCTCCGCGACCCAGCGCTTGATGAAGCCCTGCGTGAACGCGAGCGGCCTGAACACGTTGACCTCGAAGTTGTGGCGCACGAGCTCCACCGGGATCTCCGAGACAGGTCCGCTCTCGCCGTAGCCCGCGTTGTTCCACAGCACGTCCACGTCCATGGCTTGCGCATTCGCCACGTCGTAGGCGTCGAACAGGTCGAGCTTCTCGACGCGCAGGTTGTGGAGGTCGAGCTGCTTAGCCTTCTCCCGCAGAGCAAACACCTGCGGCGAGATCTGCGCGGTGGCGATCACGTGGTGGCCCTTCCTGGCGAGTCCGACCGCTGCTGCCTCCGCAAAGCCCGAGCCTGCACCCGTAATCAAGATTGTCTTCGGCATGATTGAGTCTCCGTTCTGGTTAGAGTTGAAAAGCCGCCACCGCGGCGAGGGCGATCTCGAGATCCTGAGAAACCGCGCCGCCAGACACTCCAACGGCGCCGAGTGGCTCCCCGCGCGGCCCCTTGAGCGGAACGCCACCGGCAAATGGAGTGAGGCCACCGTTGGAGAGCTCCAGGCCATGCGCGGGAGCGCCCGGCTTGCAGTACTCCCAGACCGCCTCGCTCGGGACCTCGAACAGCACTGCGGTGGTCGCCTTCTTCATGGCGAGGTCGATCGATCCGAGCACCGCGCCGTCCATGCGAGCGAAGGCCTTGAGGTGCCCGCCCGCGTCCAGCACGGCGATGTTGACCTGAACACTCATCGCGGCGGCGCGGGCTTGGCCCGCTGCGAGAATGTCCTCTGTGTGACGTGTGCTGAGCATGCTGTCTCCGAGGTTGTGTTGCATCAGCCTGCATGCGCCTGCGTTGCGGCGCCGTTCGCGCATTGCGCAGACTCGCTGTGGTTTGCGGTGTCACAGCGCGCTCATGTCGATTACGAAGCGATCTTTACGTCACCTCGCAGCATGCGCGCGTCGGCCAGCGCGATCGGCTCGCTGTCGGCCGCGATCCGCTCCCGGGCCCAGAAATCCAGCATCTCCTGTGTCTCGGCGATGCCGCCGATCGCGGAGCCTGCGAGCGTGCGGCGCGCGCTGATCAAACCGCGCGCGGATAGCGCGGGGTGAGCCTGCTGGGGCACACCGAGGAGCACGAGCGTTCCGTCCCGCCGCAGTGCAGCGAGGAACGGCTCGAGATCGTGCGCCGCTGCGACGGTATCGAGTATCAGGTCACAGCTGGCTGCCTCTATCTCTGCCCTGTTACGACCGACCACGACCTGCTGCGCACCGAGCGTATGCGCGTCTGCGCGCTTGGACTCCGAGTTTGTGAACGCCACTACCCGTGCCCCCCGCGCCGCGGCCAGCTTGATCGCCATGTGTCCAAGCCGCCGATGCCCACGACGCCAACCCTCCGGCCAGGCCCCGCGCCCCAGCGACGCAGCGGCGACCAGGCGGCGACCCGGCACCCAACAGCGGTGCGACCCCAGCGAGCTCTCGCTGATCGTGGGTTATGCGCAGCACGAAGTGCTGGTCGACGATGAGCTCGGCTGCGTAGCCACCGCGATTCTGCGTGAAGCCGCGCTCGCGGTACTGCTCCAGACCCTCGTTACAGCTCCCGCAGCGTCGACAGCTGTCCACCATCTGTCCGACGCCCACCAGGTCTCCGGCGCTGTACCGCATCACCGCGGGGCCGGTGGCTCGAACGCGCCCAACGAGCTCGTGCGCAGGTAGCCCAGAGATCCCTCGCCTGGCTCGGCGCGCAAGTCCGCGTGGCAGACGCCGCAATAGAGGAGCTCGATCGCCACGTCCGTATCGCCGACCACGCGTTGGATCGCCATGCTCTCGTAGTTACGCTCTCCGCCCGCAAACCGCCGTCCGCGACGTGCGGCGACTGTCGCCGACTTACGGAGCCGTCAGCGCCAACACGCGACGTGCGGCGATTAGATCACCAGTCCCAAAGCCTTCGTCGAACGCCTCATAGACACGAGCCACCAGCGCGCGTGCTTCACGGTGCCTGCCCTGCTCGATCAACAGCTCGGCCAGCGTGATCGCAGTCTTGAGCTCCCAGCCAAGCGCAGCTTGCTGACGCGATAGCTCGAGCGCCTGCTCCAGAAGCGGCTCCGCCTCGGCCCTGCGCTCCGGAATCGCCGCCAGGATGGCGGCCTTTCGACGCAACACGTCCGGGTTGTGGACCAGCTCGCCACTTGCTTCCATCTGCTGCAAGCAAGCCTCGATGGTGTTCAACGCTGCGTCCGTGCGACCCATCAGCAGGTAGCCCTCTGCCATGACCGACAGTACGCCCGTGGTCAGCAGTTCGTAGCGTGCCGCGCGCAGTTCCTCGATGCAGGCTGCCATCTGCGCCACGCCGGCCTCGTGCCTCCCGCGATAGATCTGCCGCGGCCGAGATCACGTGCTCGCAGCTGTCGAGCACCAGCAGCGCCTTGCGGTCTCTCAGGAAGGTGACGATGCCGGGCGTGGGATCGCTCTGACTGACCGGCAGTCCGAGCGCCGTGGCCACGGCACCGGCCACGGCGTCAGAGTCGGCCAGCGGTCCGAGATCGATAAAACAGACCTCGTTCGGGAAACCACGCGCGACGTCGTGCGCCACGGCGGTGGCGAGCGTGGTTTTGCCGATGCCCCCCGGTCCCACGATGTTCACGAAGCGATGCTGATGCAGCAACTTGGCGAGCTCCGCCAACTCATGCTCGCGGCCGATCATGCGCGTGAGGCGTGGCGGCAGCGGCGCTGCGGTGAGAGGGACGTGCGTTGATGCAGCGAGCCTTCGCACAGGCGCAACGAACGTATAGCCTCGGCCGGGCAGCGTGGCGATCAGACGGGCGTCCGTGCCGTTGTCACCCAAGATCTTCCGCAGTCCCACCAGCTGAAAGCGCAGGCTGGTCTCACCCACCGTGACGCCCGGCCAGGCGCGCTCCCACAGCTGCTCCTTTGTGACCGGCTCGCCCGCGTTCTCGAGCAGCAGCGCCAACACATCCAGCGCATGCGCGCCAATCTTCACGACCTCGCCGCCACGCTCGAGCCGTCGCTCGGCTGTGTGCAGAACGAAGTCACCGAACGCATAGCCAGGGCGGGTAGGAAGCTGATCGCCGGTGTCTCGCATCTCCATGCTGCAGGTTCCGCCGTCGAGCGAGAGTAGCGTAGGATCGACGCGCGTGTAGAAATAGAACCTCCTTGCTGTCTGGAACGAGACTGGTGTCAGAGTTGGCGGCGGTAGGTGCTGGGCGAGACTCCGACCAGCTTACGGAACGACGCCGCAAAGGCCGAGGGTGTCTGGTAGCCCACGGCCAGCGCCACCTCGGTGACCGGCAGCTCGGGATCAGCCAGCCATTGCTTCGCACGCGCGATGCGCTGGACCACCAGCCACTCGTGCGGTGTGCAGCCGGTGGCGAGTCGAAAGGCGGTGCAGAAGTGCGAGCGACTGAGCTGCACCAACGCGGCGAGCTCGTCGAGTCCGACATCGTCGTGCAGGCGGGCGAGCATGTGCTCGGTGACGCGCTTGACCTGCCAGCCGGCCAGACCTCGCCGCGCACTGACCGTCAGCGAACCGAACGACGAGTGCGCGCGGATCAGCTGGATACACAGCAAGTCCAACGCCTGCTCCACGAACAGGCGCGAGCTGACATCGTCCAGCAACCCGGGCCGGCTCAGCAGCTCGAGCACACTCGCAGCCAGCGCGTCCTCGCAGGCGGCACGGTCGAGCAGCTCTACGCGGCTCCCTCCGGTCATGTCGTCGGCGCAGGACTGCAGTCGTTGCTCGCTCAGATAGACGTGCGAGACCTCGACCGGCCCCGCGATCTCCCAGCGCCCGTCGTGCCCTTGCGGAATCAGGTTGATCACGCCGCGCCTGGCGCGCCCCGAGACGCGTGCGGCGCCCGACTGCCAGACGAGTGAGCAGTCGCAGTCGTGGTACGTGGTCACCACATGCCCGCGCATGGCCGGCAACGCATCGTGCACCGCACCGTGGAGCCAGCGCCGCGTCAGCTGCGTGTCGGCGCGAAACAAGGTCGTCACGAGCGCTGGCGGCACGTCCAGGACCATCGCCAGCGCTTCGGCCGCAGGGCTCAACTCATGCTGGAGTCGCATGGATCCGACATAAACCGGCGCAGCCGTCGCCACGCGTGATGAGGCGTTAGATCTCGTGAGCTATACGCACATCCAGGGATCGGTACCACTGCATGCAGCGGCTACCTTGGCGCGGTACAAACGGCACCGCGTACAAATGCTCGTGACCTGAAGTGTGTTGAACTCTCAGCGCTGCCACGGTTCAGGTTTCGTCTGCTTCCTTGGGTAGGAACAGCCGTCCTATCTCGAGTTCGATAGCCTCGAACGGCGCGATCCGGGCCGTGGCCGTTTCGTCGAAGACTCCTAGCTCGACCCAAACGCCGTCGCGGAGAGCGAGTGCCTCCACGGCTCGCAGTTCAGGGTCGATCAACCAATAGAATGGGACTCCGGCGTGAGCATAGAGCCGCCGCTTGGTGATGCGGTCGCGAGCGGCTGTTGAAGGGGACAGCACTTCGCATACCCAGTCGGGCACAACATCGATCGGTCGAACGCGCCCCGGCTGCGGGAGCCGCTCTCGCCGCCAACCTGCGAGGTCTGGGCGCACAATGTCATGCGGACTTAGCATCACGTCGACTTCGACGAAGATCCACCAGCCACCCGGGCCGCCGCGACCGTCGTCGTCGTCGAAGGGTCCTCCTAGGAACCGGCGCGCAGAACCTTGCGCTTTCGAGTGCCGAGGTAGCGGCGCGGGCGAGAGGACAACATCACCCCCGAGTACTTCGGCGTGGGTGTCTTGAGGCAGGGCCAGTAGATCGGCGTAGGTCGCGAGCTTGCGCTGAGGACTTGCCATTGAGGCACGATATCACTCTGCCCTCCACACGCGAGAGGCCTGTTACTCGGGTGATAGGCTCGCCTCGGAGCCTCGCATCGGCAGGGCCGGCCCGTGGGGGAAAGGGGCGCCCAGGGACGTTGCCGCCCATCGAGCTCGGGGCCCTTTGCGACCACTCTCACAAACAACATCACACCCCGCCCGTGAGCACCCGCAACCACTTGTCTTTCCGCGAACTTCCGCGTTCTCGAGAACTTCCTCAAGTTCCCGGTCGGCGAGCCGGTGCCTTCGGGCTACCTCGATCGCGCGCGCGGCGTCTGGGTCCCGTCCGAGAGCGGACGCGTGATCAAGGTGCTCGCGGTGGCCGGCGGCACAGTCGAACTCGACCCCGACGGAGATGACAAGGGCGCACTCCCCCGCCCACAGCGCCAAGGTCGAGACAGCCCCCGGGCCACGCAGGGACGCTACCAATTGAGTTATCGACGCAATCGAGTTGTCGACGCAATCGAGTTGCCGACGCAATCGAGTTGCGATCGGAACGTGACCGGCCAGCAAATACAAGTAAGGGGTCAGAACTCCAAGCGGTAAGGCTCAGCAATAGGCCCGCCAGGAGCGATCGACTCGAGCTCCTTGAGAATGCCGTCTTTGAGGGCGTACACCCAGGCGTGCACCCAGGGCCCCTGACGTTTGTGCCAGGCTTGCTGAATGATGGACGACTTGGCCAGGCTCTGCGCCTGCTCGCGCACGTTCCACTCCACCAGCCTGTCGACGCGTTGTGCCTGAGGCAGCGCGTCGAGCTCTTCGGCGTGCAGCGCGTAGACATCGCGGATGTGTCGGAGCCAGTGACTGATCGGACCCATGTAGCTCTTGCCCATCGACGCAGCCACGCCGCCGCAGCCGTAGTGGCCGCACACGATCACGTGCTTCACCTCGAGCACCTCGACCGCATATTGCAGAACACTCAGCATGTTGAGGTCGGTCGCCACGCATACGTTCGCGATGTTGCGATGAACGAAGATCTCACCCGGGTCAGTCCCGGTGATGGTGTTGGCAGGCACTCGACTGTCCGAGCAACCGATCCACAAGAACTGCGGCTTCTGCTGGTTGACCAGCCGCGAGAAAAACTTGGGGTCCACTTCGCTGCGTTCTTGTGCCCACGACTTGTTGTTCAACAGCATCAGGTCGGTGGCTTTCATACAGTTGCCCCATGTCGGAAAAAGGTATGGAGTGCAGACTCGCTGCGTTGAATGGACAGCTCGACCCCGCGCACCTTGGCGGTCTGTCGAAAGTCTTCGATGGCGTCGACGATGTCGGGGTCGACCGTGCGTGCGCGCGTCCCGTCGAGGATGACGTGGGCGCCCGGTACCGCGCTGTCGAAGGCTGCTTTGAGGCGAGCCTTGTGCAAGAACGAGACGCTCGACACAAAACGGATCATGCGCAGAGGCCCGTCGTCGGTGATGACGATGGCCGAGCTGTAGTGCCCCCAGACCACAAAAAAGATGGCAAAACCAAGCCCGAGCAGCGTGCCCGTGAGCAAGTCGGTCACCAAGATGGCCAGCACCGTCGTGATGAACGGCAAGAACTGGTCGCGCCCCATGCGCCACACCTCGATGTAGAGCGACGGCGGCGTGAGCTTGTAGCCAACCATGAGCAACACCACCGCCAGCGCAGCCAGCGGCACGTAGTTGATGGCGTGCGCAAAGCCGAGCGTGACCAGCACGAGCAGCGCTCCGTGCACGATGGAGGACAGGCGCGTGCGTCCGCCGGCCTGCACGTTGGTGAAGCTGCGGACGACTACGGCCGTCACCGGAAGTCCGCCCAGCGCGCCAGAGACGATGTTGCCGAGACCCTGGGCCAGCAGCTCACGGTTGGGTGGCGATGCGCGGCGCAGCGGGTCGATGCGATCGGTAGCTTCGAGGCAGAGCAGGGACTCGATACTGGCCACGATGGCGAGCGTGATGCCTGACTTCCACACGTCCCAGCTCCGGATGGCACTCCACTCGGGCTGCATCCACAAGCCACTGAGGCCGGTGTCTTGCATGAGCGGCACGCTCACGCGGTGCTCAGGAGAAAGCTCGATGCCGGTGCCCTCGAAGAGGAGCGCACCGGCGACACCGACGCAGACGGCAACCAGCTCCTTGGGAATGAACCTGGCGAGCGGCAGCCCCGGATAGTTGCGCCACGACATGAGTGCGAGGAACGCGAGCACGCTGACCAGCACGGCACCCGCGGTGAAGTACTCGAACGAATAGAACAGCTCGGAGAAGGTGTTGTGGCCGTCTCCCTGTTGAAACGCGAAGTCGCCTTCGGGATCGGAGTCGTAGCCCACGGCGTGGGGCAGCTGCTTGAGCACCAAGATGAGCCCGATGGCAGCCAGCATGCCGCGGATGACCGCGTTGGGGACCAGCTGCCCGAGCTTGCCGGCACCCGCGAGTCCGATCGCGATCTGCACGACGCCGCCGATCAACACCGCCATCAAGAAGGTGCGCAGGCCAAACTTTTGGATGCCGTCGAGCGTGATGACGGTGAGGCCCGCGGCAGGCCCCGCGACGCTGAGCGGAGAGCCGCTGGCGAACGCGACGACGAGGCCGCCGACGATGCCGGCGATGAGACCGGAGAGCGGGGGTGCGCCCGAGGCGGTGGCGATGCCGAGGCAGAGGGGCAACGCGATGAGGAAGACGATCAGGCCCGCACGTACATCGCTGAGCACGCTGCCTGGCTTGCGGTGAGGTGGGGGACCTGCGGGTTTGATGACCGATGTTTCGTTGTTCGGCGCGACGATCACGGGTGCATGGGCAGCAGACGTGACGCGCGCTGAAACAGGAACAGCGGAGACATTTTTCAGTGGTTCGGCCATGAGCTCTCGCTGTTGGTTAGGTGTGGTGGATGGTAGCGCCGGCGTCGCGCATCGGGCAACGCAACCACGACTCCAAACTGCGTATTCCCGCTCTTTTTCTCGAGGAACCAGACAGTTTTACGTGTCTGCTGGGTGTCTGGTTTTGACGTCGCCCATGTCTGGTTTTGACCCGACGACTTGGCGTCGACGGGAGGCCGTGCTGTGTTTCGCAAGACGATTTCCATCTGGAACACGGAGGTGTCATGCAACTGAGTAAGATTCTGGTGGCTCACGACTTCTCCGAGCCGGCGACGCGCGCGCTCGTGTTCGCGCTGTCGCTCGCGCGTCGGCTCGGGGCGACGATGCACGTGGTGCACGTGCATCCCGACATCTACGACGGCCACAGCGACCCGGCGCTGGGGACCCCATGGCCCACACCAGAGCAAGAGGAACGTTACCTGCGCTTCCTGGAGCAAGAGCTCGCGCGTGTGGTCGACGCCGCGCTGGTATCCGAGGGAGCCCCCGCGTCGCAGAGCGCGGGTCTTGTGCACGCGAGTGGAGAGTCGACCGCCGCAGGCGGGCAGGGCGTGCAGCGCCACGTGGTGCGGGGCAACCCCGTCAAACGTATCGAGGCGCTGGCCGAGGAGCTCGGGGCCAGCCTCGTGTGCATCGGGTCTACCGGCAAGGGCGCGGTGCAGCGGCTGCTCCTCGGCAGCGTCTCACAGAGCATCGTGCGAACTAGCCGCATCCCGGTACTTACCGTTCACTGACCTCGTGCTTACGTGCACTGGGGCGACCTTGAGTCAGTGAGGCGCAAAAGCGCGACCTCGATTGTCCAGTGCGCGTCCAAAGCGCCGTTCGGTGCGTGGCCATCCAGGACGTGAAGCCTTGCCGGCCTACGATCCTTCGGGCGGCGCAGCGATCGGCCGGGGATTTGGGCCGGCGCGTAGGGAGCCTGGTGCGAGGGATCGTTCGTTGGCACGCCGACTGCACAGAGCCTCGGTCACCAGGAGGTGGGCACTGTGCGCGAGACCGACTTTGATTGGCGGCACTACCGCAATAAGGCCGGCGAAAAGCCGCTGTTAGCTGCGGATCGTGAGCGCGAGCTCTTGACCCGAGCGCAACGTGGAGACCCGCGGGCAGTGGGCGAGCTCGTCGAGAGCCACATGAGGCTCGTGGTGCAGATCGCATCGCGTTATGCACGCGACGGGCTCGGCACCCACGACCTGGTCAGCGAAGGGGTGCTCGGCCTGATGGAGGCGGTCCGCCGCTTCGATCTGGCCCGTGAGACGCGCTTTGCGAGCTACGCCGGCTGGTGGGTGCGCGCATGCGTTCGTCGCTACGCCCTCGCCAACCGCCGTATCGTGGGTGTGCCCTCCACACGAGGAGCCCGCATCGCGCGAGCCCGCCTTCGTGGCACCGAGCGCACGCTGACGCAGCGGCTCGGACGTCGGCCCACCCTGGGCGAGATCGCCGAGGCCCTCGGGGTCTCCGAGCACGATGTCGAGCTGGTCGACGTGGCCCTGTCGTCGCGGGACGTCTCCCTCGCTCCGCACGACAACGCATCACCGGTCGAGTTCCCCGACGACACCATCGGTCCCGAGCAGGCGTTTGCCGAGGCCGAGCACCAGAGCGTCTGCGAGCGTACGGTCGAGCGAGCCCTGACCGCTCTGTCCGACCGCGAGCGCGCACTCGTGCGCGAGCAGTTCTTCGAGGAGGACGGCAAGAGCCTGGCCGACCTCGGACGTGCGCTCGGCGTCTCACGCCAGCGGGCCGGTCAGATCCTCGCGGTCGCCCGCGACAAGCTGCGCGCTCAGCTCGTGGCAGTCGCCTGATGACGCCCACGTGAGTATGTCTCGGTAGTTGCTCAGCGCTGCTTCGCGTCAACACGCAAGCGGCGCAGCACCGACCACGCGCGCGTACACGCGGACCTGCTCTCTCCACAGGTGCGACCGAAAACCGCGCTCCATCCGGGTGCACCTTCTCTCCCCACGGGCTGCCATGGGACGATCGGCCTGCTGCTCGCTGCTGCTCACCCAGAAGGGTCCGCGCACAGCCGAGCTGGCAGTTCGTGCACCGGGGGAAGCCTTTGAAATTGCGTCGCGCGCTGTGTTTGTTCGTCGGCCTGTCGTCTACTGCCTGCGGAGACCTGATTCCCGACGTCGAGGTCCCTGACTTTCCAGGGAGCGACGCCTCGACCGACGCGCGTGTGATCGGCGGCGGGCCACTCGACAGCGGCGGCGTGGCCAGCGACGGAGGCACTCCTCCTGTCGTCGCTTCGCGCATGGCGCGCATGGTGAGCGTGCCGCCGACCTACGTGCTGGCGGGCGACTCGTACCGCTACCTCGTCAAGACCAGCAACAAGACAGCGGGACTCGAGCTGAGCGGCGACGTCCCCACCGGCATGCGCATGCGCGGCTCGATGCTGCAGTGGGACCCCACTGCTGAGCAGGCGGGCACGCACCGCGTGACGGTGCGCGGCGCCGTCACGGCGGGCGGGCCGGTGGCCACGCAGGAGCTCAACATCTCGGTGGCCACGTCGACGCTTCGCGCCTCGGGCGACGTGGACGGCGAGGCTGGGGGCAGCGTGTACTCCTCGAGTCCGCAGGCCACACGTTTGCGCGGAGCTGGCGTGTCGGTGCCACAACGCGCCCTCTCGGGCAGCGTCAAGGTCTCTGTGAGCGAGCTCGACGTCGCACCGGCCATGCCCAACACCGCGGGTGTGGCGAGCGCCGTTCGGTTTGGACCGCGCGGGCAGGTGTTCTCCGCACCGGCGAGCGTGACGATTCCACTGCCGAGCGACGTCACCCACGCGCCCTCTCGGTTGGGCGTCTACGTCTACGATCCGGTCGGCCGCTGGCAGCGTGTGCCGATGGTCCAGCTCGACGTGCAGAACGGACTCGTCACCGCACGCGCGCAGCACTTCTCCATCTACGCGGCGCTGCAGTCGTCGCTCGACCTCGACCTCCATCTCGAGCACGCCGCCAGCAGCAGCGTGTGCGACGGCACGCTGACCGGACGCGCGGTGGTGACCTCGCCGCTGATGGACATCGAGCTTGCCGCGGTCAACAACCTGAGTGAAGGCGTGCGCGCGCTCGTCACCACCGGCGGCGCCGACCCGTCGCTGCAAGATCTGCTCGGCGCTGCGGGCTTCACCGGCAGCTTGCGCGCGGTGCAGGTGCTCGACCTGCTCGAGGCGCACGACAACACCGAGGTGTTGCGCGCGGAGCGTATGACCGCGACCACGCTCTACGTGCCCGGCGATGGTAGCGCGACCATCACGCACACCGACGCGCTCGGCAACGTGCTCGGGAGCAAACGTTATGCACGTCCGTTGCTCGAGCTCGCCGACATCGCGCAGCGACTGCGCGGCAATGCGACTGCGGTGACGTTTGCGGGAGAGACCGGCGAGCAGCTGGGTCTCGGTGCGCGCGTGCACCTGCTCTATTTCCCGGGCGATGCCTCGCTCGATCCGGTCAGCGTCGACGACCTGGGCGTGGCCGCCGTCGAGCGTGTGGCCTTCCAGACGATCGGCGCGAGCACCAGTGCAGACACCGACTGTGACGGTCTGCTCAACGGCTTCGACGACACCGACGACAGCTTGCTCGCCGCCATCGAGGCGAGTCCGAACGCGGTGATCAACCTGTTTCGCGGCGAGAACACCAAGCTCGAGGCGCGCGTGGTTCGCGGGACGCAGGTGGGAACATTCAGCCTGCTCGACGATGCCCAAGACGCGACGCTCGCCGACATCGCGGGCGCGCCCAACGCCAAACGTTTCAGCGCCAACGCAGCGGGACGCTTCCTGGTCAGCTACCGCGCCATGGATGGCACGCGGAAGCTCGAACACGTGTTCGCCATCGACGTGGTCGATCGGGTGGACGGCAACACGCCGCCGCGCTGTCAGCCGAGTCGTGATCTCGAGACCGCACGCATCGGCGAAGCGGTTGCGATCAGCGCGATCGCCAGCGACGCGGAGAGCGCCCCCAGCGCGCTGCGCATCGAGTGGGGCCTCTACGACCCCACCAGCGACGCCAGCAAGCTGATTGCGGCGCCGACGCTCAACGCGCGTGGCGACAAGGCCTTGTTCACGCCCGTCAACGTGGGCAGCTACCAAGTAGGCTGTCGCGCGTTCGATGGCGAGACGTACGGTCCGATCGGCGCGGTCGAGGTGACCATCGTCGACGCCAAGCAGAACCGTGCGCCGCAGAACCTCGCGCTCACGCCGCTGTCGGCCAACCTGTCGATCGGCTCCGTGCTCAAGCTGCAAGCCTCCGCGACGGACCCCGACGGCGATGCACTCAGCTTCAGCTGGGAGGCCGATGGCGTCACCATCGTGGGCGAGCCCGAGATCCAGGGCGACAACAGCTACCTGCGTGTGAAGGCCGACAAAGAGGGCGTGGCCACGGTCTTCATCACCGTCACGGACGGCAAGACCGCTCCGCTGCGCGCCAAGGCACAGCTCACGCTGGGCGCCCTGCCGACCGGCAACGTCGACATGGACAAAGACGGCTGGCCTCTGGGCACCGGCACCAACGTCGACTGCAACGACAACGACCCGAGCGTCCACCCGGGCGCGATGGACAAGTGTGGCGAGAACGTCGATCGCGACTGCGACGGCAGCATCCGGCTCGACGACTGCGACTACGACGACCAGACGACGGCCGAGGGAGACTGCGTCGACAAAAACCCCAACCGTAAGGCAGGTCTGATCGAGAGCTGCGACGGTCTCGACAACGACTGCAACCAGCTCATCGACGAGAAGTTCTCGGTCGGTAAGTCGTGTCAGGTCGGTGTGGGACAGTG
>JBEGTL010000189.1:0-13401 GCA_041179425.1 Pseudomonadota bacterium | reverse complement strand
CTGGCCTCGACGTCGCGTTCCCACTCGGCGTGTTCACCAGCGTGACCGGGGTGTCGGGCTCCGGAAAGTCCAGCCTGGTCAGCCAGGCGCTGGTCGAGCTGGTGGCGCTGGGACTCGGGCAGCAGACCACGTCCGAAGACGAGGAGGTCGATGCGCTGGAGCCACAACCTGGAGTCACCGGCGGCACCATCACGGCCGGGCTGCATCACATCAAGCGCCTGGTACGCGTCGATCAAAAACCCATCGGTCGCACGCCACGCTCCAACTTGGCCACGTACACGGGGCTGTTCGATGGCGTGCGCAAGCTGTTTGCCGCGACCAAGACCGCGCGTGCCCGCCGCTACGATGCGGGCCGCTTCTCGTTCAACGTGGCCAAGGGCCGCTGCGAGACCTGCCAGGGCGAGGGTTTCGTGTTCGTGGAGATGTTGTTTTTGCCCAGCGTCTACGCGCCCTGCCCGGCCTGCAAAGGCGCCCGCTACAACGACAAGACGCTCGAAGTCGAGTGCCGGGGCAAAAACATCGCAGACGTACTGCGCATGACCGTGAACGAGGCATGTCTGTTTTTTGCGGACGAAGCGGGTGTGCTGCGTGCACTCGACGTGGTGCGTCAGGTCGGGCTCGGCTACCTGCGGCTCGGCCAACCCGCGACCGAGCTCTCGGGTGGCGAAGCACAACGCATCAAGCTGGCCACCGAGCTGCAACGCGCACAGCGGGGCGGCACCCTGTACGTGCTCGACGAACCCACCACGGGGCTGCATCCGTCGGACGTCGTCAGGCTGATGGCGCAGCTGGATGGTCTGGTCGAAGCGGGCAACACCGTCATCGTCGTGGAGCACGAGATGCGTGTCGTCGCGGGCAGCGACTGGGTCATCGACGTGGGCCCAGGCGCCGGTGACGAAGGCGGGCACATCGTGTGCGCCGGCACCCCCGCGCAGGCGGCGAAGTCTGCACGCAGTAAGACCGCACCGTACCTGGCGAGGTTTCTGGAGGGTGACTCCACAGCGGCGCAGGCCGAGTCGAGACACGAGTCGACCTGACGCTGACGCTACGACGCACTCAGTCGACGCAGCGTCCTGGTGCACCCAGTGCACGCTGCCATGCGGCGCGATCGTGCGCAGGCAAGATCGCGATGCTGGGGTCGTGCTCGTGCAGCTGCGCCAGCTGTGCGACCACGGCATCCGCGCGCGGCTTGTCGTGGTCCGTGGCCGCCATCACGATGCTCTTGGTGACGCGTCTCTCCACGGCTTCGAGTACGTTGACCGAGTCGCCCACGTGAAAGAACCTCTTGTGGGGCGACAGGTTGACGAAGGTGCCGACGCTGCCCGGGGTATGCCCGCTGAGCGGGACCACCACGATCGATCCATCTCCGAACACGTCTTTACGTTGGCGGCGCGCAAGCTGGGCATCACGCCCTCCGGCGTCAGCAAACACATCAGCAAGCTCGAAGACGCGCTCGGCGCGCGCTTGCTCGAGCGCACCACGCGCAGCGTGCGCGCCACCCACGCCGGGCGCGAGCTGGTGCGTCGCGTGCGGCCGCTGTTCGAGGCATTCGAGGAGGCGGAGGCAGCGGTACGCGAACAACAAGACGAGATCGCAGGCAAGGTGCGCCTCTCGGCCGCTCCTGCATTTGGTCGTGCGTGTCTGGTGCCCACACTTGCCATCCTGGCCAGCGAGCAGCCCAAGCTCTCTTTCGACGTTCAGCTCACCGGACGCCGCCTCGACTTCGTCGAAGACGAGCTCGACCTGGCGGTACGCGAGGGAGCACTCACAGACTCCTCGCTGACAGCCATCAAGCTCGGCCACACCGATGTCTTACTGTGTGCCTCCCCGCGCTACCTCGAGCAACACGGCCGTCCACGTCGACTGGCCGAGCTCGAGCGTCACACCATGTTGTCCCTACCGAGTAATTCACCTGCGCTGATGCGCGCACGCAACGCCTCGCTGCGCGGGCTCAAGCTCAGCTCGCGCTTTCACGTCGACGACCTATTCTCGCTGCGCGACTTGTGCGAGCGAGGTGTTGGCATCGCCGCCCTGCCTGACTACTTGGCGCGCAGCGCACTCGAGAGCGGCACGCTGTGCGTGGTGCTGCCGCGCGCGCAGATCGCGAGTGTGCCGGTGCAGATCGTGTTCCCCACGCGCAGACATCTACCGCGCCGCGTGACGGCCGTCATCGACGCGATTCGTGCACACACGGTTCTCGGCTACAAGCCTGCGTGATCCGCGCGAGGGTCACTCGCCACTTCCGTGGTGGTGTGGGGCAAGTGGCCGCATTTCCTTGCTCAACGTCGGTGCGATCGCCGACTTTGTTTGACTTGGCTGCGCGCAGATTCGAAAACATTGCATGGGGAATTCGGTTCGGGTGCGCAGCGCCGCGAGTCTGACGGTCGTGTTCTGTGCGATCGCTGGCTGCTCAGACGGCGCAAGCAAAGCTGCGGGCGCGCGCTTTCCCTTGCTGTCGCCACCCGTCAGAGCGGCCACGCCGGCAGGCCTCGGTGGCACGGCTGCTGTGGCGCCGCTGGTGCGTCCGCGCGCCAGCGTGGCAGGCAAGCGGTTTGCACTCGACACGGCAGACATCAAGTCGCGCTTCTTCACGGCGGGTCCCACCAGCATCTTCAAGATCTTGGGCGACGTCGATGCACGCGTCGAAGAGATCAACCGCGCCAGCGCGAACGGTGCGGCCTGTCTGACGCAAGAACCGGTCGCCTACACACTCACGCCGTTTGGGCAGACCCTGACGTTCTACGCGCAGTGTTTCGTCAGCTTCGCGAGCTCGCCGACCGACACGTCGTTCTTCCAGTTCGGACAAAAAGACGGTGTTGCGTACCTGTACGTCGCGGCCGGCGCCGAACACGTCGCCGCGCGCATCACGCCCGTGGGAGAGAGCCTGCCCGACGCGGGTCCACTCAGCGGCAAGTTCCGCGTCGATGCGTATATCGGGGTCGGCTACAACAACGCGCAGAGCTGCGGCGCCATGTCCGGCTTCGATGGCTGCTCGTACGGTGCCATCGAGCTGCACTCCGACGAGAGCAGAGCTGGCTTGGAGCTGACGGTCGCGGGCGTAGGCTTTGGTTACTGTGGCGCGCAGCTCAAGTCCGACGGTGCGCACGTGTTCGCGATTGGGTCACTCGATATGGGCGAGAGCTGCCTCACCACGTCCACGCTCTGCGTCGCGGCCAGCGACGTGACCACACCCGGCGTCTGTAGTCCCGAGCTCACCATGTTCACGTCGCCCGCGCTGGGGCGCACAGCGGTCAGCGGGACTACCGGCACGATGGGCGGAAGTCAGTACCCAGGCAAGACCGAAAACACCATCATCCTGAACGGGACACCGACCGACAGCCTGGGCTTTGGTCCGAGCGCACCGTCACCAGGAGTGAGCGCGCTGAACGCCGACAAGAGCTGAGGCGAGGGCCGCACGCGCAGCAAAATGAAGCTGCGTATCAGCCCGGCGAACGCACCGCGCGAGCGAAGCTACCGTTAGCTCGCGATGCACGACGGGGGAGCGCTGTCTGCAGACGCGGAGACGAGGCTCGGGTCGATCGGCGCGGGAGGCAGCACGCTACAGCGCTCGGGCGTGAGCAAGAGCTGCTGCTCGCGCTCGATGCTCTCGAACAGCGCGCGGAAGTTGCCCGCACCAAAGCCTCGATCGCCCTTGCGCTGGATGAGCTCGATGAACACGGGCCCCGCGCTCGGGTCTTTGAACAGACTCGCGGCCTCGCGCATGAAAATCTGCAGCAGGTAGCTGCCGGGACCGCCCCCATCGACGAGGATCTCCAAGTCTTGCAGCGTCTCTACGGGCTCGTCGATCTTGGCGATGCCCAGCTCTTCGACGCGACCGGGCAGCGCTTCGTAGTACGTGGAGGGGGTGGGCATGAACTCCACGCCCAGCTGCCGCATGTCGCCGACGGCGCTGACGATGTCACCCACCGAGAGCGCCACGTGCTGCACGCCGGCCCCGCGGTGGTCGACACAGAAGCGGTAGATCTGCGAGTCACGAAAGGCAGGCGCGGCAGGTTCGTTGTTGGCGAACTTGATGCCGGACGTGGGGTCCCACATCACGATGGACTTGAGGCCCGAGCCTCCTCCGCCGTTGTTGGGACCGCGCGCGCCGGTGACGTCTTGGGTGTGAAACTCGATGCCCCAGTAGCGCTCCAGGCCCAGGACTTCTTCCATCCACAAGATGGCGGGCCGAAGCGTCATGAAGTTGGTGGTGACGTGGTCGATGCCGGCGATGTCGAACCGGTTGCCAGCGCCTCGGCCGGTCGGGCTCGCCACGCGCTCCAAGCCGGGAAAAAGCCCGCTGGTGGGGCCTTCGCGCTCGACGAAACGAAACAACGTGTCGCCAAAGGCGGTGGCAATGTCGAACCAGCGTACGGCACTGTCTTCGACGCTTCCCTGCTGAATGTCCGCGATGGGCGTGGCGCCACGCTCCATTAACAGTGCAAATGCCCGATCGACGCTCTCGACCTCGAACACCAACCTACCCACGCCCTCCGGATGGGTCGAGAGCCAGCCAAAGCTCTCGCCCAGGCTCGACGTCGGGGCCAAAAACACGAAGCGCGCAGCACCGGCCTCGAGCACGCTGGCCGACGCGTGCTCGTCGCGCTCGAACTCGGGTGAGCCCACCGCGGTCTCCACGAAGTCGAGGCGATTGACGTAGTGGTCGCGGCTACGCGGTAAGTCGCTGACGAAGAAGTGCAGCGAATCGATTGCCTTGATGCCCAGAGGGGCTTTCACGGTGGTACCCACGACGACCTCCAGAGCTGCGGATGATGAATGCGTAGACCGTCAGATGGCGGGACAGACAGTGGGCTTGTCGCGCGGCTCCGCACCCTCTGCAGCGCGGACAGGGTCGCTCACGTTACCCGCCGGATTGTCGCGCAGGATGGCCTGCGCCAGCTCGCGCGCGGGCTCACCCTCGAGCAGCCCCAGGTGCGGCGCCTCGATGTTGTGCACGATGAGGTTGGGGACCAGCTTGCTCCAACCACAGAGCGGATCACCCATGGGCTCGGCATCGAGCCGCTGGCTCGCGACGATGAGCGCGGTCTTGCCGCTGAAGGGGCGGATGGCGTGCATGTACTCGCCGGCCGCGACGCCGTACGCCTCTTGCCTTCGATCTTCGTAGGTGCGCAGCGCGACGTCGTGCTTGGACGTCGGCGGAGAGTCCGCAGGTGACCTGCGCAGCGCCTTGAGCACCCGGCGCTTGAGCTCTGCCGCAATCTCTTTACGCGGCAGCTTGGACAGCCGCCACAGCTTCTCGGCGCCGGACTGCGGCAGCACCGCGTCGAGCATCAGCAGGTACTCTACCTGGTCGCCCTGTGCCTCGAGCAGCTGCGCCACCTCGTAACAGACGATGCCACCAAACGAGAGACCGCCGATGCGGTAGGGCCCCTTGGGCTGCTGGCTCTTGATTTGTGCGACGTACTCCCGCGCGAGCGCCTGCACCGACGCACCACCGGCTTTGTCGAACAGCACGAGCTCGCTGCCGGCGTACACCGCGTAGGTGGTGTAGTGACCCTCGAGCTGGCGCGCGAGCTCGCGGTACAGGTGCACCGCGAGCAACAAGAACAGCACGGGCCGATCGGCGTTTTGACTGAGCAACACGGGCCGGTGCACGGCCACGGTGCCGGTCTGCAGCTCGACCGCGAGCGCGCGCACCGTGGTGTGCTCGAACAAGAGCCCGGGCGAGACACTCACGCCGAGCTTGTTTTGCAGCATCTCCATCAGCAACACGCAGCTCAGCGAGTGGCCGCCGAGGTCGAAGAAGTCGTCGTCGACACCCACGTCGACACGCCCGAGGACGCTGGCAAAAGCGCCTGCCACCGCCTGCTCCATGGGGGTGCGCGGGGCTTGTTTGTTGTCGCCAGACAGCGGCGCCTGAAGCGCGAGCTCGCGCAGGCGCAGGCGGTCGAGCTTGCCGTTGGCGGTCACCGGCAGGACCTCGAGCGTAAGCACGCCCTGGGGCAGCATGTAGTCTGGCAAGTGTGCGCCGAGTGCTTTGCGAAACGCGGCCGCGTTGGGCGTGCGCGGCTCGACCACGAACGCGACGAGACGCACGTCTTGTTCGTCGCGAGCGACCGCGATCACGGCACACTGGGTGGCCAGGCCCAGATCGCGCACGGTGTGCTCGATGCCGGTGAGCTCGACCCGGATGCCGCGCAATTGCACCTGAAAGTCGCGCCGTCCCAGCATCTCGAGGTTGCCGTCGGCGTGCAGGCGGCCGCTGTCGCCAGTGCGATAAAAACGTTGCCCGTCGATGCTGACGAAACGCTCGGCGGTGAGCTCGGGACGCGCCAGGTAGCGACGCGCGACCCCCTTGCCGGCAAAAAAGATCTCGCCGCTGACTCCGAACGGCACCAGGTTGCCCTGCTCGTCGAGCACACGCAGCGTCACGTCGGAGAAAGGCTGTCCCACGAAGCTACGCGTCACTGCGGTGCCGCGCGGCACCTCGTATTGCGTGCCCATGCAGCTGATCTCGGTACAGCCGTAGATGACGAACAGCTCGGCGTTGGGGAACACCTGTTTCATCTGTTCGACGACGTGCGGCGGCACCAGGTCACCGCCCGACGAGGCGTGCCGCATCTGCGCAAACGTGCGCTTGGCGGCGCCGGCATCGGTGGCGCGCAAGTGCCTGAACAAGTTGCCGAGCAAGCTTGGGCCGGCGTGCAGCACCGTGATGTCGCCGATGATCTTGGCGAGCCGCGCCGGGTCGAGCACGTCGTCGCGGTCGAGCAACACGACGCTGCCGCCAGCGGCCAGGGGCGAGAGCAGCTCGAAAAAGCTGATGCTGAACGTGTAGCGAGCGAGCGAACAGAACACATCGGCCTTGTGGAAGCCGAAGCGCTGGCGCGCGACCTTGAGGTAGTGGGCCAGGTTGCGCTGCGAGGCAAGCACGCCCTTGGGTTTGCCGGTGGTGCCCGACGTGTAGAGCACGTAGGCCGACTGGTCGACGTTGCTAGGCGGGAGGACGGTGTTGCTGGGCGCTTGCTCCACCAGCTGCCAGTCGCGATCGAGACAGAGCAACGGCGCGCCTTCGGGCAAGGGCGAGGTGCTGTACGCCGCGTGCGTGAGCACGAGCCGAGGCTTGGTCTCGTCGATGATCATCGCGATCAGTGCGCGCGGGTGCGTGGGGTCGAGCGGCACGTACACGCCACCCGCCTTAAAGATGGCCAACACGGCCACCAGCACGTCGAGCGACGACGGCAGACAGACGGCGACCATGACTTCGCTGCGCACGCCCTTGGCGCGCAGATAGCGCGCGAGCTCGGTGGCGCGCGCGTCGAGCTCGCCGTACGTGAGCCGCTGCTGACGATGACGGGCTGCCAGCGCGTCGGGCTGCTCGCGCGCGAGTCGTTCGAAACGAAACAGCATGGGCTCGTCGGGCCGCTCGTCGGAGTGATCTGTGCGCGAGCCTGCGCACAGCTGCTCGATGGCGCGCGCCTCGCTGCTGGAGACGACCGGGAGCACCGAGAGGCGCGTCTCAGGGTCGAACAACGCGCTCGTCAGCAGCGTCGTGAAGCCGAGCTTCCAACGTTCGATGGTCGTCGCGTCGAACAGCGCGCGATCGTAGGCGAGCACCACCATGACCCGGCCGAACTGTTCGTAGAGGAGGAAGCACAGGTCGTAGCCCTCGGGCGTGCTCAGCGCGAGGGCCGTCTCTGCGTCGGTGGTCGGTCCAAGTGCGCCGTCGGGCAACGCGCCCGCGAACACGAGCGCGACGTTGGAAGACGTGGCACTGCGACTCGTTTGCCCGCTGGTGGTCCCATTTTTGGGCGCGTGCGACCTGGACTCAGCGCGAGAGAGCGCGTGCGCCGCATGGATCGTGAGTGCGCCAAACGTGGGGTCGTCAGACAGCGGCGTGAGACCCGATGCGGGCGCGCTCGAACCTTCGCCGCGAGGGCGGACGCTCGACTCGTCGTGCTTGAGCGCGACCGAGATGGTGTACGCCGACGGCGGCGAAGCGGACGCCTGGTCCAACGACCGGGCGCCGATCACGGACAGGACGATCTCGGACTGCTGGGTGTATCTCCCCAACAGCGCGACGACACCTGCAATCAGGGCCGAGCGCTGTGGCTCGACGAGCGGCGCGGCCACTTCGTTGAGCTCGCCTGCACTGCTGTAAGCCCATGCTGGACGCGTGTTCGCGACGCGCGGCCGGTCGAGCGGGAGCTGAAGGTACGGCAACGCTACGTCTGCAGACTCAGCCACGGGGGAGCGACCTAACGCCTGGGAGGGGACCTCGTGTTCGCGGGGACGGTGACCGTTCGTCACGGGGCCCACTGTATTGCAACCCGAGCTTTTGCGCAGCGTCGTCGCGGGGGGTCACTGCACGATTTTGCCGTGATGGCAGACATTTGCCTGGGCGACGCGAGCCGGGCGTGAGACTTCGTACGGTGTCCGTTCGTCGCGCATGAACAAGTACGGAGGCGCGCACAGACTCTGTACACGCTCCGACACCGGCGCCAAGTAAGCGAGCTACCGCTTCGTCATGAGGCGGCAATGTCTCCCATTGTGACAAGGCGCGCGCGATCAGTAGACACGGCGAAACACGCAGCTCATGCGTAGAGACGCGCGCATAGGAGACGAAAGCCGATCGAACGGACGATCGTGGCCGACGATGAAGCCCGGCGCGCAGTCGAGCCACGAGCGAGCATCGCTGTATGCGGCGGCTCCGCGAGAACCTCGCGTCCAGCGCCGGCTCGGCCAGGCTCGAGAGGGACAGCTGCATACCTGCGCAGTATCCCGTGGGCCGGGGCGGAGTTCAACAGCAGGGCGCCGACCAACACTTTGCCGTGGTCGAGCTGCCGCCCGCTCACCAGCTCGTACGTCAGCGCGAGCTCGCGCGAGTCGAGCTCGAGCCGGATGCGAGGCCGCCCCTCTTCGTCCCCCCGAAACTGCGAGAGCTCAGCATAAGTCACCGCGCATCCTCCTCGCCGACCAACGTCCGCTATAAAAGACACAACGGCGAACCAAGCGCAACCACCCTGGCAGCGGGGGACGCCGGGCACGTGGTCCGGCGCAGAACTTCGACGTAGACGACACGCCCGAGCACCACCATCGCTACGAGCGCGCGACGGAGTTTGCGGCCGGACGCGTACGGCTTGCCGCGTCTGCAAAATCAGTATAGGGCGAACCGCGTCGCAGCGGTGCGCGCAGCCGTCGAGTGAGCGGTGCGTGCCCGTGGCGATTGGCTCACGGGAGTTGGCGTGGCGAAACGAATGACACAAGACGGCGCCGCTGATTACGTATGCATCGCGCGGCGCCACTGGTTGCTGGGAGCGGGCAGCGTGGCCGCACTCTCCGTGCGCGCAGCGAGCGCGATGGCAGCACCCACTGCGGCCAAGCAGACCGCGGCAACGCAGAATGCCGACAGCAGTGGACTTCAGGTCCGCGTCAACGTCTCGCTCAACGAGAGCCCCTACGGGCCCTCCCCACAAGTCGCCCAAGTGCTGCGCAGCAACGTCGATCGTGTCGAGCGCTACGTCGGCAACGAGGCCAGCGCGCTGATCCGCCAGATCGCATTGCTCGAGCGTGTGCACGAACAGCATGTCGTGCTCGGCGAGGTGCTCGAGCCACTCGGTCTGCACCTCGGTCTGTCCGGCGGACCCGGAGGCGAGTTCTTGTACAGCGCACCGGGGTACACGGCCCTGGTCGACGCCGCGCAGCCCGTCGGCGGGGTCGGCATCGGCATTGCACTCAACGACAAGCTCGAGAACGACCTGACCGGCTTTCGCAGCAACGTCAGTCGTCGCACGCGCGCCGTGTTCTTGGTCAACCCGCACAACCCGTCGGGCACCATGAGCGAGGCACAGGGCTTCAAGAACTTCGTCAGCGAGCTGGCCAAGCAGACCTTGGTCGTCGTCGACGAAGCGTACCTCGAGTACACCGAAAACTTTGCGGCACGCACGGTCGCCGACCGCGTCCGCGCGGGCGAGAACGTGATCGTGTTCCGCACGTTCTCCAAGATTCATGGTCTGGCCGGTCTGCCGCTCGGCTACGTCCTCGCGCCCGCCACGCTGGCCGAAACACTGCGTAAGCGCGGCGTCGGCAATCCGCGCTCGCTCAATCGCCTGTCCGTGCTCGCGGCGTCGGCCAGCCTGAGCGATCCCGACCACGTGGCAAAGGTACGCGGCAAGGTGAGCATCGAGCGCGCGCGTTGGCGCGAGGTGCTGCAAGAGCTCAAGCTGCGCTACTCCGACGCGCACGCCAACTTCGTGTTCTTCGAGAGCAAGAAGCCGCAAGCCGAGATCGCCGCAGCGCTCGCCGCAGATGGCATCGACATCGGACGCGCCTACCCTCCGCTCACCAACTGGACCCGCATCTCCATCGGCCTGCCGGCCGAAAACCGGCTGGTGCACAACGCACTGCGCAAGGTGCTCGGCTGACGCTATCCTCGAGGGGCCATGAGCAGCGCGCCCCAGCCTCGTCACCTCGCACCCGACTACGCGACGCAGTTTTGTGATCGCAGCGTGGTGCGCGCGTACGTCCACCGGCCACCCTACCCCGCTCACGTATTCGATGCGCTGCGCGCCCTGCTGCCCGAACCCAAGGGCAACGCACTCGAGCTCGGCTGCGGCAACGGCGATCTCACGTTCCGACTCGCGCCGCACGTGCAAGAGCTCGTCGCCGTCGAGGCGTCCCCTGCGATGTTGGCGGCGGCCATCCGCCGTCACGAGAGCGTGCCGCGTCACGTGCGCCTGGTGCTTGCCAAGGCCGAGGCCTTCGAGCCGCGCGAAAAGTTCTCGCTCGTGGTCGCGGCCGAGAGCCTGCACTGGATGGACTGGGAAAAGGTGCTGCCCAACATCGCACGCTGGCTCACACCCGACGGCTGGCTCGCGCTGGTGTCCGTGCGTCAGTTCGTCTCGCTGCCCTGGGAAGCCGAGCTGCGGCCGCTCATCGCACGCTACTCCACCAACCAAGACTACAAGCGCTACGACCTGGTCGAGCTGCTCGGCACGCGCGGTCTGTTCGTCGAACATGGACGCACAGAAGCAGTCGAGCCTGCGTTCGTGCAGAGCGTGGACTCCTACGTGGAGTCGTTCCACTCCCGCAACGGCTTCTCACGCGAGCGCATGAGCGCCGACGCCGCCACCGCGTTCGACGACGCTGTGCGCGCACTGGTGCTTCGACACAGCCCAAGCGGAGAAGTGCGCGGCGACGTGGCAGCCACGGTCGTGTGGGGCAGGCCCACGCCGTAGTGCCCGTGCGCGCACCTCGCTGCCGAGCGGCAGGCCACTCCAGTCGGCGCTGGAGAGCGCCACGTCTTGGTAGTCGTCCAGCACCGCGATGCGCAGTGCAGCGAACTCACCCGCGTTTGTGTCTACGTCGCACGTGCGTACTGGCGCGGTGTGCCGCCTCGATGGGGTCGACGCCGCTCTTGTGCAGCTGCTTGAACTCTTCGTGGAAGATATCGAGCTCGTGTTCAGACGCCTCTTCGAGATCGGCAAACGCGTTGCGCGCGCGGCTGGTGCGAATGAGCTCGTTGAGCTTGAGGTGCAGCGCCCGCGCATCGCGGTTCTGCGAAGACTGGATCAAAAAGACCATCAGGAACGTGATGATGGTGGTGCCGGTGTTGATCACCAGCTGCCACGTATCGCCGAACTGAAACAGCGGACCGGTGGCGGCCCAGAACAAGATGATGACCACGGCCAACAGGAAGGCCCAAGGCGAGCCCACGGCTTGTGCAGCCAAGAACGCGGCCCGGTGAAACGCGTCGAGCCCGGCAGGCGCAGCGGCGGCAGGCGGTGGGAGAGGAGCAGCCGGGGAGTCTTCCCGCGCTGCGTGCGTGTCGAGTGGGTCGGGTCGCATCACAAACCTCTGTGTGCTTCATTGTCCGCCGTGAGCCAGATCAATCTTAGCCAAGACTTCGCGGTCCCTGCCGAGCGTGTGTACGACGCCCTCGCCGATCAAGACGGTATGAGTGCGTGGATGGGCAGCAAGATCAGCGTGCCAGTGCGTGGCGAGGGCGGCCTGGTGGGCACCGTGCGCCGCATCCACGCCGGGCCCGTCTCGTTCGACGAGCGCATCGTCGAGGCACAACGCCCGTCCCTGATCGCCTACACCATCTGCAGCCCCATGCCCTTGCTGGTGAAGCACCGCGGCGAGCTGCGCATCGCGCCCATCGACGCGCGTCGCTCGCGCGTCACCTGGCAGGTCGAGCTGGTGATGAAGTCGGCCATCGTCGGCGCCGCCATTCGGGGCGTGTTGACCTTGGCGCTCGGTGCCGCGCTCAAGCGGCTAGCTGCCAAGCTGCGCTGAAGGCTGCGCACACAGTGCGTCCAGGAGCGTGTACAGTCGCGCCTCGCATGCGGCGAGTCCTCCAACACATCAGCCCTGGCGGTCCTCAGCTCGTGCGCGTACGCGGGTCGCTCATCGCCTCGTCGCTGCACGCGCTGCGCGAGCTCGGCTACTTCGAGCGCTACCGGGCTCTCCTGCCCGATGCACGGCGTGAAGAGGTGCTGCACTCTACGCCCAACAGCTGGGTCGCGGTCGAGCTCGCCGCGGTGCACTACGAGGCTTGTGATGCACTCGGACTCAGCGAGCCCACGGCACGCGCGCTGGGTGAGCTCGTGTCGCAGCGCGTCATGGGCGCCATCTTGGGCACCATGATGCGCTCGGGTCGGGCGGTCGACGCAGTGCCTTCGCCGTGGATCCCGCTCAAACAGTACGGGCGCATCTGCGACCGTCTGCTCGACGGGGGTTCGCACGTGGTGACCGAGCTGGGTCCCAAGGCTGCCCTGATCGAGACCAGTGGCGTGTCCCTGCTGCGTCTGTGGTACGTGCGCACCGCGATGCTGGGCATCACCAGCGGCGTGGCCGGTCTGTTCGCCAAGAGCTGCACCACCAGCGCACTGCCGGGTGCAGACCCCGAACAGATCCGTATCTCTCTGCACTGGGTGTAGTCGTCCGGCAGCACCGGGGGGACGTCCTTCCGGGGCTCGCACCGCACCGGCAGGCGTCACCACTTCGTGGCAAGAACCGACCTCATGCCGCTGCTCTTTCTGCCCGACCAAAGCGCCCTCTTCGTGTGGCGAGACGACCTGGCGGCGCTCGGTCTGTCGTCGTTGCTGCACGACGGCGAGCCGGCCCAGGTGACCCTGGTGTTGCCCGAAGGCCTGACCAACGTCGACGGCACCAAGCTGCCGCTGCTGGCCAGCGCCGCGCAGCTCGCGGTGCTCGACAGTGCGACCTTACAGACGTTGCCCAGCTCGCTGGCCACCTGGACCTTGGCCAGCAAGCTTGCATTCGAGCTGCTGTCGCGCGAGCGCGTGCTGCCGACCATCACCCGCCAGCAGGGTCGGATGGCTGCCCGCTGGGCCGTTGCGCTGTCTGCTAGCGAAGACGTTGCCAAGGTGCTCGAGCTCGCGCGCTACATGCCCCCGTCCGCACACGCCGTGGTCG
>JBEGTL010000188.1:0-13407 GCA_041179425.1 Pseudomonadota bacterium | reverse complement strand
CTCGTGAGATGTCCACTCAGCGGGCTGACGAAAGCCGTCCGCGCGAGCGTTGTTGGTACGTAAAAGCGTGTTCATACGATTCCCAAGCGCAACGAGACGCGCGCTCCCGTGAAGGTAACCACGGTCCTACTCGAACGACCAGCGCGCGACGTAGCGCACAGCCGGAAGAGGGTAAAGCAGCGAAACAGTGACGGCGTGGAGCGTAGCGCCCCAGCCGCCGCTGTTTCACTCCCAGGCCCAGATGGCTTCGCCGAACTGGGTCTCGTTTTGCGCCACCCACTCGAGCAGGTGCGTGCGACGCGAGTCGAGCCCGGCGAACTGGGCCTCCGTCAGCACCGGCTGTAACTGCTCGGTCGCCAGGCGCGCTCTGAAACGCGCGAGGTCGAACGCACGCACCGCAGCGATGGTGCGCCGGCGAAAGCGCTGGAGCGTGTGGATGCGGGCCTCGCCCAAGCCGGGGCGTTGGTCGCCGGGCTCGAACGACGCACCGTTGTCGAGGTGCACCAGTGGCCCCTTGGGCCCGCGAATCAACACGTTGGCGTTGTCGCCGCCCCAGCGGTCCTGGTTGCGCGTCAGGTAGTCGAACACCACGAGGTCGCTCAGCTCGGCCGCCCGGTCTTCGCGGTCGGGCTCGGGACGCAACAGGCGCCGGCGCGTGCGCTCTTCTTTGCTGATGGGCTCGTTCTTCATGGCCAGTTGCTTGACCCACACCGCAGGCCGCTGAAACGGGCTGATCGCTGACGTGGGCCAGTGCTGTACACGTACCCAGCGCTCCCATCCGGGCTGATGCGGCAGCGGCTGCAGTCCACCTGTCACCCAGGCCACCAGCGCTCCTCGCACATCGGTGCCGTTGACGATGATCTCCGCCTTGCGGACGTCGGTGCCGGCCGCGTGCGCAAGCGAGTCCCAGGCAAACGTACGACTCACGACCATGGGGACACGGCCGAGGCCGAGCATGCGGTCGAGGTGGTACGAAGCGACTTCGCCAAACCAGTTGGCCGCCGAGAACGTCTGATCGGCCTTAAAATAGGCCTTTTCGCCGGTGTCGAGCATGAGCTTGAAGCCCAAGCTGCGGCCGCCGCGGCCCTTCTCCACGCGCTGGATGCGCCCGGTCAGAAGTGCCTTGCGCAGCGAATCATCTTTGCGCTCGCCGAAGAACGAGTCGGTCTCCGGGTTGGCCGGCAGCACCGCCGTGCGCACGCTGACCTCTCCGACGTCCACCTGCATGGGCTGCGTGGTGACCTGCAGCTGCTCGTCGGCGGCCGCTTGCTGCACGACGGAGGGCGGAGCTTCGCCCACCACGTCTGCAGAGCGAGCCTGCTCCACGCACGCGACGAGCGCGAGTAGCGCCACAATCGAGTAGCGGCCTAAACCGCTCCGTGCACCCATGCTTGTCCTTTGTTACAGGGCCTGCTCGCAAGGGCAAGTGAGTAGCGAAGGGCGTGGCTCAGCGACGACCGCGCAAGCGCGGATCGAGCGCCTCTCTCACGACATCACCCGCCAAGTTGAAGCCCAGCACCACGCACGCAATCGCGAACCCCGACATCAGCGCAACGTGTGGGAAGCGTAAGAGTACTGAGCTCCCTTGGTCGAGCAACGCGCCCCATGAGACGGCGCGCGCCGGGCCCAGACCGAGGAACGACAGGGTCGCCTCCATCAGGATCACGCCACCAAAACCAGTCGTGGCCTGCACCAGTAAGGGTCCGAACAGATTGGGGATGAGGTGCCGAAACAGCACGCGTGTCTCGGTCGCGCCGAGGGCCCGCGCCGCGACCACGAACTCACGCTCACGCAGCGACAGGACCTCCGCGCGAGCCAGCCGTGCATAGAGCACCCAGCCGCTCACCGACAACGACAGCACCACGTGCTCGACCGAGGGCCGCGCCACCACCGAGAGCAGCGCGATGTTGAGCAACACGGCAGGAAACGCCTGCAAAAGGTCGCACAACGCCATGACCGACGTCTCGAGCCGACCGCCGCGCATCCCGGCCAGCGCGCCGAGCACACCGCCGAGCGCGAGCGACAACGTCACCACGCTGAGAGAGATGATGGCCGCCAGACGCGCACCGTGGACCAGCGCACTCGCCAGGTCGACGCCGTTGTCCGCAGTACCCAGCCAATGTGCGCTGCTCGGCAGCTCGAACGCGTGCGCGAGATCGATGGACTCAGGGGACCTCGACACCAGCCACGGCCCCACGCTCGCGATCAGGAGAAACAGCGCGCATACCCAGGCCGAGACGGAGCGCAGCAGCTTCTTCACGACAGCCTCACGCGCGGGTCGACCAGCGCGTAGGCGAGGTCGAGCGCAACGTTGACGGCCACGTAGATGATGCCCACGAGCAGCACGACTCCCTGCACGACCGGGATGTCGCGCGCAAAAAAGCCCTCCAAAAACAGCGTACCCAAGCCCGGGCGCTCGAAGATCTTTTCAGCGATCACGGCACCGGACAACAGCGCGCCCAGCTGCGCGGCGCCAAGAGTGAGTACGGGCAGCATCGCGTTGCGCAGCGCGTGCTGAAAGAACACACGAAGACGCGTCACGCCTCGTGCGCGGGCGGCGGCGACGTAGGGCTGCGCGAGCACCTCGAGCATGGCGGCACGCGTCTGCCTGGTGAGTCCGGCCGCGAGCGCGAGCCCGATGGTGATGGCGGGCAGCACCAGTGCGGCCGGTGCCGACGGATCGTCACCGGGTAGCGGGAGCCAGCGCAGCTGCACGCCAAACAGCAGAACGAGCAGGGGCCCGAGCCAGATGGTGGGCAGTGCGAGTCCGGTCAGCGCAAAAAACGACGCGACCCTGTCGACGCTGGTGCCTCGCTTGGCAGCCGCCAAGACCCCGAGCGGCACGGCCACGAGCCACGCGACGGCCAACGCCCACGCCGACAGCTCGACCGTGGGAGGAAACGCCTCTTCGATCAACGAGCGAACGCTGACGTCGGGCGCACGAAACGAGCGGCCCAGGGTTCCGTCGGCGACGTCGCCGAGAAAGCGCAGGTACTGAGCCGGCAGCGCTTCGTCGAGGTGCAACGCCTTGCGGACGGCCGCGCGGTCCTCGGGCGAGGCCTGCTCACCGAGCATCGCATCGACCGGGTCACCCGGCACCGCGCGGATCAGCAGAAACACCAACGAGACGACGGCGAACGCGGTCAGGCCAGCCCGCAGGCTTCGGTACAGCAGGTAGCGAAGCGCAGCGGACCCCAACCGTCACTCCTTGACGACGCAGAACTTCTGGCTCTTGTCGGCGTCGAGGACCTCGGCTCGCGGTTGCAGGTCCTCTGTCTCCGAGACCATGTTGTCGGCGGGCATGGTGGGGTCGACCTCAGCCAGCTGCGAAGCGCTGCTACAGATGTACGCGTCGCGGCAATCGCCGTTGTTGCTGCACTTGGCCATGCACCAGCTGCTCGAGAGCCGTGGCTGAGAAGGCTTGAAGCGCACGCAGACGCCCTCGTCGGAGCAGCTCTTTGGCTCGCAGTTGGCGAGAGTGCAGTAGCCACCCGGCTGCGATCGATCACAGAATCGGTCGCCCGTCGCAGAGCAGTCGACGGATGTCGAGCAGCCATCGCCAAACTGCGGGGCGCAAGCACCAAACAAGGCGCTCAGCACAGAGAGCGCGGCTACGATCAACAGCTTGTGGCGCATGGCGCGCCGAGCATAGACAATCGACCTCCCCAGTGCCAGCGCCTGTCATCTCCGTGCAATCTTCGCTCGTGCGCCCGAGGGCGCGCTTCGACACCTCGCTCGCGCGCCTGGCGGTGCTGCTATCGACGACGCTGCTCCTGGTCTCAGGCGTGGCGCAGGCCAACGATGCGGGGCCTCGCTTCGACGCCATCGCTGCGTTCGGCGAAGGCCGCTACGAAGATGCCCTCAGCGCCATCGATACGAGTCCACGCAGCAGCGACCTCTCGTATCTGCGCGTGCGCGTGCTGGCCGAGCTCGGCCGCTTCGGAGAAGCACTCGATAGCTCCAAAGACCCCGACAAGGCCTGGCCGGCGAGTGTGGTGCGCGACCTGGCCGAGCTGCGCATCAGCTGGTCGGCCAGCGCGGGGCGCTGCGACACCGTCATCGCGCAAGGGAAGGGCAGCCCCAGCAAGAGCAGCGAACGATTGGTCGCTCGCTGCGCGTTCGCCGCCAAGCAGTACGCCCGCGTCAAACAGCTGCTGGCCGCCGCCAAAGACGCGGAGGGCCGCTCGCTCTACGTTCGCTCGCTAATCGAGCTCAGCGAGAACGACGTTGCCCGCCCGCTCGCGCGCGCGTTCTACATCGAGTACCCGGCGCATCGCGACGTCACGCTGCTGCAAACGTTCTTGGAAGGTGAGGGGGGTGCGCTCGTGCTGACCCTCGAAGAACGGATGCGACGCGCCGAGGGTTTCCTCTCGGCGCGCCAGCCCGAGGCGGCGTACGACGAGCTCTCCGCCGCCCCCAAGTCCAAGGACAAGAAGCTCGAGGCGCGCCTCTGGCACCTGCGCGGCGAGTCGCTCTTCCGCACGCGCAAGCGCTACCCAGAAGCGCACAAGGCGTTCTTGCAGGCCGCCAAGCTGGGCGGCGAGAGTGAGGACTACGACGCCTTTCACGCGGCGCGCGCCACGTCTCGCGCGGGCGACGATCGCACGGCCATCAAGAGCTATCGGGCCTTCGCCACCAAGTACAAAAAGAGCAAGCTCACGCCCGATGCGCTGTACCTGGCGGCCTGGCTGAGCGCGCGCGAAAAGCTGCCCAGCGCCAGCGCAGATCTCAAGGCATTCGTCCGCTCCAAGTACGCCGATCAGGCCCCCGGCATGCGCCGCGACGCGATCTGGGAGCTCGGCTTCCACGCCTATCAAAAGAAGGTCCCGCGCGAGGCCTACAAGTGGCTCTCCGAGTACGAGCGTGTCGCGACCTCGCAGCTCGAACGCGCACGCGCCATCTACTGGCAGGGCCGCACTGCGATCGTCGAAAAGGATCAAAAGCGCGCCCGCGAGCTACTCATGCGGGCCCTGCGCGAAGACCCGCTGGGCTACTACGCGCAGCTCTCCGCGCGGCGCCTGATTGCGCTTGGAGAGCCGCCGCCCAGTGCGTTCGTCGACAAGCCCGCGCCGCTCGTGCGCCCGCCGGTGAAGGCGCTCCCTCCCGAGGTCGCCTTTTACCGCGAGCTGGGCTTGTACGATGAAGCGGCCGATGTCGTCGCGCGCGTCCTCGGCCAGGAGACCGACCGCGCCAAGCGCACCTCCGCGATGCGCGAAGCGGGCGAAGCCAACCACACGTTCGTCGCGGCCGAGCCCTTGTTCGAGAAGGCCCTCGAGGGTCGCCCCGACGCCGCGCGCATCTGGGTCTGGGAGGCGCTGTTACCCAAGCCCTACCTGCGTATCGTGCGCGAACAGACCGCCCGGCACGACGTGGACCCCGCCTTGTTCTACGGCCACATGCAGGTCGAGAGTCACTACAAGCCCCGCGCGGTCTCGGGCGCTGACGCCATCGGCCTGATGCAGCTGCTGCCAGAGACCGCCAGCAGCGTGGCCAAGGGACTCGGGATCGAGTCCGACCGTCACACGCTCATGCGGCCTTACCTCAACATCACGCTCGGCGCGGCGTACCTGGGCGGCCTCATCAAGCGCTACCAGGGCCAGTTCCCGCTCGCCATCGCGGCCTACAACGCCGGAACCCACAAGGTCGAGGAGTGGACCCCCAAGGGTGAGGGCATCGAGCTCGACCTGTGGGTCGAGACCATCCCAGTCGGCGAGACGAGGAACTACGTCCGCCGGGTCATCACCGCCTGGGGCCGCTACCGGGCCCTCGAGACGCCGGACGATCCGTGGGCCATCCCGCTACCCGACAAGGTGCGTATTCACACAGAGTGACGGAGCGTGTCTCCATTCCTGAAACGGCTCGGTGCAACTGATTGCAAGGACGAACGATGCACCGCCAAGTGCCCACAGATTCGCCTGTACTTCCGTGCGACCAACGTTGGCACAGCTATCGCTAAAGCCCTTAGTAGCGCGCTGCGCCAAGAGCCACTCCCCCCGGTTCTGCGGCGCGCCAGGCAGCTCGGCATCCCCCCGCCAGCTGCCTTTTTTATTTCCGTCGCAGTCGCGGGCAGACCGGTAGGTACGCACCACCCCACGAAGGGAAATGGCGCCGATCGTTCCCAGCTCGCAATGTTCGCTCCTGGCCGCCGACTCCCTAGCAACCGAGCTCAAGCGCGGACGATACGGGGCCGAGCCGCGCACGAGCGGGCGGCGTCACGCGAATGGACGGATAGACGTGATTAAAACCCGGCACTCGACCTTTGCTCTGATCGCCGTCTGGGCTGTCGGTTGCACCGACCCCCACTGCATCTCCGGTGAGGAACGTGTTGCCAACCGGTGTTACCCCAGGCGAGGCACGTCCTCCGACGCAGCGTCGATCGCCGCGCCGGTCGGCGATCGAGATCGCGGCCTAGCGAACGACGCCGGCGCTCCTTCGACCTCTTCGGGCGTCGGTTCGAACGGACTCGACGCAAGCTCTCCAACCTCAAACGATAGCGGCCCACCAGTGTCTCTAGCGACGGGCGACCCGGCGTCCTGGCCTCCCGACGCCAGCGTCAGCTCAACGAGCTTTACGTCGTCGGCTACGTGGTCGATGACTTCGGCCGGTCCTGCACGGCGTCCTCACTGAGGGCCGCATTGTGGCCGTGCCGCTGACCCATCGTTGAGCCTCATCACCTGTCCATCGGACAGTCTCCGCTTCGCGAGAAGCTACTGCTTGCAGATGAGCTGGGACTGTGGGCTCGTGCACTTGTTGTTGATGCAGAGAAGACCCGTTCGGCACTCAGTGGAGGCCGAGCAGGCCGAGCCGGTCTCGAGAGGTTCAGTGGCCGGGTAACAAACGCGCCCGCCGCTTCCAGAGGCTACGCCCATGCATACATATCCGTCGTCGCACTCACTCGTGCGGCTGCACGGATTACCGCGGCTGAGGGGAACTCGACACGTCTTGGCACCAGGAGTACCGAGGCAGCGGTAGGGAGCTTGGCACTCGAACGAGTTCCCGCAGGCAGCGTTGAACGCAACCTTGCCGACGATTGCCTGCCGGCAAGCGGAAAGCTGATTCAGCTCTTGAGCGCCGTGCGCTGTGGTCGCTTCAATGGTCTCAGCGTCGAAACCGGCTGCGGGACACGCTGTCGGCGCGGCCGGGAATTGGCTGTTGAAGCTCAACACACAGGGGGCCCCGGAACTCGGCACGTAGCTCAACTTGCCTGCAGTTTCCGAAGCCTTGAGCGCATCCGTGCAGGCCTCTGCCGACTCCTTGCCGGTCGCCTTGTTGCCATCGACAAAATAGAAGAATGCGTTCTCGAGTAGGAGCTCGCGGTCGGGTGCATTGCCAACACAGCACTCCTCGAACTTGTCGCGCCACGCCTTTGCGGTGCGGTACTCGGCTTCGCAGAAGTCTTCGACGCGCGCGAGCACTGGGCCGGCGTCTGCGACCACGACTCCGCCGCCGTCGAGGCCGCCGTCCAGCACTGCGCCATCGACCCGCGGCACTGCACTGTCGACGACCGGCACCACTGCGCCATCGGTGCGCGCAGCACCATCCGTGCTCGCATCGAGACCCAGGCTCCCGTCGAAGGGGTAGTCGGGACCATCAAAACAGTGACCGTCCACGTCCTTGGTGCACACGCTCACATCGCATCCCACGGCAGCGACGGCGAGCAGCCCCAACCCCAATCCCCAACGTAGCTTCATGATCTCTCTCTCCGTTTTGCCAAGGTCGAAGCGCCCGGTCCCCCGCGCGCGAGCGAGCGCATGGCACGAGCGCACGCAGCGGCAGAAGCGTTACACGTTCGCCTTCGGACGCCTAACGCCCGCCGCGATTCAGGTTGTTCCTCGATGCTGTACAAACGAGCAGTATCAGACCAAGCTGCAGACATGCGTCGTCCTGTGTCCAATCCTCCCAATCCCTGGCACGAGGCGCACGTCGAGTGGCTGGGTCCGATGCCCGATGTCGAGCTTCAGATCTTCGAGGTCGAAGCCAAGTCGATCCTCAGCAAGAACGACAGTCCCGACATCCCGTTCACCTACAGCCTCAATCCCTATCAAGGCTGCTATCACGGCTGTGCTTACTGCTACGCGCGGCCGAGCCACCAATACCTGGGACACGGCGCCGGCACCGACTTCGAGCGCAAGCTGTACGTGAAGACCAACGCGCCCGAGCTCCTACGCGCCGCCTTTGCGCGCAAGAGCTGGACGGGCGAGGCCATCGTCATCTCCGGCAACACCGATTGCTACCAGCCGCTCGAGGCCAGCTACAAGCTCACACGCCGCATCCTCGAGACCTGCCTCGAGTTCAAAAACCCAGTCGCCATCATCACCAAGGGAGGCGTGCTTCACCGCGACGTCGAGCTCCTCGCCGAGCTCGCGCAGCTCGCATCGGTGCAGGTCTTCGTCACCATCCCCTTCCTCGATGACGACACACGTCGCGCCGTAGAGCCGTTCGCCGCGACCATCGAGCGGCGCTTCGAGGCATTGCGCCGTCTGTCTGCCCTGGGCGTCGCGACCGGCGTCTCCCTGTCGCCGATCATCCCGGGCCTCAACGACAGCGACATCCCAGAGCTGCTCGAGCGCGCGAGTCAGGCCGGGGCGCAGCAGGCATTCATGTCTTTGCTGCGCCTGCCCGGCGAAGTGAAGGACGTGTTTTTCGAGCGCATCGGTGCGGCACTCCATCCCAAGCGCGTCGAGAAGATCGTGCACGCCATCACCGAGATGCGCGGCGGCGCGCTGTACGACTCACGCTTCAACAAGCGCATGCAGGGGCAGGGCAAACGCTGGCAGATGGTCGAACAGCTGTTCGAACTTCACTGCCGTAAGCACGGGCTCAACAAGCGGCAGCTCGTCGATACCAAGGTGAGCCCCACGTTTCAGCGCCCCAAAAGACAGCTCGCGCTCTTCGAGTAGGTCGACCCGCGCGATCCGCACGAGGGTAGTGGGAGCTTGCCAGGTCAGTGCAACGAGCGACTGCTCTCGCGCGCCGTCACCTCTGCGCGGATGCGTCGCACGTCTTCCACCAGGCTCTTTCGGTTCCAGCGGTTCTCGCTCTTGCGCATACGCAGGAGGTACGACTGGGTCCCGACCAGCGCCGCCGTCACCAGCAGCTCGACCAACGCCCAGCCAAAGCCTTTGAAGTACCAGACGAGCGGCGCCAGGAGTGCGAGGTACGCATAGCGCGGCGCCTTGAGCAACAGCTCGTCTAGCTCGGCATCGAGTACGTCGAGACGTGCGATCTCGACCTCGTACTTTTGGATTCGTGCAGCGTCGTCCGTCATAAGCGCGGTCTTCTCAGCTGGGGGCGACGAGACACGATGGTTACCCCGCGCTCAGCCGTTTCGACGAGCGAAGCCACGCGCCCAGTCGACGAACTTGCTCACCTGATCGGGTGTGATCGCGTTGTAGATGGAGATGCGCAGACCACCGATGATCTTGTGGCCCTTGATGCCGACGAAGCCGGCTTCTTTTGCTTCGGCCACCATCTTGGCGTCGAGCTCAGCCGTGCGTAGGCGAAACACGGGGTTCATCTGCGAGCGGCTCTCGCGCTCCACCGCCGTGCGGAAGAAGTCAGGGTTCTCGTCGATCAGGCCGTAGATGAGCTCGGCCTTTTGCCGGTTGCGCTTCTCGACTGCCGGCAAGCCGCCCTGCTCTTTCAACACGGCCAGTACGTTTCTCACCATGTAGATAGAGAACGTCGGCGCGGTGTTGAGCAGCGAGTTTTCTTTCGCGTGCTCCTTGTAGCGAAAGATGCGCGGGATGTCTTCGCGGCCTGCCGCGATCAACGCCTTCTTGGCGATGACCACAGTGACGCCCGCGGGCCCCATGTTCTTTTGCGCGCCGGCGTAGACCAGACCAAAGCGCGAGTAGTCGAGCGACCGCGAGAGGATGTCGCTCGACATGTCGACGACCAGTGGCACCGCACCAGTCTCCGGGAACTCGAGGTACTGCGTTCCCATGATGGTGTTGTTGCTGCAGACGTGGACGTACGCAGCCGCGGGATCGAGCTCGAGCTCGCGCTGTTTGGGCACACGCCGGAACGAGCCGTCAGCCTCTTCTGTGTTGGCCGCGACACGCGCCTGGCCAACGAACTGCGCCTCGCTGTACGCCTTCTTGGCCCACACACCGGTGACCACGTAGTCGGCGCTCTTGCCTGCTGGAAGCAGGTTGAGCGGGACGAGCGGGAACTGCATGGTCGCGCCTCCCTGCAGCAGCAGCACCTGATGCTCGTCGCTCAGCCCGAGCAGCTCGGTGAGCAGCGAGATGGTCTCGAGGTGGACCCGCTCGTAGTCCTTGGCACGGTGGCTGTGCTCCATGATGGACATGCCAGTGCCTTCGAAATCGAGTAGCTCGCTCTGCGCACGCTCGAGCGCGGCGAGGGGAATCGCTGCCGGCCCGGGGTTAAAGTTGATCACGCGGTTGGCCATGGTGCTGGCAAGGTACCTGACCGGGATTACAGCGCAAGCCAGCCCGAAGGGGTCGAAGGCGGAGCCTCCGACGCCGCCGCTTCGTCGCTTGGCCAGGGTCAGCGAGCGTCGAGAACGGCGGCCAGCAAGCCACTGGTCGTGGCCGCGATGGCCAGCGCTTCATCGCTGTCTTCGGTCTGCGGGAACTCGAACACCGGGGTACCCAACCGCTCGTCGAGGATGCGAGCGTTGGTGCGAATACTCGGGTCCTGCTGCGCCGGCGTCGGGTCGATGAGCACGACGGCACGAAGCTCGATGCCCCGAGCGCGTGCGCACTCCGCGGTGCTCAGCGCAACCGACAGCACGCCAAGCGCATTGGGCGCGACGAGCAGCACGGGCAGACCGAGGGCGGCAACCAGGTCCGCCGTCGTCTCACGAGCATCGATAGGGACGAACAGTCCGCCAGCGCCCTCGACCAGCGCGAGCTCGGAGCCCCGCGCGGCGAGGTGAATGGCGTCGACCAAGCTGCGAACGACCGGGGGCGGAGTATTTGTCTCGAGCGCAGCAGCGTATGGAGCGAGAGGCAGCTCGCTTCGGTAGAACCCCTTGAAGTCGGCCAGCTCTGGACGACCAGCCGCACGCGCGAGCATCACCGAGTCGCGAGCGACTCCGTCCACGCAGCCCGTCTCGATCGGCTTGAGCGCGGCAACTCGTTTTCCAGTGGCATGGAGGGCGGCCGCGATGGCGCGCGTCACGAAGGTCTTTCCGACCCCAGTCCCCGTGCCGCTGACAAAAATGCCCTTCATCGCTTCACCTGCTCGAAGGCGCGGAGTGCCTCGTCGATGTCCTGCTCGCTGTGGCTCGCCATGGGTACGACGCGGAGACGTCCGGTACCTGCGGGAACGGTCGGCGGCCGAACACCGTGGACGAAGACGCCGTGTTCGAACAGCGCGCGCGACAACTCCATCGTGGGGGCGGGGTCTCCGACCATCACGGGAATGATGGGTCCGTCGCCCTGTGGGACGCGGTAGTCGAGTCGACGGAGCCCCTCACGGAGGCGAATCGAGTGCGCACGCAACGTGTCTCGAAGGCCATCGGCCTCCTGCACCAAGCGCAGTGCCGCGATGGCCACTGCCCCCATGAGCGGAGCGGGTGCGGTCGAGAAGATGTAGGAGCGGGCGCGATTGCGGATCAGCTCCGCGACCTCTTCGGAGGCTGCCGCAAACGCCCCCTGCGCCCCGAACGACTTGCCGAGCGTGCCGACGACGACGTCGGCCGTGACACCGTGCTGAGCACACAGTCCACGCCCACTGGGTCCGAGGACGCCCAACGCGTGGGCTTCATCTACAACCAGTCCGGCGTCGTAGCGTTGCGCCAGCGACGAGAGCTCGGCTACGGGAGCCAGGTCCCCGTCCATCGAAAACAGGCTCTCCGTGAGGATGAGAGCGCCCCGCCCCCGCTGACGTTGCGTGCGCAGCTTGCGCTCGAGATCCGCGACGTCGTTGTGTTCGTAGATGACGACCTGCGCTCGAGACAAGCGGGCGCCGTCGATGAGGCTCGCGTGATTGAGTCGGTCGCTGAACACCACGTCATGGCGATCGACCAACGCCTGGACCACGCCCACGTTGCAGGAGTAGCCGCTCGAGAACAGCACGCTGGCCGGGTGCGCGACGTAGCGAGCGAGCGCCTGCTCGGCGTGGCGATGGGAGGCCATGTTGCCCGAGATGTGCCGCGAAGCACCCGAGCCGAAGCCCTCTTCATCAAGACCGCTTCGGGCCGCCGCGAGGAGCGTCGGGTGGCCGGCCAGGCCCAGGTAGTTGTTCGAGCACAGCCCAAGGACGTACTTGTTGTCGACCCACATCCGAGGCCCCTGGGGGCCTTCCACCTCACGTGCTCTTCGTCGCAGGCCCTGGGCGTCGATCCCGGCAAGCTGCTCGCTCACCCGTTCTCTGAAGTTCATCACGGTGCCCGAGCCTAGCAGTCACCTCTCGCGGCGTGAAACGTATGGCCTCCGCTGACATGGTTGTTTCACGTGAAACGGTGGGGCGCGACGCAACGTTGGACCTCGTCAACGGCTGCGAGCCTGCGGGGTGATTGCCAACCGGGGCACGGGCTTCTCTCGACGCCCGCCCGTTGTTACCGCTTGAGTCCTGCCCCGCGCGGGACACCGCTCCGCAGTCTCCCTTCTAGCCGGTTCGCGACACCGGTCCCGTGAGCCGAAAAGGAGGGCCCACCGTGTGCTTATTGCTCGCCAGCGGATCGAGACTGGGTTCCACCGACTGCTGCGCGAGTCGAGTGGGCTGCGCCTACCGTTTGTCCGAAGAGTGCCCCCTGCTGCGCTGCGCGAGGGCAGGCGTCGAGCGCGAAGACTTGCTGTCGGACGGCCGAGTGGTTCCGACTCCGAGACCGCTCCAGGGCAGCCATCGTCTCCCCGTTTCACGTGAAACATCTCTCGCGTGCGACCCTCGACCACCGCATCAAACGAACAGGTCGCGCTTCCGCGGGTCCCGAAACGACAGGCTCTGGGGAAGGAGGACGCCGCGCCTCTGGAGAGCGGGTAGCGGCGCCTCGGATCGCCAACGCCGCCTGCGCATCACGACGCCCTCAAGTCCTTGCGCCCCAAACCTTGAACCGCCGGCGCCCCTCTGACCTTCCGACGCCCGCCCTCGCCGGCTCTCCGTAAGTCGCCATGGCAGGCAGCGGGACGGGGGTCGCTGCTCCTCCCACACGTGCTGCACGGTCACGCGAGCGCGCTCCTGCGAGCGCGTTCCTGCGTGTGGATCCCTCGATGCCATGACCTTTCTCCCAGCTCGCCCGAGGCTTCCGAGTGGACCCATGCCGTCCGTCGCGAACTCCCGCGCTTTCACGCTGCCTCGGTCTTTTGCGCCGGGCCGCAGCGTCGACCGTTCTGCCTTGCGGCCGCCAACCTAGAAGCTCTAGGAGCGTGTCGGGGAAAAGATTCCGGCGTGGATCGACATTGCGGCCGCGGGTAGCCTATGTTGCCTCCGATGGCG
>JBEGTL010000187.1:0-13425 GCA_041179425.1 Pseudomonadota bacterium | reverse complement strand
CGGTCCCAAGGGCCGCTCGGCAGCGCTCTGTCCGCCGCAATTCTTCGCTCGCGCGCCCGAGGGCGCGCTTCGACCTCCCTTCGCTCGGCCGGCGCCTCGCACCAAAAGCTCCGGTCTTATCGGGTCGCACGGCGCTCAGTTCGGCGCGCGCGGCCAGATTCAGCGGTCCCCATGACGATGGTACGCCTGACCGACATCCTCGATAAAGTCACCGCGTACCACCCGACGGCAGACGCCGACCTGATCAACAAGGCGTACGTGTACGCGTCCCGGATGCACGAGGGGCAGCGCCGCAAGAGCGGCGACCCCTACTTCATCCACCCCGTCAGCGTGGCGCACATCATCGCGGACATGCACCTCGACGGGGCCAGCGTGTGTGCGGCCCTACTGCACGACGTGGTCGAAGACACGGTCGCCACCGAGGGCGACATCTCCGCGCTGTTCGGGCCCGAGATCGCCTTCCTGGTCGATGGCGTGACCAAGCTGGGCAAGATCAACTTCATCAGCAAGGAAGACCAGCAGGCGGAGAGCTTCCGCAAGATGCTGATCGCCATGGCGCGCGACATCCGCGTGCTGCTGGTCAAGCTGGCCGACCGGCTCGACAACATGCGAACCCTCGACCACATGTCGGTCGACTCGCAGGAGCGCATCGCGCGCGAGACGCTCGAGATCTACGCACCGCTCGCAGGCCGGCTCGGTATCCAGTGGATCAAGAACGAGCTGCAAGACCTGGCGTTCAAGTACATCTCGCCCGAGCAGCACGCCGAGCTCAGCAAGCAGACCAAGAAGCTGGCGCGCGATCGCGAGCGCTACGTCAACGACGTGTGCCGCCGCATCGAGCGCATGCTCGTGGAGCGCAACTTCGCGGTCGAGGTCAACGGGCGCATCAAGGGGCTCTACTCCCTCTGGGAGAAGATGAAAAAGCACCAGTGCGAGTTCGACCAGGTCTACGACTACGTCGCCTTCCGCGTGGTGGTCGAGAACGTGGCCGATTGTTACGCGTCGCTGGGCGTCATCCACTCGCAGTGGACCCCGATCCCGGGCCGCTTCAAAGACTACATCGCGCTCCCCAAGCCCAACATGTACCAGTCGCTGCACACGACGGTGATCGGGCCCGGCCACCGGCGCATCGAGGTGCAGATCCGCACGCGCGAGATGCACAAGGTGGCCGACTTCGGCATCGCCGCGCACTGGAAGTACAAACAGAACACGGGCGGTCTCGACGCCAAGGACGCCGCCAAGTTCGCCTGGCTACGCCAGCTGATGGAGTTCCAGAAAGAGGTCAAAGACCCGCAGGAGTTCCTCGAGAGCGTCAAGGTCGACCTGTTCAACGACGAGGTCTACGTCTTCACGCCCAAGGGCGACGTGCGTGTGTTCCCGCGCGGGGCCACGCCCATCGACTTCGCCTACAGCATCCACTCGCAGGTTGGCGAGCACTGTAACGGTGCGCGGGTCAACGGCGTGCTGGTGTCGCTGCGCCACGAGCTGCACAACGGAGACACGGTCGAGATCGTCACCAGTCCCAACCAGAAGCCGAGCAAAGACTGGCTCGACTTCGTGGCCTCGGGGCGAGCGCGCTCGCGCATCCGTGTCTACCTGCGCGCCGAGGAGCGCAAGCAGAGCATCGAGCTGGGCAAAGAGCTGCTCGAGCGCGAGATGCACAAGAAGGATCTGAGCCTCAACCGCGCGCTCAAGTCGGGCGTGCTCGAGAAGATGCTTCCGCGCTTCCCGGTGGGCACGGTCGAAGAGCTGTACGCGGCGCTGGGCTACGGCAAGCTAGAGCCGTCGCAGGTAGTGGAGACGCTCGAGGCGCAGGACGAGGGCACGCCCAAGAAGTCGCTCAAGCCGACATTCTTCGAGCGGACCGTCCGCAAGGTGACGCGCAAAGAAGGCACGACGGGGATCCGCATCGCGGGGATCGACGACGTGCTGGTGCGTTTTGCCAAGTGTTGTAACCCGCTGCCCGGGGACTCGATCACGGGGTTCATCACGCGGGGGCGCGGCGTGACCGTGCATCGGCGGGCCTGTCGGGAGTCGATGGAGCTAGATCCGGACCGGCGCATCGACGTGAGCTGGGCGGACGACGCTCGGGTTCAGCGGCCTGTGCAGGTGAAGGTGGTGTGCGCGGATCGGCCTGGGATTCTGTCTACTGTGACGGGCGCATTCGTGGACACTGGTCTGAACATCACGGAGGCGACTTGTCGGTCGTTGATGGACGGTCGTTCGGTGAACACGTTTCAGTTTACTGTTGTCGATGCCAGTCAGCTGAAGGCTCTGATGCGTAACATCGCTAAGATTCAGGGTGTTTACGATGTTGAGCGTGTGTAGCTGTCGGTTCGGTTCGGTTCGGTTCGGTTCGGTTCGGTTCGATTCGGTTCGATTCTCGGTTCGACGAGACCGTTCCGTTCAACGGGATCCGTTCGGTCTTCGTAAACTGACGCAGAGGGAGAGGGTGCGCGCGAAAAAGGGCGGCGTGGCCCCCATCCCCATTCGCTGTTGACTCGCTTCGCTCGAGTTTTTTTTTGCGCTCAAAGAAACCCCTTTGGGGTTTCCCCCCCCTTTTTCGCGCGCACCCTCTCCCTCTGCTCACCGTGGTTGCAGCTCGGCAGCGTCGCCGGCGGCATTGGCAAGCGGGTACTCGGGGGTCAGAGTCGGAGTTGGGTGAGCCTGTGGTTGACGCTTCGGGCTAGGGTGCGCTCTTCGTTGCGCGGGATGCCGTTGGACGCAAAGAACAGCGCGTAGGCAGCTAGCTCTTGCAGGGCGCGGTGCAGGTCGGACATGGGGTCGTCGCCGCTGTGGTGGGTGAGGCGCTCGATCACCTGGCCTGCGTCGAGGGAGCCGTCGATGTCGACTTGTTCGCCGAGCACGCTGCCGTGCGCACTGCCGGCGAGCCACGTGGAGAGCGCGCGACTGGCCCGCTCCATGGTGCCGTAGGTGGCGATGACTACGAAGATGTCGCGCACGATGTCGTTGTACTGACGCACCAGCCGGCGCGCCGCGGCTCCGTCGAGCGTGGGGCCGCGCCGCAGCTGGAGCTGGCCGCCGCGCATCAACGTGTAGACCGCTTTGACGGTGAGAAACTCGCCGATGCCAGACAAGCGCATCAGCTCGTCGATGCTGCGCGCACCGTTGCACAAGTCGAGGACCGTGAGCGTGGCGGCCTCGAGCTTGTCGCGCTTGGCATTGGGCTTTTCGGCCGGGAAAAAACGGTTGTGGGGGATACGTTCGCGGTACAGCGCCATCTCGTCGATGCGCTGCACACCCTCCATCAAGAGGCCCTGGATCGACAGATGAAACGTCGTCGGCGGCGGTGGGCTGTTCTCGGGGGGAGCCACGAACCAGTAAAAGCCCGTCTCTACGAGCATGGCGCCGTAAAAGATGGTCTCGGTCTGGTGCTGTAGCTGCTTGAAGAGCTGCTCTTCGTCGAGCAGTCCGCGCTGGATGAGCAGCTGGCCGAAGCGCAGATCGGCGGGCTTTTTGCGCAACAGCTCGCCAAGCTGCGCGCGCTCGAGCTGGCCGCCGCGGACCAAGAGCTCGCCGATGCGCTCGCGCTCGATCTCGGTGCGCGCGTGTTTGAGGACGCTCTGCGCGATGGTGAGCACGCGTGCGCCCTCGGGACTCGCGATGTGTAGCTCGCCACTCCAGGCGGTCGACGTCACCAGGTTGATGATCTCGACGACCGTCATCCGATTGACCAGCTCGCCCATCATCAGCACGCGCTGCCGGCCCCGTGCGTCTTCGACGTGGCGCGTCAGCAGAAAGCTGTGATGCGGCCCCCCATACACACTGTATTCGCCAGTCTCTTTGAGTAGGCGCGGCGGGTCCTCACCACCCACGGCGGCGAGCCGGCCATCTTGGCCCAAGCGTACGCGCACATCCCCCATTCCTGAGATGGTACCTCAGTGCGGGCTGGCAGAGAGTTGGGAGTGCGACATCGCGCGCCCAATGCACGGCTGAGCGCGCCGATAGATGGCGAGCCGGGGCGCTCTGGGGTAAGCGAGACGCGAGGAGATAGCATGGGCAAAGTGGCATTCGTGTTCCCGGGCCAAGGCTCGCAAGCCGTGGGTATGGGCAAGTCGGCCTACGACTCCGAGCCGCGTGCGCGGGAGACCTTCGAGGCTGCCGATGCCGCGCTGGGCGAGTCGCTCTCGGGCCTGTGTTTCGAGGGCCCCGAAGACGCACTCAAGCTCACCGCCAACACGCAGCCCGCGCTGCTCACCGTTAGCGTTGCGCTGTTTCGGGCGCTCGGCGAGACGCCCGATGTAGTCGCGGGGCACAGCCTGGGCGAGTACTCCGCCAACGTCGCTGCGGGTACGCTCGCGTTCGAGCGCGCGGTGCGGCTGGTGCGTGTCCGCGGCACGTACATGCAGGAGGCGGTGCCGGTCGGGCAGGGCGCCATGGCTGCGGTGCTCGGCGGCGACCTCGCCACCATCGAGCAGGCGCTCACCACGGCCCCCGGCGTCGACCCCGTGAACTACAACGCGCCCGGTCAGCTCGTCATCGCCGGTACGGCCGAGGGCGTGGCGGCGGTCAAGCCCGCGTTGCTCGCGCTCGGTTGTAAGGTCATCCCGCTCCCGGTCAGCGCGCCCTTCCACTCGCAGCTCATGCTGCCCGCAGAGCAGCGCCTCGAGCCGCACCTGCGCGACACGCCCTTTAGCGACACCGAGATCGCCATCTACGTCAACCTCGACGCCACTCCCACGACCAGCGGAGCGACCGCGCGCGAGGCACTCATCAAGCAGGTCAGTCGACCGGTGCGCTGGCAGACCAGCGTCGAACGTATGCGCGCCGACGGTGTCTCGTTGTGTGTCGAGATCGGCCCCGGCAAAGTGCTCTCCGGCATGATCAAGCGCATCGACAAGTCGATCGCGTTCGTCAACGTGCAGAGCCCGGCAGACTTCGAAGCCGCCCGCGCAGCAATTAAAGAAGCGCGCGCAAACTGACCTGACGGTCTGTTACGCGCGCGCTGTGAGTGCTCGCTGCTTAGAGATCGATGCGCTGGACGCCGTTCATACCTAGCGAGAGCAGCACCAGGCTGCCGCTCGCTTGCAGGTCGGTCGGCGAGCCGAAGAGCGGAACCTTGCGCACCAGCGTCGGTGCCGCCGGGTCCGTGGCGTCGACCACCACGGCATCGCTCTGACCGCGCACCAATGCCCGGTTGCCAAATGCGTAGACGGTCGGTGCACCCCAGAAGCCCCACCATGGGTTCTCGATGTTTTGCACGGTCAGACGGCCGGCGCGCAAGCGTCCCGTGTCGAAGCCGCCGAGCGTGAGCAGGTCGGCTGGGCGGGTGGTCGCACCGTAGCCGTAGTAGTAGCCACGGCCGCAGTCGAAGCAGTCGGCGATGCCGACGCCACCGTAGTACCAGCCTGCGTAGCCGTGGCTGACGATCGCGGTCACACGGCCATCGCCCAAGGCAGAGGAGGAGAGCCGCTCGTCTTCGCCCAGCGCGTAGGTGTCGTCGCGCGCGGCACCGCCGTCGACGAAGTGCACCAAGTGCAGCTTTTGCGCGTAGCCCGTGCACTTGCCGATGGGAAGCTGCTGAGGAACTGCGACCCCTGCGTCGTCGACGGGTCCACCCGCGCTAGCCGTGCCTGTCACGAAGGCGCCCATCCCGGCGTCGTCGGTCTTCTGCGCGAACTCCGCGAAGGAAAACCGCGCGTAGCAGACATCGGACGTGACGTCGTCGACCACGGTGCGCACGAGCTCGCTGGTGAGCATGCGCTCGTGGGCGCGGTCGTAGTGCAGCAGCGAGCCGGGTACGTTGACCTTACTTGCGAGCTTGGGCTGCTTGGGTTGACTCAGATCGATGCGGTCGAGGAAGAAGCGCGCACGCCCGTCGTTGGTCTCGTCGAAGTGACTGAGCATGACGTTGGTACCGTCGACCACCAACCCCGAGTAGCCGTCTGCTTTGGGCATGGTGAGGAAGGTCTGGCTGGGATGCGCTGGGTCGGTCAGGTCGACGACGCGCAGGCGCATCTCGTAGCTGGAGACGTTGCCTGTGTTTTGAATCCAGCGCTGCTCTTGGAAGACGAGTGCGTTGTCCGTGCGCACCGAGTTGGTCTGTGCGCTGCCGTAGCCGTACTGGTAGTAGTTGTAGAACTGGTACCAGTAGTTGCCGGACTCGTAGGACGTGCGTTCTTCTAGCTTGGAGACCACCACCGGCTTTTGGGCGTTGCTCGCGTCGATGGTCACCACGCCGCGCACTTGTACGCTCTCGGTCTTGCCGCCGTTGACGTCGGACTGACCGTAGTCCCAGCGCTCGTAGCTGAGGTTGATCTGGTTGCCGCGCGCGTAGGCGGCGTCGATCCAGGCGTAGGTGTTGCATCCGTTGCCGCTCGCTACCAGCTCGCTCAGGTTGACCTCGCCCAAGCTGCGCTCGGGGTGGTCCACATCGGCGAGGGCCACGATGTCGATGGTGGAGTTCTGACTGTTGTACCAGTCCTCGTTGATGCGGGCGACGGTCTGGTTGTCGAGTGGGAGCGCGTGGCTCACGTTGCGTGCGATTGTCAGTCGACCGAGCGTGGCCGGCTGGTCGCGATTGCTGAAGTCGTAGCTGTCGACGGCCTCGTCGCTGACGGTGAGCAAGTTGGTGCCGTGGACAAAGGCGCGGCGCGCCTCACCGCGCGACGGCACCATGCCGCGTAGCGTCAGGTCGTCGCCCACCATGTCCACCAGTTGCACGCCGCTGCGATAGGTGCTGTAGCAGTAGGTGCTTTGTTTGGACGTGCTGTAGCCGCTGAATGGAACGAGGATGAGGTTCTGCTCGGGTAAGATCTTGAACGCCTTGTGGATGCGGTCTTGACCCTCCGGCAGATAGCCCCAGTCACCGCCGAAGTTCACGCGGTCGATCATCTTCGGCGCCGATAGGTCGGTCACATCGAACGTGGAGACGGTGATCGCACCTGCTGGGTTGCCCTGGTCGTAGCCGAGGCCAATCAGACGATTGCCGCGCGGCTCGAGGTGGTAGATCCAGCCGGGCATCTCCACTTCACCGGCCTGACGCGGGTTTTGGGGATCACTCAGATCGATGGTGAACAGCGGGTCGCGCCGCTCAGACGTGATCGCGTAGCCGCGCACACCGTCGAAACGCACGGTGTTGAGCTGCTCGTTGGGTGGGATGACCAGCGGTGTGGACCCAAGCGCAGTCAGGCTCGACGACGACACGACCTTGAAGGTCTGCACGGTCGGCTTTTGCACGTTCTGACCGGTCGACGTCCACCAGGTGGGAGGCTGGCTGATCACGCGCAGCACACCCTCGTACTCGTCCATCTGCCAGCGGCTGGAGATCTGCCCGGCGACGAGCACGCTCGCGCCCTCGACCAGATCGCCCGTCGGGTTGGAGATGTCGACCACCTGAATGGTGGACCCGGTAGGCATGGTCTGCCCGTACTCGGGCCCGGCCACGTACATCCGCTCGGCGGTCACGGTGACGCTGCGTTTGTTCCAGCCGTAGCTGTTGTTCGCATCTCCGTACGCGAGCTCGTCGACCTTGTGCACGGCGCGTGGGTCTTTGACGTCCAGCGAGACGATGGTGGTCTGCGGTTTGTTTTGCGTGCAGCCCCAGCAATACCCGTTCTGGTAGCCCACCACGTACATCACGTCGCCCACGATGCGCGAGTCGCTCACGTCGCCCGCGACGTCGAAGCTGCCCACCGGGCTGATGGCCGCCGGGTTGTTGACGTCGAGTGCGACGACCTTACTGGTCTGTACCCAGCTGTAGTTGCCGTCGGCGGCCCGGATGTACTGACCCCAGCTGGAGTACATCGCGAGCACCACGCCATCGCGCAGGTACATCTCGAACGGTGTGCCGTTGAGCTCGCGATAGCTACCCAGGATGGAGAGCTGCGCGGGGTTGTGCATGTCGATGATGGTGAGACCGGCCACGCGCGACAGGGCGTACAGGCGGTCGCCGCTGACTTGGATGATGTCGGCTTCGACGATGGCGCGCTGGGCAGCCTCGGTGCCGCCGGCCGTATTGGTGGCAGAGTCGGCTACCGCCGGTGCCGCCGTGCCGCCGGCATTGGCACCCTTGCCGGCGTTTTTACTGCTGCTGGCGGGAAGGTCGCTCTCGAACGACTCCGCCTTGGTCTTGAGGCCGGGCCCGTCGTCCCCGTCTGCAGGTGTGGACGGGTCGGTGCAAGCGGACAGGCAAGCCGCGCTGCCGAACAACAGGAACGCCAGTAGACTCCGGCCTGGCTTACCGTGATAGAGCTTACGCATGGGACGCCTCCGGACCACATCGCCGCGCGCGGTACGTCTGCGAGCGAGCGAAGATAGTCAGACGTACGTCGTCTATGCAGCCGTCGTGCCGTGCTCCAAGAGTCGCAAAGGTGCGTGGATTGCCGCTGCTTTTCAGTTTTGTCGCGCGCGTGGCAGTGAGCCAACTCGTGCCACGTGCCGGCGCACACACCGCCGGTCTAGGCTGGCGCGCCTGCGGGCGCGCTTGGACCGTCAGCCGCGCTTGTCTTCGAGCTCGGCCCAGCGGTTCATCAGACGTTCCGCTTCGAGCTTGGCCTTATCGCGCTTGGTGACCAGGTTGGGCACTTCGCTGGCGCGGGCCTGATACAGACTGGGGTCTGCCAGCAGGGTCTCGAGCTTGCTTGCCTCCGCCTCGGCGGCAGCAATCTTACTTTCGATCTGGTCGAGCTCTTTCTGCTCTTTGTACGACAGTCCGGTCTTCTTCCCGACGGGTGCGCCGACGCTGGCGGTCGCCACGACCGGTGCTTGCGAAGGAGCTGGCTTTCCCTTCGCGGCAGCCGTGTTGTCCTTGCGCTGGCGATCTCTGTACTCACGCACCGTGCTGAAGTTGCCGGCGAAGCGAGTGACCTTACCTTCGCCTTCGAACCACAAGATCGAGCTGGCGATGCGATCCAAGAACCAGCGGTCGTGGGTGACGACGATGGCGGTGATGTCGTAGTCGAGCAACAGCCCCTCGAGCGCGGCGAGCGTGTCGAGGTCGAGATCGTTGGTGGGCTCGTCGAGCAGCAACAGGCTGGTCTCTTGGGTGAGCAGCTTGGCCAGCGCCACGCGTGTACGCTCGCCGCCGCTGAGCGCCTTGACGGGCTTACGCAGGTCGCTGCTGGTGAACAAAAAGTTCTCCAGGTAGCTGATGGCGTGCACCTCTTTGTCGCCGATGCGCAGGTGCGAGCGCCCGTCGGCCACGTTCTCGAGGATGCTCTTGTCTTCGTCGAGGCCGGTGCGGTGCTGACTCAGGTACGCAATGCGTGAGTTTTTGCCGAGCGCCATGCGCCCGCTCGCGATGGGGTGCTCGCTCAAGATCGCCTTGAGCAGCGTGCTCTTGCCCGAGCCGTTGGCGCCCAGCACGCCTACGCGCTCGCCCTGCGTCAGGTGGAACGTAAAGTCGTTGACCAGACGCCGCGTCTTGCCTTCGGCATCGGGGGGCGAGTCGATGGACACACGATCGAGGTCGAGCACGCTCTTGCCGGAGCGCGCGGTGGCCAGCTGCAGGTCGAGCTCTTTGGCCTTTTTTTCGGGCCGCGCGGCCACGGCAGACTCGGCCCGATCGATACGCGCCTGCTGCTTGGTGGTGCGCGCGGGCGGCCCGCGGCTGAGCCAGTCGAGCTCTTTGCGCAGGAAGTTTTGCCGGTTTTGTTCGGTGCGCTCGGCGAGGGCCATGCGCTCGGCCTTGGCCAACAAGTAGTCGCCGAACCCGCCGTCGTAGCTGAACACCTTGCCGCGCTCGACCTCGAGCGTGCGGTCGACGATGCCGTCGAGAAAGTAGCGGTCGTGGGTGATCAGCAGCACCGCACCACGAAAGGTGTCGGCGAGATGGATCTCGAGCCACTCGATGGCTTCGATGTCGAGGTGGTTGGTGGGCTCGTCGAGGATGGCGAGCTCGGGCTCGGCAACCAGCAGGCGAGCGAGTGCCACGCGGCGTTTTTCGCCGCCGCTGAGCCTGTCTACCGCGGCGCTTCCCTCCCGTACGCCGAGGGCGTCCATGATGGCGAGCGCGCGGTGCGACATGTCGAAGCCGCCGTGCTGGTCGAGCTCGGCGTGGGCTTGGGTCTGCTTGTCGAGCGCGCGGTCGAGTGCATCGCCTTCGACGCCGGCCTCGAGCTGGGCGTTGGCCTCTTCGAAGCGCACCTTGGCGCTCCACCAGGCCGTCATGCCCATGAGCACCGTGTCGAGCACGTTGTACTTGGGGTCGAGCACCGGCTCCTGCGCCAGGTACATCACGCGCGCATCGCGACGCACGGCGAGCTCGCCGGTGTCGGGCACGTCTTGTCCGGCGAGGATGCGCGCGAGCGTGCTCTTGCCGGACCCATTGGCGCCCACCAAGCCCACGCGCTCGCCCGTGTTGATGCTCAGATCGACGCCCGCCAGCACCGTGTGCGGCCCGAAACTCTTGGTCAGCCCACCGGCCGTAAGGATAGTCACGCGCGGCCTATAGCATCCCCGCGCGGGCTCTCACCGGCGCACGGTCACGATGCTACGATCAGGACTGTTTCTGCGAGCAATCTGGGCAGACGCCGTACAGTTCGTGTTTGTGGCTCTTGAGGGAGAAGCCGTGGCGGACGGCGATGCGGTCTTGCAGCACCTCGATCGCCTCGTCCTCGAACTCGATGATCTTTTTGCACGACGTGCAGATCAGGTGGTCGTGGTGGTGCTTGCCCTCGTCGGCCAGCTCGTAGCGGGTGACGCCGTCGCCGAAGTGGCGCACGTTGGCCAGCTCGCACTCGGCCAACAGGCGCAGCGTACGGTAGACGGTGGCGTAGCCCACGCGCGGGTCTTGTTCGCGCACCTTGCCCAGCAGGTCCTCGATGGACATGTGGCCGCCGGAGCGAAAAAAGATGTCGGTCACCAGCCTGCGCTGCGAGGTCGAGCGAAAGCCCTTCTTGGTGATGTAGGCTTGCAGCGTGTCGTGCAGCGCCGCGATGGTGTCCTCTTTGAGCTGGGCTGCCTCCCCCATGACCAGATCTCCCTCGGGCGCTAGAAGCGAGGAAGGCTAAGCCAGGAATTACCGCTTGTCGACTCCGCACGAAGCGCAGCCTGCGTCCGACGGTGTGGACCCCCCGGAACCAGACCCCGGATTCGTCGGGGAGCGCTCGGGCCGGTTCGTCCTCGCGCTCCGCGTGTTGGCGGCTCTCTCGGCGCTGATGTCGCTGCTCGCGTTGTGGTCGGTCGAGGCGAGGAAGCAGGCGCACGATCTCCAGCTGGCCGCCGAGCCCAGCGCGCGCCCAGGCGATCGTCTCGCGCTGCGGGCGCTGCTCTTCCGCGATATCGACGCGCCACAGGGGCCAAGCTTGGCCAGCGCCGACGTGAGCGTGCGGCTGCTCGATGCGCAGGGCCGCCAGCTCGCGGAGGTAGCGTTGTCGGCGACGCCGCTCACGACGCTCGACGGCGGGCTCACGCTGCCGGGCGCGCTGTCGGGAGACTTCGTCCTCGAAGCGCGCGCGTTTTTCGAGGACGAGCTGCTGACCTGTCGTCGTGCGCTGCGCGTCGACCCGAGTGCAATGCCCAGCAAGACGCGTGGGCGCGAAGCGGGGCCCCTGCAGCACCTATCGCTAGGGCGCGTGCGCGCGTTGACCGCTGCGCCCCCGCCCGATCAGCTGCTCGCGCGCGTGGTCGGCGGGGCCTGCGTTCCAGAGACCCCGTGCCGCGTGCTGGTGTGGGTGGGGACGCCCGCGGCCTCGCTCAGCGTGCGCGGAACGAGCTCGGCCTCGTTGCGCGGCCCGCCGGTCCCGGTGGGCGAGACCCGTGGGCTGGTCGAGCTGTCACTAGACGTGCAGGGGCTCGATGCAGAGCTGACACTCGAGGCGCGTCGGGCCGGCGTGTTGGTCGCCGAGCGCGCGCTGCGTCTACCCATGGGCCTGGCCGAGGTCGCGCTCACCAATCGTGAGAGCATCGTCGAGCCGGGTCAGGCGCGGTTTCCGTTCCGAGCGCCGCCGGGCCGCGATCAGCTCACCTTCGACGCATTCGTAGGGGGGCGTTGGGCGGGGGTCCGCGCCGTGGCGGGCAGCGCCGGGGAGCCGTTCCTGGTGCCCTCGACGTGGGCGCGCCCCGGCCTGCTGCGCCTGCAAGCGCGCGGCGACCGGCTCTCGGCGGAGGGTGCCGGCGCACGCGTGGTGTACGTCCGCGCACCGGGCGAAGACGACGCTCATGTTGTCGCGGCCATCGCACGGCTCGTGGCAGAAGACCCCGCGGTCGAGCCCGCGCAGGCCGCTGCGTCCACCGGCGAAAGCGTTGCGCACCACGTCTCGGACCTGGCCTCCACCGACCCGCAGCAAGGGGCCGCTTTTTTGCTCGCGGCGCTCGAAGAGCAACGTATGCCGGTGCCGCTTCCCGCCAGTGGTCGTCCCGCGCAGCTTCGGCGCCTCGAGCACACACGCGGGCTGTTTCGGTTCGGGGTGGCTGGCGCCCTTGCGCTGAGCGCTTTCGTGATCGCGCTCTCGATCGCAAGGCGTGGCCTGCTTGCCACCGACCAGGCCCAAGCCATCCTCGATCAGGCCCGCAGCGATGCCTTCGAAGAGGGTGAATCGGGGGGGCCCGAACGCGGGCGGGAGCTGCTTTCGGCACGTCTGCGCGTGCTTTTGTTGGCGCTGGCCGTAGCCTCCGCGTTCTTGGCGGGTGCACTATTGATAGCCGCGAAACCGTTGTGGTTCTAAACGCTCGATGACAGTGCACCGGGCTCGGAGCGGGCGCGTCGTCGGGTCCGAAGCCGGTGGGTCGGGCATCGCCACCGAGGCAATCCCGAGACGTCTTGGGGCAAGCATTGCGAACCCGGAGGGCAAGACTTAGATTTGGCCGCTCCCGGGTCGTCGTTGGAAGGACACCGATGTTTCAGTTCGCTCTCAAAAAGGTCTTCGGCACCAAGCACGAGCGCGAGATCAAGCGCATCCGCCCGATGGTCGAAGCGATCAACTCGCGTGAGGCTGCGTTCAAGGCGCTCAGCGACGACCAGCTCAAGGCGAAGACCGCGGAGTTCCGGCAGAAGCTCGCCAACGGCGGCACGCTCGAGGACATCAAGTTCGACGCCTTTGCCGCCCTTCGCGAAGGCTCGTTGCGCGCCCTGGGCATGCGTCACTACGACGTCCAGATGATTGGTGGCCTGGTCCTGCACGAGGGCAAGATCGCCGAGATGAAGACCGGCGAGGGCAAGACGCTGGTCGCCACGCTGCCGTGTTACCTCAACGCGCTCGAGGGCAAGGGGGTCCACGTCGTCACCGTCAACGACTACCTCGCCAAGCGTGATGCCGAGTGGATGGCTCGGCTCCACAACTGGATGGGGCTGACAGTGGGCGTGGTGGTCCCGCAGCAGCGCGATGCCGTTAAGAAGCGCGCCTACCGCTGCGACATCACGTACGGCCAGAACAACGAGTTCGGCTTCGACTACCTGCGCGACAACATGAAGTTCAGCATCTACGACTACGCGCAGCGCCCGCTGCACTTCGCGATCGTCGA
>JBEGTL010000186.1:0-13587 GCA_041179425.1 Pseudomonadota bacterium | reverse complement strand
CTGAGTGGGCTGTCGGTGGCTGCGAGGTCTGCACCCGTACTGCCGCCATTGCCGTGACCGTCGCTGCCGTGGCAGCCGATGCAGTAGCGCCGATAGGAGAGCTCCGCAGGGTCTTCGCTCGGCGTGTTGCGTTCGAGCTCGGTGCGCGAGATCGGATATTGGGAGGGGTCTCGTTTGTGCTCGCCGTCGCATGCCGACAACGAGGTCGCCGAAGCGCAACACACGACGACCAGAGAGAGCGCACGAAGCGCGGTGCGGGTACCCATCAGCCAACCGCCTGCAAGACGAACTGGCTCGCCCACGACGCGAGGCCGTAGATGGAGAGCTGCGGATTGACGGTGACCGAGGTGGGGTAGACCGAGCCGTCGATGACGAACATGTTGTCGAAGCCATGATGGCGCAGGGTGCGCGAGTCGACGATGCTCTTACGTTCGTTGGTGCCCATGGGACAGCCGCCCATCACGTGCGCCGAGAAGACCGGGAGCCGGTTGGGTTCGTAGCTGGCGGCATCGACCACCTTGTTCACCTCTGCGGGCGTGCGCGCGTACAGCGGATGCCCGGAGATGACTTGTTTGGCGCCTCCTGCGAGCTGCACCAACATCGCGTTGCGCAGACCCTCTCGTAGGCCTTCGACGAAGCGCTCCGTCCACTTGTAGTCGATGCGCGGCACACCGTCGCTGCGCACCGTGACCATGCCGGCGTCGTCGTAGTTGTCGAGATCGAAGCCGTCGTGCAGCAGCGTGATGCTGATGGACGAGTGCGGCAGCAGGTCCATGATCGCCTGTTTTTCGGCGCCAAAGATGGTGGAGCTGCCCGACGTGAGCATGGGGAAGCCGGGCGCGGCCTCGATCAGCATGCCCATCTTGTCGCGGCCTCGGTCGACGAACTGGTCGACGTGCACGTACTGGGGCGAGCCCGTGTACGGCTCGATGCGCTCTTCGTGCACGCCGATGGCGCCGACCGTAGGGTGGAAAAACGTGCGCATGCCGGTGCGCCCGTTGGCGTCGATCTCGGAGCGCAACAGCAGCGCGGGCGTGTTGATGGCGCCGCCCGAAAGCACCGTGACCTTGCCCTTGACCGTCAGCTTGATGCCGTTGGGTTTGTCGGTGGCGGGGTCTCGCAGGTGTGCCACCACGCTCGTGCACTTGCGTTTGTCGCGCGTGATGCGCACCACACTCGCGTTTGCGTAGATGTCGGCGCCGCTCTTGACGGCCTCCGGCAGCATGGTGATGAGCATGCTCTGCTTGGCGTCGATGGGGCAGCCCATGCCGCAGTAGCCGGTGTGCGCGCAGTTTTTGACGTTGCGGTGCAGCAGGTCGGCCTTCCAACCCAGCTTGTGGGCGCCGTTGTAGATGACCAAGTTGTTCTTGTTCACCTGCTCGAGCTTCATCTTGATGACGTTGAGGCGTTTCTCGACTTGTTCCCAGTGCGGCACCAGGGCCGCGTAGCTCGGGCCCTCGACGCCGTGGTGCTCGCGCCAGTGATCCCACACGCGCTCGGGTGTGCGCAGGCAGCTGGTCCAGTTGACGACGGTGGTGCCGCCGACCGCGCGTCCCTGCAAGATCTTGAGGCTGCCGTCGGCGGTTTGGCGAGAGCCGCCTTCTTGGTAGAGCGCCTTCATCATGTTGAGCTCGGTCATGTCGAACCGCTCGCTCGGATGGAAGCTGCCCTCTTCGAGCACGATGACGCTCTTGCCTTGCGTCGCGAGGCGCTGCGCCACGTGGGCACCGCCTGCACCCGAGCCGACGATACAGACGTCGCACTCGAGCGTGGTGTCGGTCTTGATGTCCGAGCCGGTGTAGACAGGCATGGTACTCAGGTCCCTTTGACGACGACGGGCGTCGCACGCAGCGAGTTGAGATCGACGAGCTGATCGGCGTATGCAGCACGCAGGCCGGCGATGTCGGGCGGGCCTTTGTAGCCGAGGCGTGCCCAGGTCTCTTTTTGGCCCCAGTAGACCGAGTTGATGGCACTCGTGACGCCGCCGTACACGGTGCGCCGGAAGCCGCTGTCTGCATCGCGCCAGCGAGCGAGCGAGCGGTCTTGCTGCTCTGCCGTCAGCTTGGTAAACGGGACGAGTCGCTCGCCGGTCAGGGCGCCGGTGAGCGCGTTGTCGAGCAGCTTGAGCGCGACCTTGATGCCCTTCTGCATCTCGATGTCGGTGTCGAGCAAGATGCGGTCGAGCAGCTCGGGTACGCGCAACGCAATCCCGCCGGGCGCGCCCGGGCCGACCGCCGGACACACCCTGTCGGTGATGGCGACCAGCACCGCGTACTCGGCAGGGTCGAGCACCTGCAGGGCGGCGGGTGTCTGGGCGAGCAGCACGGTCTTTTGAAGGGCCAGGCCCGCCCCGCCGGCGATGGCCACGCCCAAGCCAGCCAGGCTCGTCTTGATCAAAGTGCGCCGGGATACGCGCGCTGTTCCGCCATTCATGACGCGGCAGTCTTGTGTGCCGTCCCAATCCGGTCAATCACCGTCGATGCGTGGAAAAGTGCCCTCTGGAGCCACGTGACGACGACTCCTGCTTGTGGAGGTGGCGGCCGCATGTAAGGGCGAGCCTGGCCACGCGTGGCTCGTCGCCATGCGGCTCGGAGAGCAAGCCTGCATGATCTCGCCGCTGTTGACCGACCTGTACCAACTGACGATGGCGCAGGGGTACTTCCTGTCCGGGCGCGCCGCGGACCAGGCGGTGTTCCACCTCTCGTTTCGCAAGCTGCCCTTTTCGGGCGGCTACGCGATCGCGGCAGGGTTGGAGAGTGCACTTTCGTTCGTGCACGACTACCGGTTCGCACCGGACGAGCTCGACTACCTCCAGAGCCTCGAGGCACCCCTCGGAGGACCTCTCTTCGAGCCGGCGTTCTTGTCCTATCTACGGGAGCTCCGTCTCAGCATCGACATCGACGCCATTCCCGAGGGAACGGTCGTGTTTGGCCACGAGCCGCTGCTCCGTGTCCGCGGCAGCTTGCTCGAGGCGCAGCTGCTCGAGACCACGCTGCTCAACGCGATCAACTTCCAGACCCTGATCGCCACCAAGGCAGCGCGGGTGTGTCAGGCCGCCCGTGGGGAGCCGGTGCTCGAGTTTGGGCTGCGGCGCGCGCACGGGGTCGACGGCGCGCTCTCGGCCAGTCGTGCGGCGTACATCGGTGGCGTCGAGGCCACCAGCAACGTGCTCGCAGGCAAGGTCTTCGGCATCCCTGTGCGCGGTACCCACGCGCACAGCTGGGTGATGTCGTTCGACTCGGAGCCCGAGGCGTTCGCGGCGTACGCGGAGGCCATGCCCAACAACTGCGTACTGTTGGTCGACACGTACGACACGCTGTCCGGCGTGCGCAACGCCATCGAGGTGGGGCACACGCTCGCGCGCCGCGGCAAACGTCTGCTCGGCATTCGGCTCGACTCCGGCGATCTGGCGTGGCTCTCCATCGAAGCCCGCAAGCTGCTCGACGCTGCCGGCCTGCACGACACCCAGATCGTCGCTTCCAACGATCTCGACGAGGCGCTGGTCGAGTCGCTCCACCAACAGGGGGCGCAGATCGCCACCTGGGCCGTGGGCACGCGTCTGGTCACCGCCTACGATCAACCTGCCCTCGGCGGTGTGTACAAGCTGGCTTCCATTGCGCGGGCCGGGGGTACCTACGAGCCACGTGTGAAGCTGAGCGACCAACCCGCCAAGACCTCGATCCCCGGCTTTCAGCAGGTGCGTCGCTTCGTCCGCGACGGCCGCTTCGTCGCCGATGTCGTCTACGACGAGTGGCAGGGCGTGGCCCCCAAGGTGCTGATCGACCCGCTCGACCCGTTGCGCCGTCGCCGCCTGGCCCAAGACCTAACGCACGAAGATTTGCTGCAGCCTGTGATTCGTGACGGTGCGCGTGTGGCGCCGCCCGTCCCTCTGAGTCAAACGCGGGAGCGTGTGCAGCGCCAGCTGGCTGGCCTCGACCCGACCATCCGGCGTCTGGTCAATCCGCACGAGTACCCGGTGGGTCTGAGCGAAGAGCTGTTCGAGCTGCGCAAGTCGCTGATCGAGAAGGCTCGCCCGAGCGAGCGAGACGTATGAAGGGAAGGTCCGACATGAGTGGCGACGCGTTGATCTTGATCGACATCCAGAACGACTTCTGTCCTGGTGGCGCGCTGGCCGTGCCCGCTGGCGCCGAGGTGGTCGCGGTCGCAAACGTGGTGATGCCGGCTTTCTCGCTGGTGATTGCGACCCAAGACTACCACCCCAAAGATCACCTCAGCTTTGCGAGCAACCACGAAGGCAGGTCGCCTTACGAGGGCATCGACCTCGACGGCTTGCCGCAGGTGTTGTGGCCCGACCACTGCGTGCAAGGCACGCACGGTGCCGAGTTTCACGACGAGCTGCACGAAGAGCTGATCAACCGCGTGGTGCAGAAGGGCCTCGACCCGCGCATCGACAGCTACAGTGGCTTCTTCGACAACGGAAGGCGCAAGCAGACCGGCCTCGACGCCATGCTCAAGAGCGAGGGTGTCTCCGACGTGTACTTGATGGGCCTGGCCACCGACTACTGTGTGAAGTGGACGGCGCTCGATGCCGTGCGGCTCGGCTACCGTGTCCACCTCATCGTCGACGGCTGCCGCGGCATCAATATCGCACCCAATGACGTCGAAAACGCACTGCGCGAGCTGCGCGACGCATCCGTCGAGCAGCTCACCTCTCAAGCCTTGCTCGCGAGACGGCGCTGACGTTAGGGTGGCGGCGCTTCACAGCGAGGCAAAGATAGGAGCGCACCATGGCTGAGACCAAGAGCTACCAAGGCAGCTGTCACTGCGGCAAGGTCGCCTACACGGTGAACCTCGACCTGAGTGGCGAGCTCATCACTTGCAACTGTTCAATCTGCGGGCGCACGGGCACCGTGCTCACGTTCGTGCCCGAAGATCAGTTCAAGCTCGAGCGCGGTGAAGATGCGCTGACGGACTACCAGTTCGGCAAAAAGAGCATCCATCACCTCTTCTGTTCGACCTGTGGCGTGCGTTCGTTCATGCGCGGTTCGATGCCCGATGGCAGCAAGGTGGCAGCGGTCAACGCGCGCTGCCTCGAGGGTGTCGACGCCACCACGCTCAAGACCAAGCACTACAAGGGCGCGGATCTCTAAAGGCTCGGCTCAGTCGAGCTCGATCACGATCTTGCCGCGGGCCCGCTTGGTCGCGAGGTGGCGGTACGCGTCGCCGATGCGCTCGAGCGGATACACGCTGTCGATCACCGGCCGCAGCTGTTTGCGGTCGATCAGGCCCGCGATGAAACACAGGTCGCTCTGCCGCGCCTTGACGCTGACGAGCAAAAAGCGCTGCGGGCGCAGCAGCGTCTTGGCCACGATCAAGCCGTGCCGCACGCTGGGCACGGTGGTGATCTGCACGCCCAACGTGGTGAGGGACTTTTGCACCTCGTCGAAGGGCAAGTTGCCGAACACGTCGAACACCACGTCGTAACGTTTGTCGTGTTTGGTCAGGTCGAGCTTGTTGTAGTCGTACACCTCGGTCGCGCCGAGCTCGCTGACGAGCGCACGATTTGTATCGCTGGTGGTGGCATCGACCTCGGCACCGAGGGCGCGCGCGAGCTGGACCGCAAACGTACCCACGCCTCCTGATGCGCCGTTGACCAACACGCGCTGCCCGGCCTCGAGCTTGGCGAGGTTGCGGTACGCCTGCAGCGCCGTGAGCGCCGCGAGCGGTACGCCGCTGGCTTCTTTGAGGCTGATCGACTCGGGGGCTGCCGCGCAACGGGCCACGTCGCTGACCAAGTACTCGGCGCAGGCGCCACCCTGGAAGCCATCGAGCATGCCGAACAGACGTGCACCGACCAACACGTCGCGCACCTCGCTGCCCACCTCGACGACCTCGCCCGCCCAGTCGAAGCCGGTACGCCGAGGGAAGCGCGCGCCGCTGAACAAACGAAACTTGCCTGAGCGCAGCATGATGTCTTTGGGGTTGAGTGCGCTGGCCACGACGCGCACCAACACTTGGCCACGTTTGGGCACGGGGCGCGTACGCTCGCGCACCTTGAGCTCTTCGGGGCCCCCGAACCTATCGTATTCGACGACGCGCATCAGACCCCCGTCCTGACTTCGATGGTGAGGTGACAGAGCGAACTAGCGGCAAGCACCTGCTCCCGATAGTGCTCGACTGGACTGCCGTCCACCGGAGCCACCAGCGTCGCGATGCAGCAGCGTTTGTCCGGACCGAGCGACCACACGTGTAGATCGGCGACGCGCACGCCTTGGTTTTGCTCCAGCACCGCGCGGATGCGCTCTTCGTCGCCGGCGTGGGGCACCACGTCGAGCAGCTCGCGACCGGCCACGAAGCACAGGTCGTAGGCCCACTTGAGGATCACCACGCCGCCCACGATGCCGGTCAGCGGATCGAGCCAGCCGATGTGCAGGTACTTGCCGGCCAGGAGCGCGCCGATGGCAAGCGCGCTCGTAAGCGCGTCTGCCACGACGTGCATCACTGCGGCTCGATGGTTGTGGTCGGCGTGTCCATGGCCACCACCCTGTGGTTTGTGGTCGTGGTGATGGTCGTGGTCGTCGTGATGAGCGTGATCGTGGTCGACCGCGTGCCCTTCATCGTGCGCGTGCAGTAGCCGCACACTCAGGAGGTTGACGACTAGACCGACGACCGCGACCGGCAGTGAGCTGCCGAAGTCGATCGCATCGGGTGTGAACAGGCGCCGCACCGACTCGTACGCCATGGACAGCGCGATCACGGCCAGCAGCAGCGCACTGCTGTAGCCCGCCAATGCTTGCACCTTGCCGGTGCCGAACACGAACGCGCGGTGTGCCGCGTAGCGCCGCGCAAACGCATAGGCGGCGGCGGACATGCCCAAAGCACCCACGTGGGTGGCCATGTGCCAACCGTCTGCGGTGAGGGCCATGGAGTGCGTCGCATAGCCCGCCACGATCTCGATCACCATCATGACGGCAGTCAGGGCCACTACGGCGAGTAGCCCTCGCTCCCGAGCGTGGGACGGTGCCGTCGTGCGCAAGCTGCACAGAGCCCCGGGCTCTGGGACAGGGGGATGAGCGCCTGCGGCAAGCGTTACCATCGCCGACCTATACTCCGCGTCGGGAACTGCGCAAAGTTGCAACCGGCTTGCAAGTGCCACCTGCCTACACCTGTCACGCCGGGGCGGCTTGCTGGCGCACGTGCGCGCACGTTGCGGTACCACGAACAGACCGCCTCGGGACCCTTTGTGAGCTCCACGAATCATCGATCTGCATCTCGTGTTTGCGCTTATAAATGGCTTGTTTACAGGCCCTGTCCAAGCTCTTACCATCGGCGAGTGAACCTGCGCAAAGCCACGCGCGACGCCGCACACGCGAAGCTCGAGTTCGCTGCGCTCGAGCCGCACCACGTGCTCGCGAGCTTCCAGCGCGTGGGCATCGCGGTGTGGATCGACGAGACGCCGGTGGCAGCCATCCACCACGCGCAGGTCATGCTCGCGAGCCTGGCAGAGGCGTACCCGGAGGGCATCGCGTTTCTTCAGGTGATCGGCGAAGACAACCCGGGCATCGATGCCGAGGCGCGCGCAGCACTCACGCAGCTTCTGCAGACGAGTCGTTCGTTCCTGCGCGAGGCACCGGTGGTGTACGAAGGCGACGGTTTTCGTGCGGCTTCGTTCCGCGCCATCATCACCGGTCTACTCAAGCCTCGTACGTTGAGCTTCTCGCAGCGCGTCTACTCCACGCTCGAGACCGCGGCACTCGCGATCGCAAAGCAGTTCGAGCAGCGCGAGCCCACACGCTACGCACGAGAGCTGTGCGAGGCGCTGTCCGACATCCGTGACCAGCATCGTCATCGTTACCCGTCGGCGCCGCGCAGCTTCATTCGTTACAAGGGCTGACGTCACCGACGCTCGAGCACGCTCGCGACGGCGCCAACGATGGTGACTTCGAGGCCGTCGAGCAGCCACGTCACACCCAGCGCGATCACCACCAGCCAGTGGAAACGAGACCAGGGCAGGCGATCGAGTCGCAGCGGGATGTCGGTGTGGAGCCGGCGCGCCGGTTCGCTTTGCACCTGCTCAAGGTAGACGCGCGCGCGCGAGCGTCACGGGCCCATCACCTGCGCCAGCAGGCAGGAGCGTTACCGGTTGTCGGGCAGGAACGGCCAGATCACGGCGTCACAGAACCGGCTGTCGGACGTCTCGATGCCTGCGTCGCGTGGAGGACACTGCGGTGCGACGCGCTCTGCAAGCCGCGCGACGCATACGCGCAGCGGGCAGCCTTCGTAGAACGGCGTCACCGTGCAGACGTCGATCACCGCGGGGGCACCGCCCGAGGGGATGCGGCCGGCGTCGATCAGCGCGAGGCGGCACTCTTGGATGACCTCGCGGATGATGTCGTCGATGCTCCCGGCGTCGACGACCGCCAGCTTGCGTGTGTCGTCGGCGATGGTGCGCGTCTGCACGGCCTCGCAGCCGAGCGACGCACACAGCGCGAGCACAGCGCAGGCGACGAGCACGCGGCGCGCTAGCTTGCGCACCACGACTACTTGTCCGCGCACGCCTTGGCCACGCGCGCGCTCAGCATGGAGTGCGGGTACGCGCGGGCAAAACGTTTGGCGCTCGCCGCGCTGGGTGTGGTGTCTCGGGTGCACTCTGCAATCGCGCGTAGCCCGTCGCGTTCTTCGCGCAAGCTGCCCTGGGGAAATTGGCGCGCATGCAGACCAAGCGCATCGAGCGCGGCAGACTCGTCGCCGCGTGCGATGGCCTCGGAGGCGGTGCGCAAAAGTGCCGTCTCGCCGCTGAGTGTCGAAGCGCGTTGTTTGCGTCGAGTAGACAGGGGAGACTGGGCGACACCTGCTGCTTCGCGCCCGAGCGCTGCGGCCTCTGCGGCACTGTCTGCAGACGCAGTGCGGGACACTGCGTCCGGCGTGAGCTGCTGGCGCTCGACCTCGTGGGCCACCGGCTCGCCCGTGGTCTCGGGCGCGCTCGCTTCGGGCGCCGCGACGCTCGGGTTGGGCAGCTGGACACGAGGCGCGGGTTGCTGCGTGCGGTACACGGCGTAGCCGATGCCTGCCGCGGCGACCGCTGCTGTCGCGACTGCGCCCAGCTTGCTCATGAACACGGCGAGACCCGTCTTGCCACTGAGCGTGGTGTGGGCGGCACTCGAGAGCACCTGTGAGTTGCTGGCCCCTGCGTGCGTAGCAGGGAGCGCGCTGGGCGCGATGGACCCGCCAGCGGCCGCCGACAGCGCGAGCGATGCGGCCACGGCGTGGCGTACGCGGAGCCGCGCGCTGGGGTCGACGGGATCGTGCCCGTCGCGTGCGAGCTCGAGCAGCCTCTGACAATCGTCCGGCAGATTAGTCATGACCAGCGGCCCCTTCGGCAGCGAATGCGATGAACCGCTCGCGCGCACTGCGCAAGCGAGAGTAGACGGTGTTTTGATTGGCGCCGAGCGCCTGGCTGATCTCGGGAGCGGTCATGCCCTCGAGCTCCGACAACACGAAGACCGCAGCCCGGTCTTCGTCGAGGCTCTCCAAAAAGCGCTCTAGCTTTTTGACGGCTTCGGCCTTGGCGGCCTTCTCGAATGGGCCGCTGAGCTGGGAGACTTCTCGTTCTACGTCCAGGCTCTGTGCCTGCTTGCGCTGTGCGCGCCGACGGTAGTCGCGCGCGACACGCAGTGCGATACCGAACAAAAATGCTTTGGCCGACGCGTCGGGTCGGAGGTCAGACAGCCGTCGGTGCACGACGAGGAAGGTGTCTTGGGCGGCGTCCTCGACCCAAGAAGTGTGGACGCCGAGCCGGCGCAAGCTGCGGAAGACGAAGTTGAAATGCTCGCCGTACAGCGAGTCGAAGTCGTGCGCTACCGCCTCGGCGGGGATGCCTCGCAATTGGATACCCGTCACTGCGGTACTCATCGTCCTGCTGAATGATGGCCGGGGGCATCCGGTTCCGTCACGGCAGCGCGACCGTTCGGGTCGGTTGCCAGCGAAAGCGTACGCCGACTCGCCCATACGGCACGAGCATGTTTGCGTCGGTCGGTTTGTCTGCTTGCGCCCCTGCTGCGCGAACGACGAAACGCGGTCGCTCGCTGATGGACAAGCCGAGGCCTCCCTCGAGGAACGGCTCTAGCCACCGATTGACTCGTATGCCCGCCTGGCCTGCGAGGGAAGCGGTGGCCCAGAACAGGGCGTCGTGGCGGTTGTCCGTAAAATCTTTCCCCCGCGCAAAGCTGCGCACCAGGGCGGCGCTGCCACAAGGCCCTGCAAAAAAGCGGGCGCCCCACAGGTGGCAGAGGGCGAGCTCGAACTGCACGCTTCGGCTCTCGAAACGGCCTGTGTGCTGCATGCCGTCCTGCTCGATTCCTCCATTCACGTTCTGTCTGGCCAGGAAGTCGCTACTGCCGCGGAACTCGATCTGCACGCGTCCGGTTGCGATCCCGACGCTGCCACCGGCTTGTGTTTGGGGACGCGGCAACCCGCCTGACCACAGTCCGCCGAAGCCGGAGACCTGGAGGGAGAACGGGAGCAGAACCTCGGTGGGGGCCGGCTTGGGAGGGGGCAGCGGGGCGGGCGCAGGGGGCTCGGGCGCAGCAGGGGGTGGCTCCGGCGTGGGCGCTGGCTCAGGAGCGGGCGGTGCGGCGCCGGGCAGGCTGGGGTCGATGGCCACCGCGATCAGAAATGCCGCCGTCTCGGCGAGCTCCGCGCAGTCGTTGCCACTGAGCGAGCGCGTGCCCTCGATGCCCTCGCCGTGCAGCGTCAGCGTCAGTCGATAGCCGCTGCGCGTCGACGTCAGCTTGGCGCTCGCACGCGCGCTCTGTGCACCACTCGCTGCGGGCTTGCCGGGCGCCTCGAGCAACGCATCGATGCGTTGCTTTACGTCGGCCTGACTCGGACATGCAGCGGGCGCCGTCCACACCAACTCGAGCGCACGAGCCTGCGCGGTCCACAGCGCCATCGTGCCCAACACGGCGACGAGGACCAGCCAGGCGCGCCGCTGTCCCGCGCGCGATTGCACCGCGACCCGGCGCGCACCAACCCAGCGCGGTCGAAGCGAAGACGGGCGCTCGCGCGCGCGAGCAGACGTACAGGGTGGGCACGACACGAGAGCCCCTTCGTAGCAGGGCTGTGACAGAGAATGCGACAAAGCACGGACTTAGGATGCCTTTGTGTTGCATTGCTCGCGCCCGCACTGACCCAGATGGTCGACAGATGACCCTGCGTAGTGCTCCAGGCTCAGGCGGGGATGGAGCGGTAGAGCGTGCTGCGCGCGGCGGTGTCGAGCCCAACACTCGCCTCGTGATGGCGCACCGAGGTGAGCTCTGGGTGCTCCTCGCGCTCTGGGAGCGCCTCGAAGCCGAGCCGGTGGTAGTAAGGCGCGTTCCACGGCACGTCGCTGAACGTGCGCAGCACCAAGCGGCCAAAGCCGAGCCTGCCTCCAAACGTGGAGAGCGCGTCGAGCAGCTGCGCGCCCACTCTGTTGCCCGCGTGCACCGGGTGCACGTCGAGCTCGACAACGTACATGTCCATGGCCAAGGGGACCCAGCACGCAAAGCCGGCAATCTCTCGGTGCGCGGTCTCGGCGATCCACACTCCGTCGTGTGCGAGCCAAGTTTGGTGCAGCGCGACCGAGATGGGGAAGCCCTCGGCCGCGTCTGGATGAAGCGAGCTCAAGAACCGCTGTGCCGCGGCCATCTCGACAGCCGGCAGGCGCGCCAGGTCGGCCGTGCGGGCGAGACGAAGCTCGTAGTGAGTCGTGAGTTGCCCCATCTCGTTAGGGTCTACTCGACCCGCGGTGTTCTGCACCAGCATCGAAACTCACAAAGGGATGTACTCCTCGCAGCTGGAGGAGCTGACGAGCTTCTCGTCGTGCAGCTGCTCGACTACGTAGTCGCACGGTAAGGTCTCGAGGCTGGCCCGACAGAGCTCGAAGTCGCCGCCGACGATGGGCGGACGGCACTGCAGCTCGGAGCGCAGACACTCTTGCAGAAATGCGTCGTGCCGGGCGAGCGGGCTGAAGCCAGACTCTTCGGCACAGGCGCGTGTGCGCGTGCACAGCGTGCTCTGCAGCTGCTCGCACTCGCTCCGGTCGTCTTTGTCGCCCCCGCACGCGAGGAGAACACTCAGGATGGCCCAGGCGAAGCGAGGAAACCTCATGGTCCCAAGCTCGTAGCTCGAGAAGATGCCGTCGAGCAAGCGTCGCGTCAGCCCGAGCGCAGCGCGCCCGCCATTAGGCAGCGAGCTCGGCAACCAGCTCGAACGAGCGCAGGCGCGCGGCGTGATCGTAGATCTGCCCTGTCACCATCAGCTCGTCGGCACCGGTGCGCGCGACGAAGGCAGCGAGGCCGCGCCGAACCGTGTCGGGTGAACCCACGACCGAGCACGACAAAGCCTGGTCGATCATGGCGCGCTCGGCGCTGCTCATGCGCTCTTCGAAGCCGTCGTCCGGAGGCGGCAACGGCCCGGGGCGGCCGCGGCGCAGGTTGACGAACGCTTGCAAGAGCGAGCTGCGCAGCAACCGAGCCTCGTCGTCGGTGGCGGCGGCGGTGACGTTGAGGCCGAGCATCACGTGGGGCCGAGCGAGCTGCGCGGACGGCTTGAAGCGCTCGCGGTAGAGCTCTACCGCCTCGGTGAGCTGGGCCGGCGCAAAGTGGGACGCAAACGCGTAAGGCAGACCCAGCTGGGCCGCGAGCTGTGCACCAAACAAGCTCGAGCCGAGGATCCAGATGGGCACGTCTTGTCCCGCCCCCGGGACCGCCTGGACCTGCTGGCCCGGCTGGGGCGCGCGAAACCAGGCCATCAGCTCGAGCACGTCGTCCGGGAAATTGTCAGCGCTGCCGTAGCCGCGTCGGAGCGCCCGCTGCGCGACTTGATCGGACCCCGGCGCGCGCCCGAGGCCCAGCTCGATGCGACCCGGAAACAACGCCTCGAGCGTGCCGAATTGCTCGGCGATGAGCAGCGGGGCGTGGTTGGGCAACATGATGCCGCCGGCGCCGACACGGATGGTCTTGGTGCCCGCCGCCACGTGCCCGATGACCACCGCGGTGGCCGCGCTGGCGATGCCGGGCATGTTGTGATGCTCGGCCAGCCAGTAGCGCTGGTAGCCCCAGCGCTCACTATGTTGGGCGAGATCGAGCGTGTTGCGCAGCGCCTCTGCGGCGTTGCCACCCTGGCGGATGGGAGAGAGGTCGAGTACCGAAAGCGGGATCATGCTGAAGGTTTAAGTCGCTCCGCACGCGAAGCTCGTTACGCGGAAGCAAGCTGTGCGTTTTGTGACGCGTTTTCTGCGGCTGCGAAGTCGTGCGCAGAGAGAGGTCGACGTGCGTTACGGAGTGATCCCGACTCGGCTCATCGAGTGGCTCGCGCTACGCCTAGGCAAGGCGCCGCTGCCCGTGTTCGACACCTTGCTCGCGCCGGTGCAGGCCCGCGCACTGATCGCGGCGCAGCGGGCAGGCGTGCTGACGCGCCTCGACCGCGCTCCGGCCGGAACTGCCTCGCTCGCGCACGAGCTCGCTCTCGATGCAGAGTGCCTCGGCTTGGTGCTGCGGCTGCTGCGTGCGATGGGGTATGTCGAACGCCGTTCCGATGACCTGTGGCGGTTGACGCGACTCGGGGCTCGCCACTTCGGCGCCC
>JBEGTL010000185.1:0-13642 GCA_041179425.1 Pseudomonadota bacterium | reverse complement strand
ACGCACGCGCGTGACAGACCTCGCCGTGCGGGCGCGGGCAGCGTGCGGTCACCAGCCGCGCAGCGACTTCATTTCTTTCCAGGTTCGCCGCAATAACCACTGGTCGCCGCTGGTGGGGCTCTGGCTCTGGCTCGACTGGACGATCATCAGGGAGCCGCTTTTGGGTTTGGAGCCCGTCCACTCGTAGTAGTCCTGAAAGCCGAAGCCGTGGCCCATCTCGTGCCCGCATCTCTGGACACGACCGTGTTGCCTCCGCCGCTGGTCGTGTCACCTGCCGTGCTCGCATCGCGTGTGGCACCCGTGCCTGGTCGATCGGCGTTCGTTGTCGAGGCGTCGGAGCGCGCAGTGGACGCGCTGCCACTGTCGCCGGCGCCAGGAGCGTCTGCGCGGTCGTCGCCCTCCTCGTCGCCACCTGCGAGGCGATCGGGCGAGCTGCTGCAGGCCGACAACAGTGCCATCGCCACGAAGACGGCGAAACAAGGACCACTACGCATCCAACAACCTCCACGCGAGCGGTTGAGATCTCTCGCTCACGTCTCTTCGAAAACGTTTTGGGCGCACAGAATCAGGCAAAAATAAGGAGGCTCGGCGCAGCAGGATTCGATTGACTATCGCTCGTGCCCATGTGACCCGTGTGCAGTAAGGACGCCCCCGATGGATCGCAAACAAGCGCACGCCGCACCCCACATGGGCCCTCGTTGGTCGTCCCGTCAGTGGTCGCTGGTCCTCTGCATCACCAGCATCATTGGGTTGGGATGCGGAGGCACAGACGTGGAGCAGACTGGCCCCGACAACGTCAGGCCCGGCGATGACGCAGGTCCGCTCTCCGAGACGCGCGATGCGGGCGCTCTCTCGCGCGACGCTGCGAGTGCGTCGAAGGGTGATGCGGCTTTGCAGCCACGAGACGCACGCGCGTCGGATCCTGATCAGACAGGGCGCACGGATGCCTCGACGCGCGACGCTGGCGCCGGGGCCAATCACGATGGTGGCAGCACGATTGCCGACGGCTCTGCCGATGCGGGCAGCACCCCTCCCGACGCGGGCGGTGCTGCTACGACCTGTCTGCTGCCTGCGCCGGGGACGAAGGGAAAGAACCCACTCTTCACCGACCAGTACACTGCAGACCCGGGCGCCCTCGTCCACAACTGCACGTTCTACATCCAGTGCGGACACGACAATCCGGGCAACGGACAGAACGGGTTCGTACTCAAAGAGTGGTTTCTGCTCTCGTCGACAGACATGGTGAACTGGACCAAAAAGGTTGCGCTGCGCCTCGACGACTTCAGCTGGGCCGACGCCAACGCTTGGGCGGGCCAGATGGTGGAGAAGAACGGCAAGTTCTACTGGTACGTGCCCGTCAACGAGCGCGGGGGCGGCATGGCCATCGGTGTGGCGGTGGCCGATAGCCCCGACGGGCCGTTCAAAGATGCGCTCGGCAAGCCGTTGATCAACGACAAGTCGGAGATGGCCAACTTTGGCTTCACCGACCCCGGCCAGACCGTGTTCACCATCGACCCGACCGTGTTCGTCGACGACGACGGCAAAGCCTACCTCCACTACGGCGGCTTCTCGCGCTTGGTGGTCGCCAAGCTCAACGACGACATGATCTCCATCGACGGCAAGACCAAAGAGGTCACGCCGCCAGGCTTCTTCGAAGCGCCGTACCTGTTCAAGAACAACGGCAAGTACTACGAGGTCTACGCCGCCGGCACCAACCCGGCCACGATCGACTACGCGACGTCTACGAGCCCGCTCGGCCCCTGGACGCGCGGCGGACGTATCCTCGAGACGTTACCCACGCTTGCCGGCCAGGATGCATCCACCAGCCACCCCGCCGTCGCGCAGTTCGCCGGACAGTGGTTTCTCGTCTACCACCTGAGCAATGGGCCCAACGGGGGTGGCACGTATCGACGCGAGGTCGCCGTCGACAAGCTCAGCTTCAATGCAGACGGCACGATCAAAAAGGTGACGCCCAGCGCCGGTCTGAGCTTTTGATCGCAGCGCGGGCAACGTGCCTTGGGCAAGACGCGAGCCGTGCTCAGCCCAGTGGGTAGAGGATCTCTTGCGAGATGGCGTCGACGCGCGCCAGGGCCTCTGGCGACAACGTCACGTCGGCGGCCGCGAGGAGCTCGTCGAGCTGCTCTGGGCGGGTCGCACCGATGATGGACGACGCCACGAAGTCGCGGCTCAGCGTCCACGCCGTGGAGAAGGTGACGGGGGACAGCTCGAGCTCGCGCGCCAGCGAGACGATGCGGTCTGTCGCGGCGCGAGACCGCTCGTTGAGGAAACGTTTGGTCATCTGCTCGCCACGCGCACCGTCCGCGCGGCGCAGCGTGAAGCGTGCGCCCTCGGGCCACTTGCCACCGGCGTACTTGCCGCTGAGCACGCCGCCTGCGATCGGACTGTAAGGGATGAGGCTGACCTTCTCGCGCCGACACACGTTGGCGAGCTCGTCTTCGAAACGACGATTGATCACCGAGAAGTTGTTCTGGATGGTCTGGTACTTGGGCAGGCCCTCACTCTCGGCCTTGAGCAGCGCCTTGGTGAGGCCGTACGCGCTCTCGTTGCTCGCACCCACGTAACGCACCTTGCCGGCGCGCACGACGCGGTCGAGCGCCTCGAGCGTGACCTCGATGGGAAGGTCGGGCTCGGGCCAGTGCGTCTGGTACAAGTCGATGTAGTCGGTGCGCAGGCGCTTGAGGCTCTCGTCTACCGCCCGCACGATGTGGTGCGCGTCGAGGCTGGTGCGCCCGCCGCGGACCGGCGACTGAAACCAGCCGCCCCCGGGGCCGGCCACCTTGGTCGCCACGATGACCCTGTCGCGCGGACGCTCTGCCAGCCACTTGCCGACGATGAGCTCGCTCTGCCCCACCCACTCCGCACGCGGGGGAACCGGGTAGATCTCGGCTACGTCGAGGAAGTCGACGCCGCCATCGAATGCCTTGTCGAGGATGCGGTGGCTCGTCGCTTCGTCGGCCTGCGAGCCGAACGTCATGGTGCCCAGACAGATTTTGGAGACTGTCAGCCCCGTGGTGCCGAGTCTGCGTTGCTGCATGCGGTATCTCCTTCTCGGGGATCGGCGGCCGCAGGCGCAGTGATGTACGACCTTGCCTGCCCGCGTTTGAGGTCTTTCATAGAAGACAGGGGCAGGTTTGGCAAACGTACCCGCGGCTGGGCAAGGCCGTCGGCAGGCCGGTCAGGAGCGACGGCTCAGGCCGCTGCCCGAAACACGGGCGCCGTCTGGATTGCCCTAGCGTCCGCGGGCGCGTGCTCTGGCTGCGCTGCATGCTGCGCCCCGTGCAGCCAGAACTACCGGTCAGCGCGTTGCGCGCCCGCTTTCTCACCAGCCTCCAGAGTGGCCCCGTGGTGATCTCTTCGCCGACCGGGTCGGGCAAGTCCACGGAGGTGCCGCGCTGGTGCCAAGGGCGTGTGTTGGTGATCGAACCGCGGCGTATCGCCTGTCGCAGCCTGGCCACGCGCGTGGCGCAGCTCGAGGGCACACGCGTGGGAGATGGGGTCGGCTACATCGTACGCGACGAGCACAAAGCGGGACCCGCGACGCGCATCGTCTACGTCACACCCGGCATGGTGCTCCGAAACCGCGCGCTGCTGGAGAGCGCACAGACCGTCATCCTCGACGAGTTTCACGAGCGCAGCCTCGACACCGATCTCTTGCTGGCGCTGCTGCTGCGCCGCGGCAACGTCGCGCTCGTGATCATGTCTGCCACGCTCGAGGGCGAACGGGTAGCGAGTCACGTGGGCGGCGTGCACCTCTCTGCCGAGGGCCGCGCGTTCGCGGTCGACGTCCGCTATCTCCCCGGTCGCACCAGCTCACCCGATGGCGAAGACCTGCCTCGGCGTGTCGCGCAGGCGGTCGCTGCCGCCGCCGACGATCCGGGCGACATCCTCGTGTTTCTGCCCGGAAAGGCCGAGATCGAAGCCTGTGCACAGGGCCTACGCGGCGCGTACTCGGTGATCCCCTTGCATGGCGGGCTCAGCCTCGACGAGCAACGGCGCGCGTTCGAGGACACACCTCGCCGCAAGCTGATCTTGGCAACCAACGTCGCAGAGACCTCACTCACCATCCCGGGCATCGGTGTGGTCATCGACAGCGGTCTCGTTCGTCAGACGCGCTATCACGCAGGCCGCGGCTTCCTCGCGCTGGCGCCCATCGCACTCGACAGCGCAGCGCAGCGCGCAGGTCGCGCGGGCCGCACGGCAGCGGGCGTTTGTTATCGCCTGTGGAGCCCGAGTGCACAGCTCGCTCCGAGTACGCTCCCCGAGATCCACCGCGAGTCGTTGGTGCCGCTGGTACTCACTGCGGCGGCGTGGGGCGAGCGCGTCGAGTCCCTCCCGCTGCTCGATCCACCCAAGCCCTACGCACTCGAAGCCGCACGCGCCGATCTCGCGGCGTGGGGTGCGTTGAGCGGAGAGGCGGCGCTCAGCGACAGCGGCAAGAGTCTGTTCGAGCTCCCCATCGATGCTCAACACGCGCGCCTGTTGGTCGCCGCGCGCGCACACGGCTGCCTCCACGAGATGATCGACCTCGTGTCGGTGCTCTCGGTCGGCAGGCCCTTGTTCAGCCAGGCAGAGCAACAGCTCGGACTCGACGAAGACCTTCGTCTCGTTGGCTGTGATGCCACGGCCGCGATCCGTGCGTTGCGCGCCGAGCGCCCTCAAGACCACGGGGTCGTCGACTTCGTCGTGCGCGAAGCGAGGTCCGCGCGCGTACGTCTGCGCCGCGCAGAAGGCTTGCCACAAGAGGCGCCCGTGCCGGGCCCATTCGACCGCGACGCCATCGTGCGCGCCGTCCTCGCCGCCGATCCGCGCTCGGCGCACGTAGCGCGCGTACGCGGCCGCGACCTGTACTTCAGCAACGGCGGCACCGAGATCGAGCTGGCCCGCGAGAGTGCGCTCTCCAACCTGCGCAACGTGGAGGCGATCTTGGTGCTCGACTCCCGTGCGTTTGGTGCGGGCCGCGAAGCACGTGTGTTGGTCACCTGTGCGATGGCGGTTCCGCTCTCTGTCCTGGCGCGCGCCGGACTCGGACACGATCGCCTCGCAACGGTCAAGCTGGACCGCAAACGGGTGGTCGCGCTGGTCGAGCGTGTCTTTGCCAACAAGGTGCTCAGTGAGCGCGAAGAGACGCCACAGGGCGCGCTCGCTCGCGATGCGTTGGTTCAGCTGCTCGTGCGCGGGAGCCTGTTTCGTGACGCCGTCGCCAGCACACGCGAGCAGCTCACACGCAATGCACTCGCTGCCTGGCTCGCCACGCGCGGACACCCCGCGGGCGTCAAGCTCGAGGGCGCAGGCGCCACGCTCGAACAGTGGCTGCGCGCCAAGGTAGACAGCCTGGGCGTAGAGAGCGGCGACGATCTCGCCTTGCTCTCCGCCAGCGACTTCACCGCGCCCGCGCTGCCCTACGAGACCAGCAGCGCCATCGACGGCGACTATCCACTGACCGTCAGCCTCGGTGATGCCAGCTACCGAGCGGAGTACGACTTGGCACAGAGTCAGGTCACCCTGTACATCGTCAAGGGCAGCCGCACCGAGCCACCACCCCTCTCGTACCTCCCCAAGTTCCCGGGCCTGCGCGTGTGCGCGGAGAGTCGGCGCGGCATCACGGTGCTGCGCGTGCGCTGACGCGGGCGTTGCTCATCAGCCATTTGCTCCCTGCCAACGTACGTCGAGGTCGACGTCACAGAAGCTGTGTCGCTCGATCGAGATCGTGCCTACCGCTCCACACACGTCCATCGCGCCCTCGATGATGCCCACCTGATGAAAGTCGGGCAGGTTCCACAGGTTGCGCAGCGCAATCCGCGCTCGTCCGTCTTCGATACTGAGGATGGAGACTGCCGCGCTAGGCGTGGAGATGCGGTAGGCCGCGGGGCACAGCTCGAGCATGCGTCGGAAGTTGTGCCCTGCAGCGGCAAAGATGGCGGTGCCCGTGATGGTGCTCGCGTACTTCGGATAGACCGTACGACCGAGTCGTCGAACACACTCCGCGTGGGCAAGGCCGCGAACAGACTTGGTACAGCTGATGGAGAGCAGCTCGATGTAGTCGCGCATTGGGTAGCTCTTGAACGAGACGTAGCGCCGACCGCGCACCGCCAGTGCCGCCTCTCCAGTGATGCCCTCGAGCAGCAGCTGCAAAAACATGCCGCGCACCGTGGCATCGGCCGGGACGGCCTTCAGGCGCGCCTCGAAGTCGATGGGTGCACCCGAGTCAGGCTCGGCAAACACGCGGCGATCGTACCACCGTCCCCCGCGCGTGACGCACTGATAACACCCGCGCCAGGGCCTGACGTGTGGGTCTGCATTGTGTAAGAAGACCCGATGATGGACCGACTGGGTGTGGCTGGGTGCCTCGGCGTGGTGCTCTTGGTGGGATGCTCTTCGGGCAAGAGCCGCGCAGAACAGATGGGCTGCGCGAACCACAAAAATCCTCGCACGGTGCAGATCTGCCGCACCATTGCCGAGGAGATGGAGTTCGAGGTGATGGGCCACGCCGCGCCGGCACCCGGGTACAAGGTCACGACCGAGAGCCTCGTCCGCGTGTACTGTCGGCTCGGTCTGACCAAAAACGACGAGGCAGCACTCAAGCAGCTTCGCGCTGGGGGCACCGCCTCCGAGCACCTGCTTCAGCTGGTGGGCTCCGTCTGGGTCGACTCGAACAACGTCTTCAGCGCCCAGAACCCGAGCTACGTGTTGAAAGAAGGCTGCCCCGCGCGCTGACACGCCTCGCCTCAGGCCGCGCGGCGGCGACGCAAGCGGAGTCCCATCGCAGCGAGCCCGAGTCCGAGCCACCCGCTCCCTCCTGCGAGGCCCGGCGCGGTGTTGCAGCCGTTGTCGGGCACGTCTTTGGTCGCCGTGGTGTCACAAGCGTCGCCGCTCTTGTCCTTGTCGGTGTCGGCCTGATCGGGATTGCCAACGTTGGGGCAGTTGTCCGGCGTTTTGCAGACGCCGCATGTGTTCTCGCTCGGAAACGCCGGGTCGGGCAACGGCATGTAGCGGCCGACCAATGGATGTGCACCCGTGTTGTCGAGGTCTACCCAGTTGGAGTGCGAGTAGAAGTCTTGCAGCGTGTGCAGCGCGCGCCCAAGGTTGTAACGGGCTTCTTCGATGCGGTCGACGCGCAGCGAGGAGATGAGCCACTCCTTCATCGTCTGGATCTGTTGTTGCCCCTTGTTGAAGGCCTCACCATCGAAGTGCCAAAAGCCATCGACCTGATTTTTGTCGACGTACGCGTTGCCTTCGACGACCTTGTCGATCGCCAGGCTCACCGTGCGGCTCGGCTTCTGGATGCTGTAGACTTGGCTGAGCACCTGCTTAATGGCGTCGCTGGTGATCGTCTCGTGGGACTTTCCCACGGCCCCGTAGCCGCTCAGCCAGGCGTGGGGGAAGAACGCTTGGGCCCGTCCCGTCCATGTCACGGCGGCCACGGCGGCCACGGCGGCCACGGCGGCCACGGCGGGGGCGAAGGAGAGCAGAACCAGCGAGGGGAGGCGACGCGAGCGAAGGCGCATCCGCGCTCTATACCGGGGCACTTCGGGCGTGATCGCGGCTTAACCCCGACTGCTACCCTCGGCTTCGCGCGAACACCCCAAGTGCACGGTGGAAGGAGTGGGCCCGGGCATTCGACTAGTGCCGTGACCAAGAAGTCCTGGTCGGGTCGGCACTAGCTTGCGGCGACAAATTAAGGTCTACCGCTTGCGCAATAGCGCCTCCGACTCGGGATAGTAGCGCTCGCGGATCAGCTGCTCGTCGCTGAAGTCGGCGACCTCACTGCGGTGCGCGTGCAGCTCGAACCCGTTTTGATCGAGCGAAAACGTTGCGCCGGCCTTGCGCGCGTTGGTGATACGAACCGCGTGAGCCTCGGCTGCGGGAGGCAGCGGCGCGGGCGTAGGAGCAGCCGCCGGGGAATAGGTGACCGGCTTCGCGTCGGTGGGCTGCAGATAAAAGAGCTCGGCGTCCACGTAGTCGGGCGCTTCGATAGATGGGAACGTCATCGATGACCTCTCACGCTTCGTTCAACCACACAGCCGGTCGGACTCTTGTCTCTTATACGAGACCACATCGCAGGAAGCAATGAGACCGCGCCGCGCCGGCAATGGCTACGTGACCGGAGGGACTACGGCGTGTCGGGTGTGCTCGGCTTGATGCCGGACGCGCGCAAGATGAGCTTGGAGATGCAGCACGTCTTGCCGTCGCGCGAGGCGCGTGGAGGCGAGAAGTAGTCGGTCATTCCCTTCACGTTGGGGACACAGGCTTTGGGCAACGACTCACTCACCTTGACGACCATCGACGTAAAGATCACGTCGTCCGCAGGTTTGGTCGCGCCGGTTAGCTCGATCTCGTTGATCAACCACTGCTGCTTCTGGCCCTTCATGTCGCGCTTGAAGCTGACCGACTTGCCGTTGCTCTTGTTGGTGATGACCTGATTCCAGACGGTGCCCTCGAGGGTCATCTCGATGTCGAGCTCATCGCCGACCTCGCCCTTCATCACGTCTCCGCCTTCACACTTGATGTTCGTAAACGAACCAGGAGGCGACCCCACATACTGGCCCGAGATCCACCATTGGTCGTAGCTCGCGAGCGACCCGGGGGCACACGAGCTCCCCCACGTGAGCACGGGCTGCAGGACTCCATAGCCGATCGTAGAGTCGCTCTTGAGCGGCTGGAGTCCTGGCCACAAGAACAACGTGCCCCGCGCGGAAGACGGTTTGTTGGGCACCTTGAGTGTCGTGCGGACACTCAGAATCTCCACGTTGCCAGAGGTCTGCAAGTTGGTGTCACCGGAGCCTTGTGTGCGCGTAGTGCCGGTCACCAGCTGCGCGTCGGGTCCGCAGGCATCGTCACCACCTTCATTTCCGGTCGGACCGTTCTCTGCCACATCGTCATCGTCGTCGTCGTCGGCTGCGCTCGCGTCACGTGCACCGGTGCGCCCAGCATCTGCGCTCGGCGCGCCTTCGAGACCGGCAGTCGCGTCCCGGCCGCCGTCCTTGGTCGAACCTGCGCTGTCGGGTGGCGGCTTTGGTGTGCTACCCGATCTTGCGTCCGCAGCGCCTGCGTCAGACGGCTTGCTGCGCGGCCCCGCATCTCGTTTGTCCGGCACCGAAGCTGCTTCATCGGCGGAATCCGACTACTCCGTGATCGGGTCACCGTCCAGATCGGTCTCTCGTGCGCAACCCATCGCAACGCATGCGACGAGCGCGATCACGAGCGTGCAGAAGGGGCGGTCTGTGCGCGTTTGGCGAGTGGATCGGGGAGACACTTCACACTCGTCGAGGTGCATCTTTGTATCGATTCGCTGCGGAGCCATGGGGGGTCGCAGACGGCACTATCACAGTCACTTGGGACCAGGAAGCTCTGTGTGAGTTCATCTGCAGCGCCGTGGGGGAACGCCTGGACGGTCGCGCACGCAGGGGCCGCCGCGCGGCGTGAAGCGAAACGGAAGTAGCGATGCACCACGATCGGCTGGCCATCTCCGAGCTGCACTTTCGTCGGTACGTGCGTCACACCGTGAGTGCACACGAGCTGCGCAACGCGGCCAGCAGCGAACAACACGACGCGTGGAACGCCATCCGCGTCCCGCTCTCCACAGCGGTTGCGCTGGTGCTGTGTTTTGTGTCGCTCATGCAGCCCGAGCTGGCCACCGTGGGGCTGCCGGTGTCCTCCGTGCTGACTGCTGCGCGGCCGGTGCTCAAGGCACTGGGCCTCGTCGCCGCGGAGTGAACGCAGCGACCTTTACTCGTCAACGTTTCGGATGGGCTGATGGGTGAGACGAATACGCGTCAATGCGGCAGGTCGGTGTAGTACGAACGAATGTGGTAGAGGATGTCGCCTTCGGCACCTAGGCCAGCGTACGCGGTGTCGCAGCTTGCGGTGAGCGAACCCAGCTTGCCCGGCAGCACGTTCATTCGTTTACGGCCTGAAAAAGGATTGGTGTGTTGTGTCGTCCCCGACTCGCTCCTGCACAGCGCAGTCGCCTTCACCTCGAACGACCAGTTGTGGTCGTCGAAGTTTTCGATACGCACCTGACTCTTTCCTTTTGCCAGGTAGTTGACGGTCACCTTGATCAGCAGCTTGTCAGGGTCCGAAGGTGCGTTCAGGACGTCGCGAGCGCAAGCAACCGCTCACTGAGCGCTCGCCGGCCGAGTGGGGCACCTTGCCGCTTACGCGGTCGCGACCTGCGCGGTGGCGTTGGCGAGCTGCGAGTACGGCACGGTCGCCTTCGGCGCGCGCACGACCTGGTTGCGCGTCGTGCTGCGACGACCGTCGACGCTGACAGGCGCCACGCCATCGACGGTGACACGTTGCATCACGCGCAGTTGATCGCCGTAGTCGTTGATGGCGTAGTGCTGCGTCGCGCGGTTGTCCCAGATGGCGACGTCGCCAGCGGCCCAGCTCCAGCGCACCGTGTGCTCGAGCCGCGTCACGTGCGACTGCAAGAGCTGAAACAAGTGCGCCGAGTCGGTCGAGGACACGTTGAGCAACTTCTGCACGAAGTGACCGAGCAGCAGGTGTTTCTCGCCGGTCTCCGGGTGCACGTGCACCACCGGATGCTCCGTCTCGTAGACGGTGGAGGTGAAGACCTCTTGATAGCGCGCGAGCTCCTCTTCGGAGCTGCCCTTCTCGGCACGGCCCTTCTTATTGGCCAGGTAGTCGTACTGATTGGTGTGGAGTGCCCAAAGCTTCTCGGCGAGGGCGCGCAGCTCCGGGGACAGGCTCTCGTATGCAGCCGCCGTGTTCGCCCACGTCGTGTCGCCGCCGTACGCCGGCACCGTGATCGCGCGCAAGATGGACGCCGCGGGATAGGCCTCGACGAACGTGACGTCGGTGTGCCAGGAGTTGGCGCGCCCGCCGTAGCGCGAGTCGAGCTCGGTGATGAAGCCGGTCCCGGGCACGACCGGCACGGTCGGATGTGCCACCGGCCCCGGCCCAAACAACGTCGTCAGCGCCTCCTGACTCGCGTGATCGAGGTGGTGCTGGTTGCGAAAAAACAGCACCTTGTGCTTCAGCCAAGCCTCGTGAACCTGGCGCTTCACACCGGGACTGAGATCGGCCGACAGGCGCACGCCGCGGACCTCCGCGCCAATCTGTCCGGCGACCGGGAAAACTTCGACGACCTCTGTGTTGCGCGCTTCTACGTTCGTGCTCATGCGTTGCCTCCGACTGTGCCCGCGAAACTATCTCACGCTCGTCTCTTAAACAAGACGACTCGTCTCGTTCACAGACGGGCCAGCCCGCACACTGCCGGTCCGCCCGAGGCTGTCGCTCGGCTCGCCGATCGGCTATCAGGGCGCGATGCGAGCCATGATGATGAGCACACTCGGCGAGCCCGAAGCACTGGAGCTGAAGACACTTGCCGACCGCGAGCCCGGGCCCGGCGAGCTCGCCATCGACGTGGTGGCCATCGGCTGCAACTTCGCCGACACCTTGATCTGTCGCGGGCGCTATCAGCTCAAGCCCGAGCTCCCGTTCGCACCCGGCAGTGAGGTCGCAGGTCGTGTGGCTGCGCTCGGTGCAGGGGTCGACGGCTGCCGTGTCGGTCAGACCGTCAGCGCGCAGCTCGGTCATGGCGGCTACGCCAGTCGCGTGATCGCCGACGCTCGGCGCGTGCAGAGCGTCCCGGACGGCATGCCCGCGGCCGACGCCTGTGCACTCGGGATCGCGTACCAGACCTCGTACCTCGCACTCGTCGATCGCGCGCGCGTCGCGCCTGGCGATCAGCTCTTGATCCATGCCGCGGCAGGCGGTGTCGGCCTCGCAGCCCTGCAGATCGGCAAGGCGCTCGGCGCGCGTGTGATCGCGGGTGCCTCGCACGACAAGCTCGACTTCTGCAAGGCACAGGGCGCCGATGAGGTCGTCGACACACGCGAGCCCGGCTGGGTCGAGCGCGTTCGCGAGCTCACCGGTGGCCGCGGCGCCGACGTGATCTACGAGTCGGTGGGCGGAGACTCGTTCGAAGGCTCACTCAAGTGCATCGCGTGGGCCGGTCGTCTGCTCGTGATCGGATTTTCCTCCGGCGACATCCCCGCGCTCAAGATGAACCGCGTCTTGCTCAAACACATCACGCTGCTCGGCCTCAACATCGGCGGCTATCACGAGCACGACCCGGGCGCCCTACGCAACGCGACCGAACAACTCTTCGCGCTCTACGCCAGCGGCAAGATCAAGCCCGCCATCCACGCACGTTATCCGCTCGAAGATGCTGCGCTTGCACTGCGCGAGCTTGCCGATCGGCGCACGGTGGGCAAGCTCATCCTCGAGCCGTAGGGGTCAGCGCGCGCGTCATGATCTCCTCGCTGCCGTGTCTGACGGTGAAAGAGCAACAGACGGCGTCGGAACCGAGAGCAGCCGTTCGAGCGCGGCGGTGACCTCTCGGGGACGAGCCTCCATGATGAAGTGGCCGGCATCAGGGAAGCTGGTGAGCGTGGCTCGCGGGATCTGCGCCGCGAGCTCCAGCCCGGTCTGCCACGGGACGTACGGGTCCCGCTCTCCCCAAATCACCGCAGTCGGACAACGAATCTGCTAGCCGCTCAACGCACTAGAAGAGCGGCTCACCGCGCACGGCTTTCTGCGCGTCCATCGCGCCGAGCTGGTGCGCATCGATGCGGTGCGAGCGCTGCGCGCGGAGACGGGCTGTCACGAGCTGTCACTCAGCGACGGGCAGGTGGCTCGCGTCAGCCGGCGCGTGCTGGGCACCATCAAAGACGCGCTGGGACTCGGCTAAGCGCCGCCGCTCGTCCTCTGCGCGTGACCACTCGTCGGCTGCGAGCGCACGCTGGTCGGTCGACACCAGCGTGCGGCGTAGCGGCAGTCAGGCTGCCTCTCATGTTCACGCGATCGATCGCACTCGGTCTCCTGCTCACGGTGCTGCCCCCCTCCGACTCGCGCGAGGAGGCACGGCCGGGGACGCAGAACCCTTACACGCAGTACGCCCTCGACGCGGCCGATCGCACCTGGCTGCGTGGCCAGGTCGAGCAGCGCATCGTCGCCGGGCACTACGTGTACCTAGAGCTGCGCCCGCACGTGGGCGACATGGTGTGGTTGGTGTCGCTCGCCGCGACGACGCCGTCGACACCGCAGGTTCGCGCGCTCGTACTCGGTCGCGCTGCGCACTTTCATTCGCCTCGACTGGGTCGAGACTTTCGCCCGCTGCTGTTTGCGGCGGTGCGCTCGGCCACGCCCTGATTCAGCTCGCAGCCAGACACTCAGACCTCAAGAGGACCCGATGCAGACTCACGTTCGCCACGCAGCACAAGCCTTCACCGCGCTCTTGTTCCTGTCCGCCGTCGCCTGCGAAGACGGGTCGGACGCTCCGATTGTTGCGCAGCCTGACGGAGCTCGCGCACCAGACGGCGGCAGCACATCAGACAGCGGCGCCGTAGCCGATACCACGAGCCGCGCCGACAGCGGCAGCCCGTTCGCGGACTGCTCACGCGGCACGCTCGAGCAAGACTTCGGCGCGGCGCCGCTCGCGGGTGCGGGTGTGGTCGATGGCAAGCTGCGCGCCGGAAACTACGTCATCAGCGCCACGTATCTGCAGCTGCGGCAGGAACCGATGGCCCAGCAGCGCTTCGGAGAGCTGATGGGTCCAATCCTGGCCGAGCTGCAGACACGCCCAGGCCTGCTCGCG
>JBEGTL010000184.1:0-13646 GCA_041179425.1 Pseudomonadota bacterium | reverse complement strand
CGACCTTCGCGATGGTGCGGTGCAGCTGGCGCTCGACGTCGGCGTTCTCGCTGCTGGCCAGCGCGAGCTCGCCCGTCTCTTCGTTGACCACCAGACGCCAGGCGCGCTGGAGAAACCGCAAGAGGCCGGAGATGTCGCGCGTGTTCCAGGGCTTGCTCGCCTCGAGCGGACCCATGTACATCTCGTAAAGACGAAACGTGTCTGCACCAAAGGCGGCGATCACGTCGTCGGGGTTGACGACGTTGCGCAGGCTCTTGGACATCTTGGTGGTGATCTGCACCACGGGCTGCCCGGTCGCCTTCTCCACGTACACGCCCTCGCCCTGCTCCTCGACCTCGTCGATGGGCACGAGTGTCTTGTCCGCGCGCTCGTACGCGAAGTTGAGGATGAGGCCCTGGTGGAACAGCTTTCGCCACGGCTCGGGCGTGCCGACGTGGCCGAGGTCGAACAACGCCTGATGCCAAAACCGCGCGTAGAGCAGGTGCAGCACCGCGTGCTCGGCGCCGCCCATGTACAGGTCGATGCCGTCGCGCAGCCAGTACGCCTCGGCCTCTTTGCCCACCAGCGCCGTCGCGTTCTTGGGGTCGGCGTAGCGCAAGAAGTACCACTGCGAGCCGGCCCAGCCGGGCATGGTGTTGGTCTCGCGCACGACCTTGGCGTCGGCCGGGAGATCGGTCACACCCACCGCGCCCGCGGTGGTGTGGACCCAATCCTGGACCTTGGCGAGCAGGGGGCGCGGGTCGTCGCTCTCGACGGGTTCGTAGTCGCTCAGCTCGGGCAACAACACGGGCAGCTTGCTGGCGCTGATCGGGTGGTGGTTGCCTTCGCTGTCGTAGACGATGGGGAAGGGCTCGCCCCAGTAGCGCTGACGACTGAACAACCAGTCGCGCAGCTTGGTGTTGTGCTTCTTTTTGCCGAGCCCCTTTTGTTCGAGCCAGGCGGTGATGGCGACCTTCGCCTCGGCGGTGCTGAGCTGATCGAGCGAGAGCTCTGCACTCTTGGAGTTGATGGCCACACCTTCGCCGCTGAAGCATGCGCCGTCGTTCTCGTGGGCGACCGGCCGCACGACCTCACGGATCGGCAGCCCGAATGCGCTGGCGAAGTCGTGATCGCGCTCGTCGTGCGCGGGCACCGCCATGATGGCGCCGGTGCCGTAGCCCATCAGGACGTAGTCGGCGACCCACACCGGGATGCGCTCGTGCGTGACCGGATTGATGGCGTACGTGCCGCTGAACACGCCAGTCTTACGTTTGTCTTGCTGACGCTCGAGGTCGCTGCGGTTGCGCGCGGCCTCGACGTAGGTTGTGAGGGCGGCGCGGTCGGTGTCTCCCGCCGGCTCTGCCAGCAAAGCATCGACCAGCGGATGCTCGGGCGCGACGACCATGTACGTGGCGCCGAACAAGGTGTCGGGACGCGTGGTGAACACGCGCAGGCGCTCGTGACCGGCGATGGGCTGGGCGAGTGCGAACGCGACCTCGGCACCGATGCTGTGGCCGATCCAGGTGGTCTGCTTGAGACGTGTGGACTCGGGCCAGTCGAGCCCGTCGAGGCCCTTGAGCAGACGCTGACCGTAGGCGGTGATGCGGAAGAGCCACTGCTTGAGTGGCTTGCGAAAGACCGGGAAGCTGCCGCGCTCGCTGCGCCCGTCGATGACCTCTTCGTTGGCCAGTGCGGTGCCGAGCTTGGGGCACCAGTTGACGGTCTGTTGGGCCAGGTAAGCGAGGCGATAGCTGTCGAGCACTTTGCGCTGCTGTTGCTTTCCGAGCGCTGCGTACGGGCCGAGGTCGCGCGCCTTGTCGTCGCCGCTGATCTCGGCGGCATCCGGGTTGAACTGCACCTTGCGCGCGCCGCTCTCGAACTCGGCCACGAGCTCGGCGATGGGGCGACCCTTCTGCTTCTCGACGTCGAACCAGGCGTCGTAGATCTGCAAAAAGATCCACTGCGTCCACTGGTAGTAGTCAGGGTCGATGGTGCCGAACTCGCGGCTCCAGTCGTAGGAGAAACCAAAGCGCTTGAGCTGGCGCCGGAAGTTGTCGATGGCCTTTTTGGTGGTGATGGCGGGGTGGACGCCGGTCTGGATGGCGTACTGCTCGGCGGGCAGCCCGAACGCGTCCCAGCCCATCGGGTGCAGCACGTTGAAGCCGCGCATGCGCTTGAACCGCGACACGATGTCGGTGGCGGTGTAGCCCTCGGGATGGCCCACGTGCAGCCCCGCCCCGCTCGGGTAGGGGAACATGTCGAGGCAGTAGAACTTGGGCCGACCGGCCACGAAGCCCGGCTCGCCGGGGTTAGGCTGCCGGAAGGTCTGTTCGGCCTCCCAGTGCGCCTGCCAGCGGGTCTCGATGTCGGCCGCGAGTGCGGCGTCGTAGCGGAATTTGAAGGAGTCCTCGGCCATGGGAGGCCGCAGTGTAACCGCTCAACTACGGCGCGGCAGCCGAATCACCTTGGCGCGCTGCGCGGCACCGGCGCTGGGATCGACCGGTGGCAGCGACAACAAGAGGTGCTCGATGTACGGCAGCGCGCGCTGCACGTTGCCTGCGGCGTGCAGCGGCGAGTACGTCTCGTCGAACACCAGCACCAGCTGATACTGGTTGGCGATCGAGTGCGCAAAACACTGGATTTGTGGGCCGCGCAGCTCGGTGCTGGTGAGCTCGCGCTCGTGCTCGCGTGCGGTGCGCTCGCGGATCTCGACCAGCGCGCGCGCACTGCGTAGGCGCCGACCTGCCGCGGCCAGACCGCCTTGCTCGCTCAGCTCGCGCAGCACGAACAGCTCGTCTTGCACGGTGCGCAGCGCGACCCCGGACAGGTTGGTGGCCACGACTTTTTCGTGGCTCTCGGCCGGCGAGGCCGCCAGCAGCTCCGACCAGCTGAGCTTGGACTCTTCGAGCAGGCGATCGGCCCGCGAGAGCTGAGCCAGGCCGTCGAAGTCGAGCGACTCGCTGTGCGCCTCGGACGCGCCCCAGATCACCGGCGACTGGTCGTCGATGATCCAGACGGTCTCGGCGCCCGTGCGCTCGGCCAGCGTGGCCAGCGCGTGATCGAGCTCGCGGTGCAGCGCCGTGCTGCTGCGCGGCGGCTGCTCGCTGGGGATGGCCAGCGTCTCGCGGAAGCTCTCGAGCAGGCTCGCCAGCCGGGCTTGCGCCTCGGGCAGCTGCTCGCGCGGCTCGCGGTAGACCACCACCAGGCGCCTGCCATCTTCGAGCACGGCCCACACCAGGCGTGGGTCGTCCGGAGGCTTTCCGCCGATCTCGACGCGCGCATCTTCCGCGCCGAGCTTGTGGCAGACCAAGTCGAGAAGCTTGAGCCAGGCTTGATCACGCACGCCATGAGTGTTGACGTCTCGGCGCGCGACGTCGAGTTCTTTTCACGAGCCCGGGACGATCGGGCGCAGCAAGCGTGCCCTCGGGCGCGCGAGCGAGTAAAAGGAGGCCGCCTTGTGATGCAATTCGACCGCCGCTACTACGAGCGCTTCTACCTCGATCCGAAGACCCGCGTGACCGACCAGGGGAAGCTCGACAAGTTGGGGGACTTCGTCTGTAGTTACCTGCAATATCTGCCGCTGTCGGTGAAGCGGGTGCTCGACCTGGGGTGCGGCATCGGGCTGTGGAAAAACGTCGTTTTGCGCCACTTCCCCGAGGCTGTTTATCAGGGCGTCGAGATCAGCGACTACCTGTGCGCCCAGTACGGCTGGCAGCAGGGCTCGGTGGTCGACTACAAGAGCCGCGCTCGCTTCGACCTGGTGATCTGCCAGGGCGTGCTGCCCTACCTCGACGCACGCGCCGCCAAGCGGGCCATCGACAACCTGGGCGCCCTCACGCGCGGGGCGCTGTACCTCGAGGCGATCACCCAGGACGACTGGGACAGCGGCATCATCGACAAGCGGCGTACCGACGGGTCCATGCAGCTGCGCAGCGCCAGCTGGTACCGCCGCGCGCTGCGTCCCCACTTCGACGCGCTCGGGGGCGGGGTGTGGCTGTCCAAGCGCGCGCGGCCTGCCCTGTACGCGCTCGAGCGCGCCTGACACGCCCAGCTTCCGGGGCTCGGGGCAACACGTAGCGCCGCCCGCCGCAGGTGATATCACCGGCCGCCCATGGACTTCACGGAGCTCGACAAAAAGATCGACCGCATCGGCAGCGAGCACGCCGTGGCGACGCTCGGTCCGCTGCTCACGACCGAGCGCCTCGAGCGCATCGAGCGCACCCTCGCCGGGCGGCTCGAGTCGCTGCACGTCGCCGTGGAGCTGCCGCGCGACCCCTACAATGCCGCGGCCGTGGTGCGCACCGCCGAGGCGCTCGGGGCCTTGCACGTGCACGTGGTGCACGAGCGCGAAGACGCGCTCCACGCGCGCAAGACGACGCAGGGCTCGTTCAACTGGCTGCACACCCACCACCACGCGGCGCTCTGCGAACTGTTGGTCAGCCTACGCAGTGGCGGCGTGCGGCTGTGTGGCGCCCAGATGCAGGGCAGCCACACGCTCGAGGAGCTGCCGGTCGACCAACCGCTGTGTCTGTTGTTCGGCAACGAGGGCACGGGTCTGTCTGCCGAGGCACTCGTTGCCTGTGACCTCACCTTTCGCATTCCCATGTACGGCATGAGCGAGAGCCTCAATCTGTCGGTCAGCGCGGCGCTCTCCATGTACTCGGTCGCCACACGCAGGCGCGCGTTCTTGGGGCGCGAAGGCGACCTCGAAGGCGAGCGGCTGATGCGCGAGCGCGCCCGCTACTACGCGCGCTGTGTCGACCTGCGCACGCTGCACGCGCTCTGAGTACCCGAGCGGCCAGCTGCGCACAGCGGCTCCTGTGGCAGCGTGCCTCGGCTCGAAAGATCGTGCCTGTGCGCCCACGCGGCGAGCCTGATTGCGTATCATCGAGGCCAGGCGGGGGATGCGCGGGCAACACGAAGATGTGCACGACCTGGCGAGGCTCAGCGGACTCGCCGGCGATGAGCTGCGCGCTCTCTTTCGGCGAGCGCTCGCCAACTTGGCGCAGGCCGCGACGAAACGATCGTTGCCGCTCGAGGGGCTCGACCCCGAGCAGCTGCTGGCCGGTGTCGAGGTCGCGCTGGCGGCCGGCCTGTTCCACGACCTGCGCTGGCTGTCGCCCCCGAGCGCCGCGTCCGCGCTCTACGAGCTGACCTCTGCGCTGCCGCTGAGCCCCACGCGCGACACGCTCAACCAGCTGGTGGTCGAGCGCCTCGCGCAGGCCGACGCCAGCACCTTCGTCGCGCTGGCGACCTCGCTGGCGCACAACAGTAAGAGTGGCCTGACCAGTGCGCGGATGCGCTCTCGTGTCTCGCTCGCGCTCAGCTTGCCCATGGGCTCGGGGGCGCGCGTCGATGCGCTCGCGCTCGCGCTCATCTCGCAGCCCGACCACGCGCGCGACTGGGTCGACAAGCCCTCCGAGGGGTCGCTGCCCTCACGAAGACTCGCCGCGCGCCTGCTCGAGCGCGCGGCACGCGAGGCGGCACGACGCTGGACCGTGCGCGACGACGTGGGCCTACGCGCGCTCGAGACGGCGCCGGTGCAAGCGGCCTGGCAACGCCTGCTCAAAGATCGTGAGTCGTTGGTGTGGCGCCACGTGGCCTCCGCGCGCGGTCTGTTGGCAGCGGCCCTACCGAGCGTCGCCGACGAGATCGAGCGCTCGCTCGCGCCGGAGCTCACGCCGACCGAGTGGCGCCGTGGTGCGACGTCGCTCGCGGCGAGCATCGCAGTCATGCCCACCACGGCGCTTGCGCTGGCAGAGCGCACGCTGGCCAGCGACGTGGTCAAGCGCGACCCGGGCGTGGCGGCGGCGATGATCATGGGGCTGGCGCGCGCCGTCGAAGCGGAGCCCGAGAGCGCCGAGCGGTTGCTGGTCCCCTGTCTACGCGTGGGCCGCATCGAGGCGGCCGAAGCCTTTCTCGAGCTCTGCGAAGAAGGCTTTGGCGACGGCTTTGGTCAAGAGGCGGTCCCCTTGGTGTGCGCCGCGCTGTCCAAACAGATCGCGCTGCCCTCGACGCAGGCCGACGACGGCACGGCCGCGGTGCTGGAGTGGTTGTTGACGCGTCTGTCCGGCCTCACGCCTCCAGATGCTTCGCTCGACACCGCGGTGCGCCGCGCGCTGTACGCCTTTGCCGAAGACGGAGCCGGCGCCGCCGTGCAGGCGGCGGCCGAGGCGCTGACCGTCGCCAAGCGCGCGATCGAGCAGCTGACGTCGGCCGACATGTCGACGCGCGCCGGTCGTGTGGAGACGGTGCAACGTCTGCACGAGATCGATCTCGGGTTGTTGCAGGGCGCCACGCTGAGCGACCTCATTGCGCTCGGCGACGACCAGCAAGAGGCGCGCGCCGTGCTGCACGACCTGTACGAGCAGCTGACCGGCTGGCTCACGCAACAGGAGCAGGCGCCGATCGCAGACGACGTGCTGGCACACCCCACGCTGCGTATGCGCCGCGTGCGCTCGCTCTTGCACGTGGTCGATGCCGACGGCAGCTACGGCGACGCCTTTGCGAGCGAGCGCAGACCGCGCCGCCTACGCACCGCACGCGTGTTGCTCAATCGTGTGCGCAAGGACGTCGCGTCCCCGCTCCGTCGTGCGGTGCTCGCTTGCCTGGCGCGCGCGTTCGACGCGTTGGTGCGCGAAGAAGTGTTCGAGCTGTCCGACGTGCTGTTGTGCGCGGCGCTGCACGTGCGCGACCCGCGCGACATCGCCACGCTCGCCGAGGCCAGCATGATGCCCGAGCAGTCGCGCGCGTTGTCGGCACTCGCGCGGCTGTCCGAGAGCGTGCCCGACGAAGCTGCGCCGAGCGCCCGTAAAGACGGCATCACGGCGCTGTCCGCGCTGGTCGAGGCACTGCCCGCCGCACACTCGCCGCGCGTGTCGTTGCTGCGCTGGGGGTTGCTTCGTGTCCATCAGGCGCTGCGCGGTCTCGACGAGGCGCGCGCGCTGACCGAGGTGGTGGGCCTCAAGGGCGGGGGCAGCACGCTCTCCGAGCTCAGCGAGGCGTTGCTCGCGCTCGCGCAGCTGGTCGCCGGGACGCGGCGCAGGCTCTCGCCCAATGCACAAGCGCGCTCCCCACAGGTGTTGTCGCAGGTGTTCGAGCTCGGCGATGCATTCGACCAGGCGGTCGCGACGCGAGAGCTCGAGCCCGTGAGCCTGGCGCTCGAGGAGCTGGAAGCCTGTCTCCTGGCCGAGCTGCCGCCGCTGTTTGCGACGATCATCATGCAGGTGCTGACGGCGCTCAAAGCGCTGCCCATCCTTCCTCCGCGTGTGGTGCAGGGCAACCGTAAGGTCGCGCCGCCGATGTCGGGACCGCCCATCGAGGCGCGCCGCTTGCCCGACTGGATGCCGCTCAGCCGCATCTTGGGCGGCTTCTACGTGCTGCACGCGATTGGCGAGGGAGGCTCCGGCTCCGTCTTCGTCGCGCGTCGCACCGAGCAGCGCAACGACGACCGCGCCGACACCTTTGCCCTCAAGGTCCCCGAGTACGACGGCACCGTCTCCGAGGTGCTCTCCGAAGCCGACTTCTTGCGCCTGTTTCGTGAAGAGGCCTCCGCGCTGCTCGCGTTACCCGAGAGCGAGCCGAACCTCGCGCGCTTCGTCACCTTCGACGCCGGTGTGCGGCCCAAGCCGATCCTGGTCATGGAGCACGTGCGCGGGCCGAGTCTGGAGAAGGTCCTGTCGCGCAAGAACCTCGACGTAGCGCGCGCATTTGCGATCTTGGCGGGCATCACGCGCGGCCTCTCTGCCATGCACCGTGTCGGCCTGGCCCACCTCGACCTCAAGCCTTCCAACGTCATCGTGCGCGACCACGGCGCCAGTACGGCGACGCCTGTCCTCGTCGACTTCGGACTCGCCGGCCGCCGCTTGCGACCCGGCTGCGGCACGGCCAACTACGCGGCGCCCGAGGTCTGGGTCCCAGGCCAGAACGCACGCGAGTCCGATCCTCGCCAAGCCGACGTCTACGCACTCGGCTGCGTCGCCTACGAGCTACTCACCGGCGAGCTCCTCTTCCGAGGCGAGACCGATCGCGCCGTGGTCGCCTCGCACCTCGCCCACGACGGTCGCCCGCCCGCGATCGAGTCTCTCCTCGCCCAGAGCGCCACGCGTCCTCTGGCCTCCTGGCTGATCAGCTGCCTACGCCAAAAAGCCTCAGACCGAGCCACCATCACAGACCTGACAGCGCATCTACAGACGCTCACCAGCGCCCCAACGCCCCTGCACAGCTGGCCCCTACCACAACCCCCGTAATCTCAGCCCCAGCCTCAATCTCTGCTTCTCTGCTTCTCTGCTTCTCTGCTTCTCTGCTTCTCTGCTTCTCTGCTTCTCTGCTTCTGTCTCCGTCTCCGTCTCCCCCCGATAGGGAATCACCGAAGCCAGAGGCCCCCGGTAGTGGAAACAGGGGTGCATGGGTCGCGAGGCGTGTTGCGAGGCGCCGCCGGTTCTGAGGAGCCCCCGGAGCGGACTTCCTGTCCGTGAGGAGGCACCGGAAGAAGCGGTGGCGGATCGCGACGCGCCTCGCGGCCCAGGCACCCCTGTTTCAAGGGCAGAGGCGACCGCAGACTATGCTCCCGTCCGAGCAGGAGCTGGAGATGATGTTGCCGCAGTACGCGAAGTCGCAGGTGCCGCCGCCGGTGCACTTGACGCGGCAGGCAGCCCCGAGCGCGCAGGTGACCTGGGTACACGTGGACGCCGAGCAGTTGAACACGCAGCTAGACCCGGTGTAACAAGTCCCGCCGCAGTCGGCGACGTTGGTGCAGTTGTTGAAGCACACGGCGCTATACGGACACGACGCGCGGCACACGTTGGTCGACGTGCAGTTGGTCTGGCACGTGTTGCTGGCACTGCACGTGCTCGCGCAGCGGTTTCCTCCGTTGCAGTCGAACTTGCAGTCGAGCGTGATCTCGTTGCCAGGATCGGGCGTCTCCGTGCAGCTCAGGTCGCACTCGCTGCCGGTGCACGTCTGCGTCACCACGCAGCCCGAAGCACCACACGCGTCGCCGCCCGCGTCGCCCACGCCCGCATCGGAGACGGAGGTGGTTGCGTCGATGTCGACATGCCCAGCGTCGCCGGCATCGCTCAGGAACGTTGCGTCGGGGCCGGCGTCGGAGACGACTGCAGCTGCATCGGCATCGGGCAGCACGGCCGCGTCGCCCTGAGCCGCGGCATCGACGCCGTCGGTCGCGTCCGGCGCCGCGTCCGCCGCGGTGGAGGCATCACGTGTGTCTGCGTCGTGTGTGTCTGCGTCGTGGCTGTCTGCGTCGCGTGCGGTCGCATCGCGTGTGTCTGCGTCGCGCGTCGCGCCATCGGCCACGGCAGCGTCCTTGCCACCCGCATCGACGGTGGCGTCGTGTCGCTGTGCTCCATCGTTGGCGTCTGGCCCCGTGGTTGCGTCGGCGTTGGGCGCGGTGCCCGCTTCGCCTGCGTCCATGCCTTCGTCCTGCCTGCGCTGGTCGTAGCCCGCAAGAAAACAACCGCTCAGCAAGGACGCTGCGAGCAGGACGAGTAACGGCGACGAGCTGCGCTGTGCGCGCATGGGAGGTTTACTCCCCTTTGCGTGCAGTCAGCGGCACTTCGAAGGACAGCGCCGCTACTTGTTTTGGAAACTGCATGCTGCGCACGGCACGCTCGATACAGACACCCATGCTACCGCCAGCGACGCTGGCGGGGAGGGCCTTTGCACTTTGCACCTTGCCGCTCGGTGCGACGGTGATGCGCACGGCTAGCTGCGGCGTGCGCTCGGCTTCGGTGGCGTGCTCGTTGACGCACTCGACGACCGGCCTTTTTTGCCGCTTGAAGCTCTCGGCGATGCGCACCGCCGGGTCGCTCTCGACGCGTTTGGGGACGTCGCGCCGTGTCTCGATGTTCTCGGCCGACTGAATCTCCACGCCGGTGCCGCGGCTGGGCGGCGGCGCGTCGGCCGGCTGCTCACGGGGCTTGTCGGCCTGCACCAAGATAAAACGAGACGGCGCCGCCGCGTTCGAGCGGCCAAACAGCACCACGGTCACACCGAGCGCCGCACCTGCCAGCACCACACTGAGTGCCGCGATGACGACGCGCTTGCCGCCCATGCCAAAGGCGAACGGACGAGAGCTGCTCGAGGCGCGCGCCTCTGCGCGGGGTTGCTCGGCTTCGGTGGGCTCGAGCGAACGTCTGCGCCACGACGAAGGCCGCATGCGCTGCTCGAGCTCCAGCACCTGGGCGCTCTGACGCAGCGTCTCGCTCGCTTCGCGCAGCGCTTCTTGCATGGAGCGCGCATCGTCGAAGCGGTCGTCTGGCTTCTTTGCCATCGCGCACGCGACGACGTCGGACAGAGCCTTGGGCAGGCCCGGCACACGCTCGGTCAGCGGGCGCTCGGGCTTGGTCACGATCATGACCATCACGTCGCCCGGGTTCTCCGAGAAGAACGGCATCTCGCCGCTGAGCAGCTCGTAGAGCACCACGCCCATGCTGTAGAGGTCGGTGCGCTTGTCGATGATCTTGACGCCGCGCGCTTGCTCCGGGGACATGTAGGCCGGCGTGCCGACGACGTGTCCTTGCGTGGTGGTGACGTGTGCTGCGCCCTGCGAGTCGGTCAGCTTGGAGATGCCGAAGTCGAGGATCTTGGGGTAGACGCCGCTGCGCGAGCGCACCAGGTAGATATTCTCGGGCTTGAGATCTCGGTGCACCACGCCCGCATCGTGGGCAGCGGCCAGACCCTCGAGCAGCTGCTGTACGAGGGCGGCAATCCAGTCGAACGACAGGCGCTCGCCGCGGCCCAGCACGTCGGCCAGGCTCTCGCCTTCGAGGAGCTCCATGACGATGAACGGGATCGTCCCGCCGTGGGTACCGAAGTCGAGGATCTGGACGACGTTGCGGTGCGCGATGGCCGCGGAGATGCGCGCCTCGCGCAGGAAGTTTTTGGCGATCTCTTCGCGCCTGCGTGGGTCGCCCACGTCGACGAGCTTGAGAGCTACCGCACGCTCCAGGAGTGTGTCCCGCGCGCGGAATACGTCGCCCATCCCGCCGGAGCCGATTAGCTCTTCGAGACGGTAGCGCTCACCGATTAACTCGCCTGTCGAGAAGGTCACGTCGCATCGACGACTATATCCCGGCTAGCGCAAGCGCCGAAGGTAGTAGTGCACTCCTGCAGCGGGATGGTTGGCGCGAACGAGTACGCTCTTCTCTGCCGACAGAGGTACCTGTGCGTGAAAACGCCCCTTGGCATCGAGCACGAGCGGTACGCCATTGGCCGACACCTGAGAGCGCAGTAAGGCGACGCCCGACACCAACACTTGTTCGCCGCTCGAGAGGCTCCCCTCGACGGGCTCGCTCAACGAGAGCGAGCGCGCCGTGTTGTCGAACTCGATGCGCAGCGACCCGACTCGACTCTTCAGCCCGCTCGCGTCGGCGAACCAGAAGTCGTAGTTGCCTTCGACGAGCTCGGCGCCGGCCAGGTCGCGCACCGCCTTTGCGCTGCGGTAGGTCTGCTCTCGTGCACCACGCTTGACCACCAGCTGATACGACGACGACGGGCGCGCGTCGCTCCAGCGCATGCTCACCACGGGCATCACGTTGGTGTAGCGAACGGTGTAGCGTCGACCGTCTGCCTCGACGTCGACGCGCTGTGCACTCTTGGGCAGCTCGAGGTTGGCCGCGTCGCGCTGGACACGCACGATCGTCTCGCGCACCACACGTTTTGCGCAGCGCACACGCAGACGATGGGCGCCCGCGGTGGTGATACGCAGCACCAGCTCGTCGCTCGTGCCCTCCCGTGCAACGGCGTGCCCATCGAGCTCGCTCGTGACGGGCACCGCGCACGGTGGTCGCTGCAGGCGAAAGGTCACCGGCAGGCTCGCCGCGTGCAGGGTCATCGCGTCGGTCTCGGGTAGCGCCAGGTCGGCCGTGTCCGGCTCCTTGAGCTCGGGCGTGCCGTTGGCGCCGGGGCGTGTGCCGGCTCGTGGTTCTGCCGGCAGCTGGGCCGCATCGTCGCCGCCCGCGGCCGCGAGCGCGGGATCGATTTCGTCGTTCGCGACGCCGCTCGGCAGCGCGCGCGGCAGTGCCAGGGTCTGTCCGGCCTCAAGCTCTTTCACGGATCCGTCGGCGTCGATCGCGACGCGGCCGACCAACACGTCGAAACGTGTGTCGCCCCCCGCGGAGATCACGCGCAGACTCGCGCCTTGCGGCACGCGAGCGAGCGCGCGCACGGTGTGCACGTCGAGCGTCAGATCGCCCGAGTCGACGCGCACGACCCCGGTCTCGAGGGAGAGCCGGTTGCCCCCTCCCGAGCGTGGATCGCGGTCGAGAAAGCGGAGCACGGTGTTGGGCTCTACGAGCGCCACACTCTCGGCGCCGAGCGACAGCTGCGCCGTGCCCGACTTGCCCGTGCGCAGGCCGTCCCCAAGGAAAAAACGGTCGCCCTGAGCAGCGGCACTCCAAGCTGCCACGGCGCGCGCTTGGTCGCGCTGCACGTCGCCCTGGTACTCGACGAGCTCTGCCAGGGAGGTCTCGCCACAGAGCTTGCCCCCACACGCCATCAGTAGCGACAGCACGGTGAGCACTGCCCAGTGGCGCTTCACTTCGGAGCTCTCCTCAGGTCCACGACCAGGATGGTAACTCCGAGTCGCTCCACGGTGGCAGTGCGCTGTTGGGGCTCGTGACCGGGCGCGGTGATCTCGAGCGTGTACTGCCCTGGCGGGACACCGATGACGAAGTCGCCTTTTTCATCCGTGTCGATGGTCTTGTCGAGGGGGCTCACGGTGATGCGTGCACGCACCGGCTTTCCGCCGCGCAGGCTGCGGACGCTGCCCTTGATCTCGCCCTCGGGCAGGTGGCGCACCATGGTCATGGCCATGGTCTGCCGACCGCGCACGCCTTGTACGTGGGTCTGTTGCGGCTCGAAGCCCTCGGCCGCGACCGTGAGTTTGTGCTCGTTTTCGGGCGTGAGATTGAGTGCAGCGAGTCCCTCGGCGTCGGTCTCCGAGCGCTCGCGTCGCTCGCCGTTCTCGAGCTCGACCTCCGCGCCAGACACCGCGACGCCGGCCGGGTCGACCACGCGCACGTCGAGCAGCGCCTCTTCGAGCTCGACCTCGGAGATCTGCACGGTGGGCTGTACGGTGTCGGTGGGCTTGGGCCGCGCGCGCTCGATCACCACACCGACCGTGAGCGCGAACCACAAGCGTGGCTCGATGCGCGCCAAACGGTCGAGCGACGGTCGTGCGCTCGGACTCAACCCGAGCTCCACCCCCGGCACGTAGCGCTCGGCGAGCTTCATCTGTGCGGCGAGGCGCGCGCGCATGGGCGACGCGAGCGGACTCGGCGCCCCCGACCCGAGCGCGACTTCCCAGCTCCACTCGGCCGATGCAGTGACTGGCCCCAACGGGACTGAGACCAGCGCTCCCAGCAGCGCGGAGTCGTAGCGCGAGATGGACGCCGCGAGCAGGTCGGCACGGCTCAGTGCAGTCGGCCGTGCGACGCTGTTCTCGCTGCGGTCGAACCGATACCCGAGGTCGAGCGAGAGCTCGTACTTGCGCCGCACCAGGTAGCTCGCGATGGCGCCGAGCTCCGGCGTCACCCCACGAAAGCCCCGCGACACGTTGGCGGCCGCGGGGAAGCGCAGCTTGGTGCGCGCCGCCAGCGACAGCTCGGGCGTGATCGCGAAGCCGTGCCGCGTGGCCAGCGACGTGCAGA
>JBEGTL010000183.1:0-13702 GCA_041179425.1 Pseudomonadota bacterium | reverse complement strand
GGTCGGGCGGCGGGTCTTTCGCTACCGTGGTGGCCTTTTTGGGCGTCGCCTTCTGGGGCGTCGGCTTGGGCTGTACGCGCGGCTTCTCTTCGGGCTGAGGCTCCGGCGGAATCTCGGGCTCCGGAGGCGGCGGCGGAGGAGGTGGCGGCGGTTTGGCAAACTCGATATCGACGGTCTGCGGAGCGAGCTTTCGGGCCGACTTGTCGGATGCGCGCGCATGCAGGACGACGGCGAGTGAGCCATGCAACAGTAACGAGACCGCGAACACGAGCTTGCCATAACGATTTGGCTCGGGTCCACGTGTGTGCGTCTTGCCTTGGAACACTTCAGTCACGGTGTCTGGAGGTAGGCCGACCGCTGTCTTGTGTCAAGGACACGCGTCTCCACCGATAGCTTGTGCTGCTGGTGCGGCACGCGTGCAGCTCCATCACGCAACAAATTTGCCCACCCGTCCATCATAATGGACAAGCTGGCATTCCGGCTGTACAGAATCAGCCGTCATGATCAGCTCCGAAGATCCGCTCTCCAGACGCCATGTGCTCACTGGCGCCCTGGGCGTCCTCTCCGGCTTCACGCTCCTTGGGTGTGGAAAGCGCTTGCTCAGCGTATCCGTCGGAGAGCTGCTCTCCGGGACCGTGGTGATGGAGACCCTGTTTGCACGTCAGGGCATCGGCCGCGTGGCCGTCGAGGCCCTCAACCAAAAAGACATGCCCGTCGTTCAGGGCGCGATCTTGCTCGCGTCAGTGACGTACGTGCTCATCAACCTGGCAGTGGACCTCTCTTACGCCTGGATCGACCCGCGTACGCGCCTCGTCGAGGCTGGAGGCTCACGATGAGTGAAGCTGCAGAGTCGACGCTCGCGTCGCGGCTCCCAACGACCCACGAGCCCGAGCAGCCCGCGCCGGCAGTACCGCCGCTCCCGCTCACGCCCATCGTACGCGGGCCCGTCGCGCCCTGGTATCGCCGGCTGGGGCTGGCAGATTGGCTGGCTCTGTTGTCGTCCGTGATCGTGCTGTGGGTCGCGGCGAGTGCGCTGTGGCCGGCCGCGTTTGCGCCCTACGCGCCCACCTACATGAACAGCGACGCCATCCTGTCCGCACCCTCCATCGCCCATCCGTTTGGCACCGATCAGTTTGGGCGCGACGTGCTCTCGCTGGTGGTGTTCGGGGCACGCCAGTCGCTGGTGATGGGCGTCTGCTCCGTGCTGGTCAGCTGCATCGTAGGCGTCGCACTCGGCATCGCGACGGGCTACTTCGGGGGCACGTTCGACCTGGTGGTCATGCGCGTGGTGGACGTGTGGATGTCCATTCCCAACATGCTGCTCGCCATCTCGTTGTCGGCGGCGCTCGGGCCGAGTCCGTTCACCACCGTCTTGTGCGTCAGCGTGACGTTCGTGCCGCGCTACGCACGCGTGTTGCGCGCCCAGACGCTCGGGCTTCGTACGCGCCCGTTCATCCTCGCGGCGCGGGCGGCCGGCGCGTCACACGCGTCCATCTTGCGTCGCCACATCCTGCCGCACTGCATCGCGACCATCGTGGTGCTCGCGACGGTGGGCATCGGCCAGTCCATCATCATCGGCTCGAGTCTGAGCTTTCTCGGACTCGGCGTGAACGACGAGCGACCCGACTGGGGCTACTTGCTGACGCAGGGACGCAGCTACCTGACAGTCGCTTGGTGGACCGTCACCTATCCCGGCCTCGCCATCACCGCGCTCGTCATCTCCGCCAACTTGATCGGCGACGCGCTGCGCCGCTGGCTCGATCCGCACAGCGTCCAGCACCTGGTGCTCGCGCGAAGGGCACGTCGCTCATGAGCACCGCACTGCTGAACGTCGACCAGCTGTCCGTCCACTTCGGCACCGAGCAAGCTCCGCTGCCGGCGGTCGATCACGCGAGCTTCGTCGTCAACAAGGGCGAGACCGTGTGCCTCGTGGGCGAGTCCGGCAGCGGCAAGACGGTCACTGCACTGTCCATCCTCAGGCTCGAGGAGCACCGTCACGCCAAGATCGTCAGCGGCGAGGTGATGTTCGACGGACGCGGCCTGACCAAGCTGGGCGACAAAGAGCTCAACGACCTGCGCGGCCGCAGGGTCGCGATGGTGTTCCAAGAGCCGATGACGGCTTTCGATCCGGTGTTCACCATCGGCGATCAGATCGTGGAGACCATCCTGCGCCACGAGTCTGTCTCGAAAAAGGTCGCCTGGGAGCGCGCCGTCGCCCTGCTCGAGCGCGTGCACATGCCCGACGCACGCCTACGCATGACGCAGATCCCGCACGAGCTCTCGGGCGGCATGCGTCAGCGCGCGATGATCGCGATGGCTCTGTCGTGTAACCCCGAGCTACTGATCGCGGACGAGCCCACCACGGCGCTCGACGTGACGATCCAGGCGCAGATCCTCGCCCTCCTCCGGGAGCTCCAGCGCGAGAGCGGCATGGGCATCTTGCTCATCACGCACGACCTGGGTGTGGCCGCCGAGATGGCCGACCGTGTCGTCGTCATGTACGCGGGCAGAGTGGCCGAGCAGGGTCCGGCTCGCGCGCTGTTCAGCCATCCTCGCCATCCTTACACGCGCGGCCTCCTGCGCTCGGCAGTCCCACCGGACAGCCTGCGTGGCAGTGCGCTCGAGACGATTGGAGGCTCCATCCCGCGGCTCGACGAGCTGCCCACCGGATGTCGTTTTCACCCGCGCTGCACCGAAGCGAGCGCGCGCTGCGCGGTCGAAGCGCCGGCGCTCGTCACCGACGGTGCACGTCAGCTCGCCTGCTTTCATCCGCTCGCAGACGGCACCGTCGCGTCTGCCGCAGGCGCCACGCGTCGTTCGCAAGAGGACGGGCAAAGTAGCTCGCCCCGCGCGACCAAGGTCAGCTTGCAGCTGGTGCGCGAGCAGCCGGTGGACACCGCCGCCGTACCGCTGATCGAGGCCAAGCACCTCAGCAAACACTACACGACAGGGCGTGGTCTGTTTGCCGCGCATCAACGAGTCCACGCACTCGACGACGTGAGCCTGACCATCGCGCGAGGCGAGACCGTGGGTCTGGTCGGCGAGTCCGGCTGTGGCAAGTCCACGCTGGGCAGGCTGCTGATTCAGCTCGAAGGCCCGAGCTCGGGCGAAGTGCACTACCGAGGTCGCGGCTTGCACACGCTGCGCGGTGCCGACAAGCGGCACATGCGCCGCAACATGCAGATGATCTTTCAGGACCCGTACAGCTCGATCGACCCACGCTGGACGGTGGGCGATGTCATCGCCGAGCCCCTGCTCGCGCACGAACGCTACGAGCAGAAGGCGCTGCACCGGCGCGTCGAGGAGCTGCTCTCGCTGGTCGGCCTGCCTGCTTCTGCCCGCACGCGCTACGCACACGAGTTCTCGGGCGGACAACGGCAGCGTGTCGGCATCGCGCGCGCAATCGCGCTCAACCCCGAGTTCATCGTGGCAGACGAGGCATTGTCTGCACTCGACCTGTCCGTGCAGGCGCAGATCGTCAACCTCCTGTCAGACCTGCGTGCACGCCTGGGACTGACGGCCCTCTTCATCGGACACGGTCTGCACGTGGTGCGTCACCTGTCCGATCGTGTCGGCGTCATGTACCTCGGTCGTTTGGTGGAGGTCGCAGCGGCCGACGAGCTGTTCTTGCGACCGCTGCACCACGACACGCAGCTGCTCCTGACCTCCATTCCGCTGCCGGACCCACGAGACCAGCGCGAGCGCGAGCACCTCGCGCCACTCGGAGAGCTGCCCTCGCCGACCGCTCCGCCGAGCGGCTGTCACTTCCATCCACGCTGTCCAGCGGCCACGGCGCGCTGCAAGAGCGAGGCGCCACCGCTCCGTGAGATCGAGTCCGGCCACCTGCTCGCTTGTCACCATCCGCGGTCGTGAGCCGAGCGGTCGATGAGCACGATCTCTGGAGTGCAGGCGTGACCGTCAGCAACCTGACCGACCTGCGGCGCCCCCAGGCCGGCGGCTACGCGCCCAACAACGCCAGCGCGCAGCCGCTCTACTACGGCGCCTTCAACCCGCCGCGGACCATCATCTTCTACCTGAATCTCGGGAAGATCTAATGCTCGCGAGGATCAATCAGTTCAACGATTGGCTCGCGGCGACCTCGCTCAGCGTGGGGATCCAGAGCGTGTCTTGGTTGATCCCAGCGGTGCAGACCGTACACATCCTGGCCATCGCCGCGCTGATTGGTGCCTCGCTCGCCGTCTCGCTCCGTCTGCTCGGAGTCAGCGCACAGCGAGAGTCGTCGCGCGACATCGCTGCGCGCTACCTACCCATCGTGTGGTGGGCGCTGCCCATCTTGTTCGTGTCGGGCAGCGTGCTGATCATCGCCGAGCCCGCGCGCTCGCTGGCCAACCCCATCTTCGCCATCAAGATGGGCCTCTTGTCGATTGCCTCCCTCGTGACGCTGACGTTTCAGCTCCCGCTGCGACGCGACGCCGAGTTCTGGTCTGCCACGCGCTCGCGCGTCATCGCCGCCAAGAGCCTGGCCATCCTGTCGTTTGGCCTTTGGGTCGGCGTCATCTTTGCCGGACGTTGGATCGCCTACGTCGAGGCGATGTGAGAAAGGAGTAAGGTCGTGCAGCTCGACTCCATCTTTCGCTGGCTCTACGACAGCGACCTCGGCGTGGCCATGCGCGAAAACGCGCTGCTCTTCCCGTGGGTCGAGGCCCTCCACGTGCTCGCGCTGACGCTCGTGGTTGGCTCCATCGTCATCTTCGACCTGCGTCTGCTCGGCGTGGCATCGACCAAGCGGCCCGTGGGCGACGTCATCTCCGACGTCATGCCGGTGACCTGGTCCGCGTTCGTGGTCGCCGCCATCACCGGCGTGCTGCTGTTCGCCTCCAATGCGGTCGCGTACGCGCACAACGGTCCGTTCCAGTGGAAGGTCGCCATGCTCGCGCTGCTGGGCGTCAATGCCGCGGTGTTTCACAGCTTCGTGGGCAGGCGGCTCGACAGCTGGCAGCACGACGAACGTACCCCGTGGCAAGCGCGTGTGTCAGGGCTGACCTCCGTCACCCTGTGGGTCTTCGTGACGGTGTTCGGCCGCTGGATCGGCTTCACCATCAACTCCATTCCGTGAGCGGTCAGCGAGGAAGCCATGTCTGTTCCCGTCTCGTCACCAGTAGACAGTGCAGAGCGCGCGAGTCCACCCAAACGTTCGCCGCTGCCCGCCATCGTTGCCTTCGTCGTGGGCGCCGGGCTCGCCGGCGGCATCGCCTGGGTCGCGGCACCTCGGCATGATCCACGGCCCGCGCCCAAGGCCGCAGCGAAAGCGTTGCCCGACTGGAGCGGTCTGTGGGTGGTCCAGCGCGATCCCAAGGCCCCGTTCGGCAAGGGAGATGCGCCCTGGAACCCCTAAGCCGCGCGGCAGATTGCAGAGCTGCAGGCCGTCGAGAAATCGGGCGTCCCCAAGAACGTCTACATCGACTGCCTCCCCGAGGGGATGCCCAGCTACATCATCATGACACTCAACGCCATGGAGTTTTTGTTCACGGAGGGTCGCGTCACCATCCTCGGCGAGTTCGACGGCAACCGCACGCGTCGTATCTACACCGATGGCCGAGGCCACCCCGAAGATCCCGATCTGACGTTCAACGGACACTCCATCGGACACTGGGAAGGGGACGTACTGGTCGTCGACACGGTCGCCATCCACCCGCAGACCTTCCTTCCGCTCGGACAAGCGGTGGCGTTGCCCAACAACGGCGACATGCACATCGTCGAGCACATCAGGCCGCTCGGCCCCGACACGTTGATCTTCGAGCTCGAGGTCACGGCACCCAAGATGTTGACCAAGCCCTGGCTGGTCACGCGCACGTTCACCCGTTTGCCCGACCGCAAGGCTGAGATCACCGAGGCGTCGTGCAGACAGGGCGACTTCGCCGCGAGCACCGACAAGAACGGCAACGCCATCTTCGTGCCCATCCCTCATGACCAAGGCGGCGCGCCGCTGCCCTTCGAGAAGTGACGATGTCAGACCTCCTCTCCCCCAAGTCCGTGTACCCCAAGAGTGCAGACCCCGCGGGCGAAGTGTGGACCATCGAGCTCCCGACCAGCCCCGGCAACCTCGCGCGGATGAGCTGGAACAAACGTTCGCTCAAGCCCGGCGATCACGTGATCGTCGAGCTCAATCCGCTGCGCGACGGTCAACACGGCGGCTCGTTCAAGAAGGCAACGTTGGTCGACACGGGGGTCGTCCTCGTCGCGAGCGCGCCTGGTGCACCCGGTACACCCGGCGCGCCCGGAGCCGACGGTGGCGTCGACTCGCCGTACGGTGCTGCACCCACCGCGGCCACCGGCGATGCCGCCCTCGATCACGACCATCATCACGACGAGCACGACGCCGGCAAGGTCGCCAAGGTCGCCGCCAAGTCAGGTGGCTGCGCGTGCAGTGTCGCCGCCCCGAGCAAACAGAGCCTGGCCTGGCACGGCGTCTGGACGTGCCTCGGTCTCGGCTGGTTGGTCAAGCGACGCCGCCAGTCTTCGCACAACCAGCGAGCCTGAGCGGCCTGCGAGCCCGACAGCCGTCGCGGCGCCCGAGCATTACTCGAGTCCCGGCTTCTCTTGGGCGCGGATGTTGGACTCGAGCACCACGCCGGTGGCCGCGATCTTGGCCTTTTTGAAGGCCCCTCCCTGCCTGCCGTCGCGCAGCGGGTGGAAGTCGACGTCGATCACGTCGCCCGGCTGCAAGGCCTTGCGCGTCCAGCCCGTGCGCGTGAGGTTGCCGGGACTGGTCAGCTCGAGCGACCAGAGCTTCTCGGGCTGTCCTGGCTTGGCCGCACTCTTGATCAAGAGGACCACGTGAGGGTTGGTCCACCTGAACTCTTGCACCGTCGCGTGCTCGCTCAGCAGCTTGGTGAAGTCGAACATGGCAAAGGAGTGGTGCGCCCACGCGATGCTGGGACGCGACCACGAGCTGGCCCCGTGCACCGCGCCCGAGAGCGCGAGGCAAGTCATCAACCAGTGCACTTTTTTCATACGCACTCCTGAGCGTTGCGAGGTCGAAGTGCGCCCTTTGGCGCGTGCGCCAAGACGTGTCTGCACGCCCCGCGCTTCACTTGGGTGGCACGGGGTTTCCGCCCTCGGTCTGGGGAATCGGCACGAACGTGTCGTTGCCGTCTTTGTCCTTGGCCTCGGAGAAGTATCCCTGCAGGCAGACGCCCTCGATCAGGTCGTACTTGCGCGCGCGCTGGCGGAAGTACTTGCGCGTGGTCTTCCACGGCTGCGTGAGGATGCGCGGTGCGATGATCTCCAGATCGACGTGCAGGATGTCTTTCTCGCCGAGGTGGATACGCTCGATCACGTGGAGCTCCCCGTTGTTGGGGATGCCGACGGACTCACTCACGGCCAAGTACGTCTGCGGCAAGATCGCGATGGTGTCGACCACCAGCGTGGCACCCTCCCAGTGGCCGATCGAGTGACCGTGGAACGTGGGGTCAGGGTCGTCTGGATGGGGTCGACCGTCCGTGTAGATGCGACGCAGGCGGTTGCCGTCGGACTCACCAAGCAACGTGACACGACCCGGCGTGTACAAGATCTCCATCGCGTTGTGCGTGAGGATCATCCAGCTCGGCATCGCCTCGGGCAGACAATCGACGAACAAGCCCTTGGGCCTGCCCGCCTTCGCTTCGGCGCCCAGCTTGGCCACCTGGGCCGCGATCTCCGGTTTCCACGGGACGGGGTTGCTGACGATCTGTGCGTTCTGATCGGTGATGTTGGGGTTCCACACGCCGCTCCAGTCCGGCAGCTTGGCCAGTGCTGCCCAGTCCTTGGGCCGCGGGGCCGGGTTGAGGCTCGGCTTGTCTGCGGCGACCGTGCCGGCGCTCGTGCAGATGCCGCTCACCAACGCGAAGACCAGCCAGTGCTTGATCGAAGGCATGCTCTGAACTCCACTCTCGTCGGCGTTCTCTCGCCGCCACTCGTCCCGTATAGTGGACAAGCAGGATCGCGACCACCCGGCAGCGCTCAGCGCTGGTATCTGAGCGTGAACATGACCGTGCGCGGGTCGGGGTAGTTGAAGTACCGGACGCCGGTGCCTGGGGTGTAGGTAGAACTCACGGTCTTCTGGGAGTCTCCGAGGTTGCGTCCGCTGAGCCAGGCCGACACGTGCTCGTCGGGCGAGGTCCAGCTGAGCGTGCCGTTGACGAAGGCCTGCGCCGGGTTCTTGTCCTCGGGCCGCGCCAGCGCATTGGAGTTGTAGGGACTGGCCCACTGCACGTCCGCGGCCAGCTTCACGAACCCGGGAACCGGCAGCAGGATGTCGTAGCCCGCCGACGACGTCAGGTTCCACTTGGGCGCGTTGACCAACGGGTGGCCATCGGCGTTGACGCCCATGCCGCCCGCGTTCTTGTAGTCGTCGTAGATGGCCTTGAGGTAGCCGCCCGCGAAGGCGAGCGAGAAGCCGTACGGCAGGCGCGCGTCGGTCTCGATCTCCGCACCCGCGGTGTGCGCCTTGCCCGCGTTGCCGCGCACCGAGCTGCCGGGGTACGCGGGGTCGACGTACGAGTTGTCGGCGTAGTGGATCAGGTTCTTTTGGATCAGCGCGGCCTCACCGTCGTTGTCGTACCAGACCGGCTTGAGGTTGAAGCCGGTGGTGCTGGTGATCGACTTGAGCTCGAGGTGCGGGTCGACCTTGTGAACGATGCGCAGCGCAGCGCCGCCCTGGTTGAGGTTTTGGTAGGGCGGCACCTCGGAGTACGAGCGCCGCTTCGAGAACTCGCCGGGCTGGTTGTTGGGCACGTAGCTGCGCGTGTCGCTGCGATCGAGCATGCCGTTGAACGTGGTCAACACATCCCACTTGTGCGTGGGAGTCCAGCGCAGCTTGATGCGCGCCGCATCCACGTTGATGCGGTTGACGTCGCGGTGCAGCGTCGGGTCCCACACGAAGCCGTCGCGTCGGTTGTGGAGGAAGGACAGGCTCGCGAACAGCTTGTCTTTGACCAGTGCGCCGCTGACGGAAGCCAGCGCCTTGACCTGGTTGAAGCGTCCGTAGGTCAACGAGTCGTTGGTGCGGAACTCGTTGCCAGGGTCCTTGCTGAGCACGCGCAGCGCGCCTGCGCTCGAGTTGCGGCCGTACAGCGTGCCCTGAGGACCGCGCAGGACCTCGATGCGCTCGATGTCGTTGAAGTCCATCATCGCGCCGAGCTGACGTGTCTGGTACACGTCGTCGACGTAGACCGCGAGCACGGGCTCCTGAATCGGGTCGGTCTCACCCACGCCGCGCAGCGAGTAGGTCTGCGTCGTGTAGCTGATGTTGGCGCGGGCAATACTCAGGTTCGGCACCTGCCCAGCCAGGTCGCGGACCGAGCCGACGGCGCGCTCCTGCAGCTGACTCGGGCCAAAAGCGCTGATGGCGATGGGCGTGCTCTGCAGGTTGGTCTCGCGCCGGTCTGCGGTGACGATCACGCTCTGCAGTGTGTTGCGCGCGCTCTCTGCCTCGGCCTCGACGAGTGTGGGGTCGCTCGGACTCTGGGCGGCGACCGTCTGCGCCCACCCTGAACCAACGAGCACGAGCACCCGTACCGCCTGCCGACCGAGCAACGGGCGGTGGCGCAAGAACGACATCGAGCGCATCTCCTGACCTTCCTTCGTGGATGTGGCGAGCCCGTGCGCGGGCCTGTCCGTCAGGTTTTGCCGCGTCGGCTTTCGCAGACTGCCGCGTCCTCTTTAGTGGACAGACATACTGTGCGCAACTTGGTACGGTGCCGAACTCAAAAGATGCCGCGAGCAGAACGCCCACTTCTGTCGGAATTTTTGGCAGACCGACGTGGACGTGCGCACCGGCGCATCGCCGTCCGCCATGCTGGACATGACAATCGAACACTGCCATACCGGCTTCGAGGCGGCGTCCGTGCCGAAAACAGTCATGCAGCGCTGTCTACCTTGGAAGGTACAAAGACGTTTGTTCGCGGCTCAGGTCGGGCTCGGTGCGCTCCTCTTGTTCCTGTTCGTGACCAACACCGCCTTCGCGCACGGCGTGGCTGCGGGCGACGCCGAGCTGGTGAGCCACGGCGCAGGCGTTCGTGCCGCCACGTTCTTGTGGCTAGGCGCCAAACACATGGTCACGGGCTACGACCACCTGCTGTTTCTCGCGGGCGTCGTGTTTTACCTGCGCAGCTTGCGACAGGTCGCTGCCTACGTGACGTTGTTTGCCGTGGGCCACAGCCTGACGTTGGTCAGCTTCGTGCTCCTCTCGGTGCGTGTCGACCCCAGCGTGGTCGACGCCGTGATCGCGCTGTCCGTAGTCTACAAGGCCGTCGAGAACCTCGGCGGTCTGCCGCGCTGGGTCCGCATCGACCCGCGTGCCGCCGTGTTTGCCTTTGGTCTGGTGCACGGCGTTGGACTCGCCAGCAAGCTGCAGACACTCAGGCTGGCCCGCGATGGCTTGTTGGCAAACCTGGTGGCGTTCAACGTCGGCGTGGAGCTCGGCCAGCTGGTGGCCCTGAGTGCGCTGGTGCTGGCGCTCCTGCTCTGGCGTCGTAGAGCCGACTTCGTTAGCGAGGCCGCACTCGGCAATCGTGTGCTGGTGGCGCTCGGATTCGTGCTGTTCGGCGCGCAGCTGTCTAGCTACCTGACCGAGCCGGCCGTGCTCGCGGCGAGCAATACCGTCGCGACCAGCCCGACCTTTGCACACCCCTTTCGACGAGACGTCATCGACATCCCGCTCGGGCTCGGCGCCGAGCTCGAGTACAAGCTCGCCATGGCAGCGGGCGACGTGGTGGTCTACTCGTGGTCGGTGGTGGGTGAGGGAAAGGTCTATTTCGAGTTCCACGGCGAGTCCACCGACGCTCCCGTCCCGCACGTCGAGAGCTATCGGACCGAAGATGGGGCGCACGCATCCCACGGCTCATTGGCCGCGACGTTTGCCGGCATCCATGGCTGGTACCTGCTCAACGACAGTGAGGCGCCGATCGTGGTGCGCCTCGCGGTCGCTGGCTACTACGAGCTCGCACCGCAGTTTGCACAGGTGGGCGCGGTTCGCGTCGACCTCAGCCGCTGACACGCGACGACGTCACACCGATCACGAGCTGTGGCGGCGCCTGCTCAGGCATCGAGCCACGCGCCGTGAAACTCGGGAAAGCCGTGCGAGTCGATGCGCAGGCCGTGCACGTGTTTGCTCGCGGCCAGGTTGTACTGCAGCACGTAGATCGGAATGGCGTAGGTCTTGGCGATGATCTTTTTTTGCACGTTGAGGTAGAGCTCGGCGCGCGTCCGAGGGTCGGGCTCGGCCGAGGCGCGGTTGAGCCACGCGATGAGCTCAGGGTCGACCGTCTTGTTGCCGGAGAGCGCGGCGCGAAACTCCGGCACGTACGACTGGCGCAAGATGTCGGGGTCGGCGTGAAAGCTCGCGCCAGCCACCAGGTCGTACTCGTTGTTGTTGATCTGTGCCGTGTAGGTGCCGGCGGGCTGCGTGTCGACCGTCAGATAGACACCGTTGACGGCCAGCTGGCGACGCACCAGCTGGATCACGTCGAGCCTCTTTTCGCGGTTGCCCTGGGAGTCGATGAAGCGGATGGTGAGGCGCTTGCCGTCTTTCGCGCGTACGCCGTCGGCGCCGACCTTCCAGCCCTTTTCGTCGAAGATCTTGGCCGCGCGCGGGGGGTCGGGTTTCCAGGTGCGCGCCAGCTCGCGCTCGGCCGAGCCAAACATCGACGGCGACAACGCCGACCAGGCGCGCGCAAAGCTGGCCTGGCAGATGACCCTGACGATGGTCTCGATGTCGAGCGAGAGACGTACTGCGAGGCGCATGTCCTCGTCGTCCCACGGCGTGCGCAGCACGTTGAGCTGCAACGAGTAGTTGGTCTCGAGCAGCTCTTTTTCGAGCAGCGCGTAGTCCTTGTCAGCGCGCAGCGCGGCGAGGTTTTGCGGCGGGATCAAGTCGGACGCCTGCACTTGTCCGCTGCGTAAGACCGCGATGCGCGTCGACTCTTCGGGCACGTTCAAGAACGTGAGAGCGTCGAGGTACGCAGGCCCTTTGTGCTCCGCCGTGGTCGGTGCCCAGGCGTAGGCCGCGTTGCGCACGAGCTTGATCTCGGTGCCCTGCTTGAGGCTGACGAAACGAAACGGGCCGGTGCCCACCGGGTTGAGGCTGTAGAGCTTGCCGTGCTTTTGAACTGCCGCCGGCGACACGATGCACAGCTTGGTCATCGAGAGGTTGCGCAAGAACGGCGTGAAGGGCTGCGCCAGCGTGACCTTGAGTTGATCTTTGGCGAGTACCTCGGAGCGCAGGTACGGGCCCAGGCTCGCGCGGGAGGTAAGCACGTTGTCGGGCTTGGCCAGGCGGTCGAAGTTTGGCCTGCACCGCTGCTGCATCGAACGGTGTGCCGTCGTAAAAAGAGATGCCGCTCTGCAGCTTGAAGCTGTACTCCGTACCGTCAGGCGAGACCTGCCAAGACTCGGCAAGCCATGGCCCCACGGTCTGGTCGGGCAACAACACCGTCAGGTTGTCGTAGATGAAGCGAATCACACGGTTGTGTGGCGCGAAGCCCGAGTTGTGGGGGTCGAGGTTAAAGGCCGCCACAGCCGCGCCGTCGAACGCGACGCTGAGCGCGCCGCCAACACGCGGCTGTGCGCTGGCACGTGCAGAGGCATGCTGCGTCTTGCCGCGACGATAGCTGCGAAACACGAAGGCCCCCGCCACCACCGCACTGGCAGCGCCACCCAGCAGCAGCTGTCGGCGCAAGAGGCCTCGACGGACCTCGTTGTCTCCGCCCCAATCGTTGCTCATCAGCGGCACACACCTTTCTCGAGAAGCGCCCTAACCTGTCATCGCAGCGTCTTTTTTGCAAGACGACAGGGTGCTGGAGATCCTTGGCAAACCCCGCGTCGACGCAGCAATGATGCGCTGGGGGCGTGGCGTACGGGCAGCGACCTCGCGAAATTGACGGCTTCGGCGCGCAGCCGCTCGTTCACGCCGGTGCCGCTCCAGACGACGACTTCGGTGCAGTTCGCGAACGCGACCGAGCAGACCAGCTCGGCCAACGTCTTTGGGATCATCGCCGGCAGTGACCCATCGCTCAACGACGAGTACGTCGTGATCAGCGCGCACCACGACCACCTGGGCGTGGGCAAGCCCGATGCGAGTGGAGACGCCATCTACAATGGGGCACTCGACAATGGAGCCGGGCTTGCGCAGGTGCTGGCCATCGCCAAGGCACTCAAGGCCTTGCCTGTGCCACCTCGACGCTCCGTGATCATCCTGTTCGTGGCTGCCGAAGAACAAGGTCTGCTCGGCTCACGCTACTTTGCCCAGCACCCGCCGGTGCCAGCGGGAAAGATCGCCGCCAACATCAACTTCGACGGCGGCAACATCTGGGGTCGCGCGCGCGACATCACGCAGGTCGGGCAGGGCAAGTCGACGCTCGACCAGGTCGCAGCGCGCATCGCGGCGCAGCAAGGGCGAGCCGTCAAGCCCGACCAGTTCCCCGATCGCGGCTCCTTCTATCGCTCCGACCGATTCCACTTCGCGCAGATCGGCGTGCCTGCTTTGTACATGAAGACCGGCCTCGACATCGTCGATCGGCCTGAGGGCTGGGGACGCGAGCAGGTCTTGAAATTCGAGGCGACATCTTATCACCAGCCGAGCGACCAGGTTGGTCCTGACTGGAACTTCGACGGGATGGTCGACGACGCACGCTTCGGCTTTTTCGCGGCACTCGAGATCGCAAACGCAGACCTCGCCCCCAGCTGGAACGCGGGCGACGAG
>JBEGTL010000182.1:0-13707 GCA_041179425.1 Pseudomonadota bacterium | reverse complement strand
GGTGAGCTTCCCGGTGTACCTGGAGGAGACTGGCAAGCCCAAGACCGCACAGATGGTGGCGGGCGGCTGGGTGATGGACTTTCCCGATCCCTCCAACCTGTTTAGCCTCGTCAGCTCGGCCGCGCGCTCGGAGCACGACTCGATGAATCGCTCGTTCTACAGCGACCCCAAGCTCGACGCGCTGCTCGACCGCGCCATCGTCGAGCGCGACCCAGTGGCGCGTGCGGCGATGTACCGCGAGGCCAACGACTTCGTGGCCGACGCCGCGCCGTGGGCGTTTCACTCCAACTCGCAAGCCGCGCAGGCCTGGCAGCCGTACGTGAAGGGGTACCGGCCGCATCCCACGTACTGGCTTCACGTGCACGACGTGTGGCTCGACCTACCTCGTCGCCGCGTCGCGCAACGCATGGGGCGCGACGCGCAGCAAAAGTTCGCCATGGTGGGTTTTGTGCCCCTGCTCTGGGGTGGGCGATGATCCGCTTTTTTGCGCGACGGCTGGCCAGCGCGGTGGTGGTGCTGTGGCTGGTGATGACCGGCGTGTTCTTGCTGGTGAACGTGGTGGGCGACCCCGCGCGCGCGGCCCTGAGCGAGAAGGCGAGCCCGCAGCAGCTCGACGCCTTTCGCAAAAAGCACGGCCTCGATCGCCCTCTTCGCGAGCGCTACGGCGCGTACCTGGTCGAGCTCGCCACGCTCGATCTGGGGACGTCGTTTCAGGACGCGCAGCCGGTGACCGAGCTCATCGCACGCCGCTTGCCGCGCACGATGTTGCTCGGTGCCATGGCCCTCACCTTCGAGCTCATCTTAGGGCTCGGCGCGGGGGTGCTCGCAGCACTCTACCGCAAGACGTGGTTCGACACGTCCGTGATGGCCGTCAGCTTCGTGGGCATCAGCATGCCCTCGTTCGTGATCGGCCTGTGGCTCCTGGGCTACTTCGCGTTTCGCCTCGGCTGGTTCCCGATCGGTGGCTACGGGGTGAGCGCGCTCGACCATGTGCGCCACGCGATCTTGCCGGCGCTCACGCTCGCCGTGATGGGTGCGGCCACGTACGCCAGGCTGATGCGCAGCGAGCTGATCGAGGCGCTCAAGAGCGACTACGTGCGCACCGCGCGCGCCAAGGGGCTGTCGATGACGCGCGTGGTGTTGGTCCACGCCTTGCGCAACGCGCTGGTGCCCATCGTCACGCTGCTGAGCGTCTCGCTGCGTATCGTGGTGTCTGGCGCCGTGATCACCGAGACCATCTTTGGCTGGCCGGGCATGGGAAGACTTGCGTTCGAGGCCATCAGCGGGTTGGATCTGCCGGTGGTACTGGGCATCGTATTCGTGGCGTGTGGCGTGGTGCAGCTGGCCAACATCGTGGCGGACGTGGCGGTGGTCGCCCTCGATCCGCGGCTGCGCGAGCGGCCCCTCGGCTGACGCGCGCACCTCGCCACACTCGCGGACAACAGCACGGGGAAAAGCAGATGCATGTGTACGTGGACAAGCTCGGTGAGCACGTCGGTGAGGTGGTCGAGCTCAAGGGATGGCTCAGGGGGCTGCGCTCGAGCGGCAAGCTGCACTTCTTGACGCTGCGCGACGGCACGGGCGAGGTGCAGTGCGTGCTCTTCAAGGGCGATGTCAGCCCCGAGCTGTTCGAGCGCGCGGGGCACGTGCGGCAGGAGAGCGCGCTGTCCATCACCGGCGCCGTCAAGGCGCATCCGAAGATCGCCAATCAGTACGAGATGGGGGTCACCGGGCTCGAGGTCATCGGCGAGACGGTGGGCGAGTACCCCATCACGCCCAAGGAGCACGGCACCGACTTCTTGATGGACCATCGCCACCTGTGGCTGCGCTCCAAGCGTCAGCACGCCATCACACGCGTGCGCCACGAGATCATCTCCGCGGTTCGGCAGTACTTCGACGACCACGGCTTCACCTTGGTCGACGCGCCGATCTTTACGCCCAACGCCTGCGAAGGCACCAGCACGCTGTTCGAGACCGACTACCACGGCGAGCCCGCGTACCTGACGCAGTCGGGACAGCTGTACGGCGAGGCGGCAGCGGCGGCCTTCGGCAAGGTGTACGTGTTTGGTCCGACCTTCCGCGCCGAGAAGAGTAAGACGCGCCGGCACCTCTCGGAGTTTTGGATGGTCGAGCCGGAGGTCGCGTTCATGGACCTGAAGGGCGACGCCGACCTGGCCGAAGACTTCCTCGTCTACGTGGTGCAGCGCGTGCTCGAGAGACGGCGACCCGAGCTCGCCGTGCTGGAGCGCGACCTCAGCGCGCTCGAGCGCGTACAAAAGCCCTTCCCGCGCATCCGCTACAAGGAGGCCGCGGAGATCCTCGCCAGCAAGGGGGTGGATTTCAAGTACGGCGACGACTTTGGCGCGCCCGAAGAGACCATCATCAGCAGCGCGTTCGACCGGCCCGTGATCGTCACGCACTACCCCCGCGAGCTCAAGGCGTTCTACTTCAAGAGCGACCCCGACGACCCCAGCGTGGCCCTCAACATGGACGTCCTGGCGCCCGAGGGCTACGGCGAGATCGTGGGCGGTGGACAGCGCGAGGACGACCTCGGGACGCTGGAGCGAGCCATCGACGCCCACAAGCTGCCGCGCGAGGCGTTCGACTGGTACCTCGACCTGCGCCGCTACGGGAGCTTCCCGCACGCAGGGTTCGGGCTGGGCATCGAGCGCACCGTCGCATGGCTTTGCGGATTGGAGCATGTGCGTGAGACCATCCCCTTCCCACGCATGCTCAATCGACTTCGCCCCTGAGCGGGCGGTTTTTGCCGGGGAGAAGCTCATGCTGCGCATCGAGACGTTGTGTCTAGGTTTGGCCACCTCGCTGTGCGTGCTCGCGTGCGGGGACGACTCGTCCGCCTCGCGAGGCGACAGCGGACAGAGCGCCACCGCGAGCGACGCCAGCGCGCAAGGTACCGGTATCGATGCGAGCACCAGCCCTGACGCCACGCTCGGACTCGATGGCGCCCTCCCCGGCACAACGCCACACGGCGATGCGGCGAGCCAACCCGACAGCGGCGCCGACGCAGCGCGCGTGGGTGCCAACCTGAGTTGCGAGCAGCTGACGCTGGCTGCGTCGACCGCATTGCGCGGGGCGCTCGAGGTGAACCGCGGCTGTGCGGTCGACAGCGACTGCAAAGAGGTCTGGCTGAGCACCTCCTGCTACGACGGCTGCAGCAGCATCGCGTCCGCGGCGCAGGCGCAAAAGCTCGAGAGCGCGATTGGCGAGCAGAACAGCACCAGCTGCGCGGCCTTCAAGGCGCGCGGGTGCCAGTACATCGCGCACCCGTGCGACCCTCCGGGGGGTGCCGTATGCATCGTGGGAGAGTGCCGCGAGTACCGCGGGAGCTTGCCGGTGACGCAGCCCGATGGAGGTGTCGGCGTCTCGCCCGTGCGGCTCGACAACCCCGCCTCGCCTGCCACGGCGGACCTCAAGACAGGCCAACGGCTCGAGCTGACGCTGCGCACCGTGGGCGGCGGAGGCTACGCCGAGCCGACCGTGTCTTCGGTGGCACTGCGCTTCGTCGAGAGCTTCTTGCCACGCCTCCAGAACCCGGGCGGACCCACCAAGGTGTTCGTCTTCGAGGCGGCGTCGCCAGGCACCGTGCAGGTCAGCATCCCGCACTCGGCGCGTCCCGACCCCTTCAAGCTGACCGTCAACATCCGCTGACGCGCAGGGCTACGAGCTGCGCAGGCGCGAGTTCTTGGCGTCGACCGCCTCGACGAACAGCTTGAGGTACTCCCCCGCGCTGGTGATGGCGAAGAACACGCTGAGGTAGAGCAACCACAGCCCAGCCAAGTTGAAGTCGACGTTCCACTCGGCGAACCAAAAGTCGATCAGGTACTGGTGGTGCAGCATGAGGAACAGCACGGCGACCATCTGCAGCGCGGTCTTGGCCTTGCCGCCCTCGCCAGCGGCGATGACCACGCCCTCGCTGCTGGCGATCATGCGCAGCATGCTGATGGACAGCTCGCGCGCGAGGATGATGACCACGATCCAAGCAGGCACCCGACCCATGCCGACCATGAGCACCAGCGTGGCCATGACCAGCAGCTTGTCGGCGAGCGGGTCGAGGAACTTGCCGAGCACACTCACCAGGCCACGCTTGCGCGCCAGGTAGCCGTCGAGGGCATCGGTAATGGTGGCAAAGGTGTAGACCCACCCGGCCCAGAAGTTCATCGCTGGCGTGCCTTCTTGCAGCATCAGCATGACGACGGGGATCATCACGATGCGGAACATCGTGAGGATGTTGGGGAGGTTGAACGCGTCCTCTTTGAGGCCGCGGGCCTTCGGCAGGCGGCCTGCCTTCTCGACGCTGACGTCGCTCATCTGCCCTTCTGCGCTGAAGCCCGGTGGCGACTTCAGCCATGGCATGCGCGCAGCACAAAGACCAGCGGCTGAGACGTTCCACGCGCGCTAGCCGCCGCCAAGTGCACGCTCGGTGCCGTGGCGCCTCGTTCGAAGTCCACCCGCGACTCAGATCCTTGACCGGGCGAAAGGCCACTGATAACCGGGTGGCAAGCGACACCCACGACCGTGTCATACGAGCCACGGGGGCCGTCGCCAGAGCGCTGCAAAAGCCGACCGGCAGGCTCGTTTTCAGCGACAATCGGCGCTGCACGAGGTTTTGGCGCGCAGCTCGCTAAGTGGGGCTTCGAGACGTCATCGAGCCAAGGAGAACGCGTGAAAAGCAAACGAGTGGGCATCCTGGTAGGGGGCATGAGCTCCGAGCGCGAGGTTTCGGTACGCACCGGCGACGCCATCTTCGCGGCGCTCGAGGCGCGCGGCTACCAGGTGACCAAGATCGTGGTCGACCGCGAGCTCGATCGCGTGCTGCGAACGACGCCCATCGACGTCGCCTTCTTGGCACTGCACGGCACCTACGGCGAAGACGGCTGCGTGCAAGGGCTGCTCGAGATCCTGGGCATCCCGTACACGGGCTCGAGCGTGATGGCGAGCGCGCTCGCCATGGACAAGCTGAAGAGCAAGCAGCTGTTTCGGCTCTACAACGTACCGACGCCGCCGTACTACGCGGTGCGCGAGGACCAGCTATCCAAGCTCGACGAGCTGCACGGGTCGTTTGGTTTTCCGGCGTTCGTCAAGCCGCGCAGCCAGGGGTCGAGCGTGGGCGCGGGCAAAGCAGAGAACCTGAGCGAGCTACGCGCGCGCTGCGAAGAGGCGCTGCGTTACGACGACTACGCGCTGATTGAGCGCTTCGTGCCAGGGCGCGAAGTGACGGTGGCCCTGCTCGACGGCAAGGCCCTCGGTGCCATCGAGATCGTCCCGAAGGGCGGGTTTTACGACTATCACAGCAAGTATCAGGTAGGGCAGAGCGAGTACCACTACCCTGCCCGGCTCGGCCCGACTCGTTACAAAGCCGTGTTGGCGCTCGCCGAGAAGGCGGCCGAGGCGCTCGACGTCACAGGCGCAGTGCGCGTGGACTTCCTGATCACCGAAGGCGAAAACGAGTACGTACTCGAGGCCAATACGCTGCCGGGCATGACCCAGACCTCCCTGCTTCCCAAGATCGCCAAGGAAAACGGCTACGACTTCGGGGCGCTCTGCGAGGCCATCTTGCAGCGCGCTCGGCTGTATCAGCGACGGCCCGAAGACATCGAGCAGCGCGTGCGTGCAGCGGCCGGCGCACCGGAAACCTGAGCGTCTGCTGTTGCGTCGAGGGCCTCGGCGCGGCGGTCGACGACCGTGCCGGTCAGCGTGAGCGTACCAAAGCCCGCACGACCGACGAGGCTGATGCGGCGCAGCGTGTCGGTCGCACAGACCACGGTACACGCCACCATGTGCTCACTGTCGGCCTCGGAGAGCAGCTCCCCGCGCTCGCCCTCGATGCGCAGCGTCGCGCGCGCGAGCCCCGGGAGCAGCTCTGCCTGCCAGCGCTCACACTGACCACGCGCACGCTTGGGAGCGAGCTCGAGGACCTCGCCCTGATGCAGCGCGACTTGCTCGGAGGAGAACGCGAGCTTGCCGGGCGACACGTGCGGGTCGTCGGCGCGAGCAGAGAGAGGTGTCGTCGGCGCGCTGCTCGCCTTGGCGCTCGCCCAGGCCGCGGCAGACGGCGTGGGCTCGCCGAGCCAGAGTGCACGCGTGCCCCCGACGAGCACCTGGGCAGCGCGAAAACGTGCGATGCGTGCAATGCCCTGACCGCGCATCGCGACCACTTCGAGGGCGAGCTCGGCGCGCTGGTCCGCGCAGTACTGGAGCGCGGCAAGCTGCGGCGCACCGCGCGTGGGTTCGCCGAGTCCATGGGCGAGCTCGCCGCCCGCGCTGTCGACGAGGCGCAGGCCGACCTCGGCCAAGCCGTCGCCCCCCTCGGCAGCGAGCGTGTAGCACTCGCCTGCAGCCACGTTGACGGCCATGCGCACCGGCCTGGCGTCGCCGAGGGGCAAGTTGACGCGTGGGGCCGCGTCTTCGAAGCCGCGCTCGTGCAGCGTCTGGGCGAGCTGCCCCAGCGCGGAGATGGTGCGCGCGTCGATGGCCGTGCGCAGGTCGTCGCCCTCCCGTAGGGCACGCCGAAATTGTGCGGCCACGAACGAGCCGGCGCCCTGGTACGCGTGCAGCGCGAGGTACCCATCGACGGGCGCTCGGCTCGACGCGCAGAACGTGAGCGTGGGCCGTGAGCTGGTGCTGTCGTCTTCGACCAGCGCGCTGCCCTCGGCCGTGAAGAGAGACGCGTCGAGGTCGGCCATGCTCGCCGTGGCCACCGCGACGAACAGCGCGCACTCGTTGGCGGCGATGTGCACCGGGTAGGCGGCGCGCCCCGACGGAGGCAGAAAGCCGCGCTCCAACAGGGGACCTCGCGCCAGGCCCTCTTCTTCGAGTCCGGCTGCGAGCGCGCGAAAGTGCAGGTCGAGCGAGTCCTCGGTCAGCGGGCGCGCCGAGGCGCTCGTGGGCTGGGCGCTGGACGTGGCGCCCTTCGCGCCAGCGCCCATGGCACAGCCACCGGCAAGCAGAGCAGACAACCAAAGACGTCTCATCGCGGGCTCCCACTGCTCTGCCCGAGCCACACGCTGACACGCAGGTCGGGCCCGCGCGCCTTGAGCAACAGTCGCACGGGGCCGGCGGCGCGCGCACAGGCAAACACCATGGGGACGCCCCGACGCCCTTCGTTGTGTGCGATCAGCACCCCCTCGGCATCGGTGAGACGCACGTCGACAGCGGCGGACCCGACCTCGGACACCACCGCCAGCGCGTAGCAGCCGTCGTGCTCCAGCGACAGCGGCCACACCAACGGGGTGCTGCTCTCGACCCAGGCACTGCCGAGCTGCGCGAGCTCGAGCCCGCGTGCGCGCGCCACGTGCTGCGCCTCGGCGATGGCCAGTGCACTGGCCTCGCCCTGCTCGCGTGCGCGCGCCGTGTCGACCTCGCGATGCTCGAACGCGCGGAGCAGCGCCATGCCGCGCATCGGTCGGGCCTGCACCCGCACGCCGTACACAGCGTCGGCCGGAGGACACAGCGCGAGCGAGGCGCGGTCGTCCCCGGTGCTGCGCACGGACCAGCGTGTCGACGCCGGACCGTCGATCTCGAGCGCGACACCGCGCGACATGGGCACCACCGCGGTCAGGCGGTAACAGTGACCCGCGCGGAGCGGGAGCCCTCCACGCGCGAGTCCAGCGCGCAGCTCGATCGCCTGCGCGGGGCCTGCGGTGGTGTAGCCGAGCGCAAGCTGAGCGCGCTCTTCTTGGAGCAGGGTCGACTCGGCGGACAGCTCATCGAGGGCCGAGCCCACGGCGCGCAGCTCTTCGAGCCGACCACCCGCGCTGACCGCCAGGGCCACGCTGCTGGGCAAGCGGCCAAGCTCGCGTGGGGCGCGCAGGATGCGCAGCAAGGAGAGCTGACCACGACCGGCGTAGAGCGTTGCACTCGCGTAGAGGTCGAGGCCTGCCGCGCCGCAGACGCGTGCGTACGCGTAGGGTGCGATGGCGTTGTCCTCGGCCACGAGCTGGCCGGCGTGCGTGTACAGCGCCAGGTCGACGTCGCGCACGTCGCCGGTGCCGAGCGCCAGGTAGGCCACGCAGGCGTCCTCGGCGAGCCGCTCGGCGTGTGCCGTCGACTGCCCCTCGACCAAGAAGCTCCGCGCGACCTCGAGCACATCCTTGGCACCGCGAGCCCGTAGGTGCTGCGCGACCTCGTCGAAGTCACTCGCGTGCGCTGCGCCAAGGACCTGGCCAGCGGCGACCCAAACGAGCAGCGAAAACCAACCTGCGCGTGCGCAGCTGCGAGGCAACCTACGGCGCGGCGCGATGTGCATCCGTCAGGGACGCGCCGCAGGTGGGCCGGCATCGACCGCGGCCTTGGCACGTGCGACGACGGCGGCGACCGCTTGGTTGGCGGCCTCGCGCAGCGCCTTGGACTCGTCGCGGTGCAGAGCGAGCTTGCGCAGCGCGCTGATGGCCTGCGCGTCGCCGACTTTACCCAGGGCACGAACCAGCCGCAGCTTGTGCGATGCCTCGATGCCGGGGGCGGCCAGCAGCTCGAGCAGCGCGCCCACGCGCGCCGTGCCCTCGATGCTGGCGATGGAGTTGACGACCTCTTCTTTCTCTTCGTCGTCGTGCTTGCCAGTGAGGAGGTAGTGGGTGAGCGGCTTGAGGCCCTCGGGGCGATTGATGCGGCCGAGGCTGCGCACCGCGGCCAGACGCACCGGTCGCTCGCGGTCGTCGAGCAGCAAAATCAGCTCGGGCACCGCGCGCGGATCGGCCGCGACACCCAGCGCCAGGGCCGACCACTCGCGCACGGCCCGATCGTCGTCTTTGACGCGCTCGAGCAGCGCGGGCACGGCGCTGGGATCGGGCAGTCGCCAGAGCGCAGCCGCGGACACGACACGCACCTCGACCGTCTTGTCCCCGAGCGCCTTGATCAGCTCGGGCACGGCCTCGCGCGCACCGAGTCGACCGAGCGCGCGACCGGCCGCGGCGCGCACCACCGAGTCTGGGTCGGCGAGCAACAGGGGACGAAGCGACTCGGCGATCTGTTTGCGAAAACGATGGCCGCGACGTCCCATCTCATCGGCCGCTTCGGCGCGCTCTGCGGCCGAGCTCGACTTGAGTCGCGTGAGCGCCTTCTTGAGCGCCTCTTCACCACGTGCGTCGTGCGCCGTGTCGGCGGCGCTGGTGTCGGCGGCGCTGGTGTCGGCGGCTCCTGCGTCGACGACCTTGGCCTCGGCGTGGGCACGGTGCACAGGCAGGCCAAGGGGGAACCACACCGCAGCCGATGCGATAGACACGCACAAGAGCACACGTGTCGAAGCGCGCCCTCTGGGGTGCGAGCGTAGTATCAACGGAGCCATGGCGGGGGAACCTCGCGAGTCACCGAGGGAGTTCGATGGAGTCTACCATCGACGCGGACAACCCCGGCAGATTCAGCTGATCTCTGCGGACAACCAGCGCGGTCAGCGCACGAATCTGTGAGCTCAGCTGCGCGACGAGCTAGCGGCGCGTGGCCCGCTCCCCTGCCGCACGCTCGACAGTGCGTCGCGCAGGCTTGGGTCCTCTGCGAGCGCGCGCGTAATGGGATCGGCGGTGCGCGCGAGCTGCTCGAGTGCATGAGACAGCTCGCCCTCGAGTCCCTCGGCTTGCTCGCGCAGCTCGTTGAGGTCCGCGTCGGCCTCGGCGTTGAGGATGCCGAGCCGGCCCTTGAGCTGGGCGATCTGGAAGCGCAGATCTTCGCGTTCGCGCTCGGCCGCCACCACGCGCGCGCCCACCCCGGCGAGCTGCGTATCGGTCTCGAGCCAGATCGCTGCGCTGCCGCCGAGGTGGCGGAGTAGCTCCGCCAAGGGACGTGTCATCCCGCCCCGGCTCTGCAGCGCGCCGAGCTCGGACAAGCCCTCGCGCAAGGGTTGCTCGCACTCGAGCAGGCGTGTGCGCACGCCCTCGATGGCGGCCTGGGCCTCGGCCATCCGGCGCACGATGCGCGACTCGTCGTGTCCCAGCTCGTCGGCGGCGTGACCGACCCGGAGCCGAGCGGCGCGCAGGTTGTCTTCGTGCTCTTTGGCCTGCAGCAAGTTGTCGCTGAGCCGACCACGAATGAGCCGCGTCTGCTCGACCAGCTCGCCCATGTCGCGCAGTGCCTTGCGCACCGGCTCGGGCACATCGCCGCTCGGGTAGGCGCGCGGGATCAACGACGTAAACAAGTCGTAGCGCGAGGCCCAGGTCTCTTCGGCGGCGTCGACCCACGGCAGCGTGACGTTGGACTCGGGTCCGGGCAGCGAGGACAGCACCCCCGAGCGCCGGGGCGGTTTGGAGCCGCGCCCCCCCTGGACGTGGTCGAGCAGCCCGCGCAGCTCGTCGGCGAGGTGGTAGGCGTCGGTGAAGCGTTGCTGCGTGTTCTTGGCGAGCATCCGCATGACGAGCGCGTCGACCTCGGCCGCAAACGGCAAGTCGTGTTTGCGCGCGGAAGGCGCGTCGGGCACCGCGTGCAGGTGCTTGATGACCACGTCGGGGCTCGGTCCGTCGAACGGCAAGCTGCCGGTGAGCATCTCGTAGATGACGCAGCCGAGGGCGTACTGATCGGCCGCGCCCGTGAGCTGCTCGCCGCGGGCCTGCTCGGGCGCGAGGTACTCGGGTGTGCCGAACACCTTGCCGGTGGCGGTGAGGCGATGTTCGCCCAGCACCTTGGCCAGGCCGAAGTCGAGCAGCTTGACGAAGTCGCCGCCGCGGCGCTGGAGCACGAAGATGTTGTCGGGCTTGATGTCGCGATGGATGACGTCGAGCTCGTGCGCACGGGCGAGCGCGGTGGCCAACTGCCACGCGATGGTGAGTGCGCGCTTGGGCTCGAGGGCGCCCTTCTCGATGATCTTGGAGAGCGTCTCGCCCTCCAGGTACTCCATCACCAAAAAGACCAGCTTGTCGGACGTCTCACCAAAGTCGGTGATGTCGATGATGTGCTCGTGATCGATGCGGTTGGCGGCGCGGGCCTCGCGCAGGAAGCGCTCACGGGCCGCCGGGTCGCTGGCGTAACGGGGCGACAGGAACTTGAGCGCGACGTCGCGACCGACCAGCTGGTGGCGTCCGCGGTAGACCGTCCCCATGCCTCCTGTGCCGATCAGCTCACAGATGAGGTAGCGCCCGCCAATGGTGCGTCCGACAAGTGGATCGGGCGCCTCTTCGAGCTTGGTCCCGTCCATCGGGCACACGCGCGAGTCGGCCGTGTACTGCGATTGACAAGTTGGGCAGCGCCTCACGAATCCCCCTCGCCACCCTGACGGCGACGCCCTGTGTCCATGCCTGTGGTCGGACCGGCTGCCTGGTCCGCGCGCCTGCGGAGAGACCCAGAAAAGCCGTCGACCCTGTCGCGTCACGCTGTGCTTTCGGGCACCACGACTGAGGTTAGACCGCTTCGCACGATAGCGCTCGAAGGGCCACACCGGCAACAACCGCCGGGGCATTCTTGACAATTCCGATGTACCAATTAGTTTACCCTCCGCACTCCAGGAGGAGCGAAGGCCCAGTGAAGCTGTCCAACAAAGGCAGATACGGCGTACGCGCGCTGTTCGACCTCGCATTTCACGGCGCGGGCACCTCGTCCCAAATCCGTGAGATTGCGGAGCGGCAGAGCATTCCTCCCCGCTTTTTGGAGCAAATCTTTCAAGACTTGCGGCGGGCCGGCCTGGTGTCGAGCAAGCGTGGCCCACGTGGTGGCTACCAGCTTACGCGTGCACCGCGCGAGGTTTCCCTCGGCGACGTCATTCGGGCCCTCGAAGGCAAGCTGAGCCCGTACACCGCGGACGACGAGACCGGACAAGGGGACCCCGCGAGCATTCAGATCACCGAGCTCGCCTTCCGCGAACTGGCTGATCGTATCGAGGCGTGCTTCGAGCAGGTCACCCTCGAAGACTTGTGCCAGCGTGCCGAAGAACGCGGCGTCAAGCGCGGCACGCCTGGCGGCTACGTGTACGTGATCTAGAGTCGGCACAACCATGAGCGCACCCGTCTATGAGAACGTCCTCTCGCTGATCGGCAACACGCCGCTCGTGCGCATCCGTCGCGTCGTGCCCGACCACGCGGCGACGCTCTGGGCCAAGTGCGAGCAGCTCAACCCGGGCGGGTCGGTCAAAGATCGCATCGCGCTCTCGATGATCGAGTCGGCCGAGCAGGCCGGGCGCATCAAGGTCGGCGACACCGTGGTCGAGCCGACCAGCGGCAACACCGGCATCGGCCTCGCGCTCGTGTGTGCGCGCAAAGGCTACAAGCTGGTGCTGACCATGCCGGAGAGCATGTCGCTCGAGCGGCGCGCCCTGCTCGAGGCGTACGGCGTGGAGATCGTGCTCACCCCTGCCGAGCGCACCATGGAAGGCGCCATCGAGGCCGCCCTCGACGTCGTGCGCGAGCGCGGCGCGTACATGCCCGGTCAGTTCGACAACGTCGCCAACCCGCACGCGCACCGCACGCACACCGCCAGCGAGATCATCGAGGCCATGGGCGGCGAGTCGATCGACGCATTCGTGGCCGCGGTGGGCACCGGCGGCACCATCACCGGCGTCGGCGAGGTGCTCAAGCAGCGCTATCCCAAGGTGCGTGTGATCGCGGTCGAGCCCGAGAGCAGCCCCGTGCTCAGCGGCGGCGACCCTGGTCCGACCAAGATCCAGGGCATCGGCGCAGGCTTCGTGCCCAAGAACTACAGCTCCGAGTTCGTCGACGAGATTCGCCTCGTTCGCGATCGCGACGCCTACGAAATGAAGGTACGGCTGGGACGCGAAGAGGGGCTGTTGGTCGGCATCAGCGCCGGTGCCAACGCGCACGTCGCAGCGTCGGTCGCGCTCGAGCTCGGACCAGGCAAGAACGTCGTCACCGTGCTGTGCGACACGGGCGAGCGCTACTTCAGCTTGGACGAGTACTTCAAGTGAGCGACGGCGCCGCGCGCATCGAGGCTTCGCTCGCGCGCCCGACGACGCGCATCGACGCGCCCGGGCGCGGCGTGCTCGTCGTGGGTGCGGGAGGTCTGTCGTGCCCGGTGCTGTCCGTGCTCGCAGAGAGCGGCGTCACGCGCTTCACCCTGATCGACGACGACCGAGTCGAGCTCGGCAACCTTCACCGGCAGACGCTCTACGAAGAAACAGACGTCGGTCGCCTCAAGATCGAGGTGGCCGCCGAGCGGCTGGCCAAACTCTCGCCCTTCCCAGAAGCGCTGCGCGTCGCGTGCGTGGTCGACCGTTTCGCCCCAGACAACGCCCTCTCGCTCGTGCAGGACCACGCCCTCGTCGTCGAGGGTGCCGACAACTTTGCCACCAAGTTCCTCGCCTCCGACGCGGCCAAGCTCGGCGGTGTGCCCGTGGTGCAGGGGGGCGCGGTGCGCTACTCCGGCTGGGCGCTGGGGGTGCTGCCTGGCAACGGTCCCTGCGTGCGCTGCATGTTCGAGGACATCCCGCGTGGCCAGCCCGAGACTTGTTCCGTGGCCGGCGTGCTGGGTCCCGTGGTGGGGGTGCTCGGCGCCCTCCAAGCCGCCCTCGCCATCGAGCTGCTGTTGGGCCGTTCGCGTGCGGCAGGCGTGCTCTACAGCTACGACGCGCTCGGCACTGGACTCCGCAAGCGTCGGGTCCATGCTCGCCGCGACTGCCCACTCTGTAGCGGTGAGCTGCGAGCGCTCGACGACGAACGTTACCTGGCGAGCGCCTGCGCCTGAAACGGGGCGGCCCGCCTCGGCGGGTCGACCCCATCCCAAAGACTCGCCCCCGACGCTTCGTTTTACGAACCGAGA
>JBEGTL010000181.1:0-13713 GCA_041179425.1 Pseudomonadota bacterium | reverse complement strand
GGCGTCGGCCGCGGCCTTGCCGGGGTCGCTGACCGCCGTCGCGTAAGGAGACATCTTGACGAAGCCGTCTTTGAGACCGCCACGCACCAGGTGCTTCCAGGGCTTGCCCGCCTTGATCTGTGCGATGTACTCGCCGTAGACCTTGGCCCAGTTCCACTCGGCTCCGGTCAGGTAGCCCTTGGGCGCGAGCGCGGCCTGACTGGTGTGGTACCCGACTGAGTACACACCGCGTTTCTCCGCGGTCTGCACGATCACCTTGGGGCTGTCCACGTGCGCAGTCAGCACGTCGATGCCTTGATCGATCAGGCTGCTCGCAGCATCGGCCTCTTTGATGGGCAGCGACCAGTCGCCGGTGAACACCACGGTGGTGGTGATGGTGGGCTTGACGCTGCGCGCGCCGAGCGTGAACGCGTTGATGTTGCGCAGGACCTGCGGGATCGGCTTGGCTGCGATGAAGCCGAGCTTGTTGCTCTTGCTGGCGTGCGCCGCCACGATGCCGTTCAGGTACTCGACCTCGTCGATGTAGCCGAAGTAGCTGCCCACGTTTGCGGGGTGTTTGCCTTCTTGGTAGAGCCCCCCGCAGTGTAAGAACGTCACGTCGGGGTACTTGGCGGCGACCTTGAGCACGTGCGGGTCGTAGTAGCCGAACGAGGTGGGGAACACGACCTTGGCACCGTCGAGGTTGATCATGCTCTCGATGGTCTTCTGCACGTCGATGGTCTCGGGCACCTTCTCTTCTTCGATCACCTTCACGCCGGGGATGGCGGTCAGCGTCTTGGCACCCTCGGCGTGCGCTTGGTTGTACCCAAAGTCGTCGCGCGGGCCGACGTACACGAAGCCGACGGTGAGCTTGTCGCTCGGCTTGAGCGCGCTTGGTGCAGCGGCCGGCTTGCCGTCGTCTGGCTTGGGTTCGGCTTTTTTGGAGCAACCGAGACCCGCTCCGAAGACCAAACACGACAAGAGCAAGAGTACCGTTCCGCCGCGCACCCGTTCGTGACGATGCCCGCTGCGCTGAGTGATCATCGAGGCCCACCTCCAGTGCGGCCGCCGAGCCGCGCCCCGTGAGACTAGACAATCAACGTTTCACCTCCACGTCTGTCCGAGTTCTCCCCGTAAAGACCTTTGTTTCGGTGCACGCCCAGGAACATTTCCCCGCTGCGCGAACATCGTTTGAATCGTGCCGCATCCGCTGCGATCGTCAGAAAAAGAAGTCGCGAAGCGCCCCGTCCGGGTACGCGTGCGAAGAAAAGGTGTGACCCATGCGCCGCTTGGTCATGACGACGCTGCTGCTCCTGAGCGCCTGTGGAACTTCGGTCCAGCCTGGCCAGTCCGCGCTCTTGTACCGGGCGCTGCGGACGCCGGCATTCGCCGACAAACAGCTCCCGCCCGGGCGCTACGCCACGTGGGCTTGGAACAGCTTGGTGGTCTACGACATCACGGCCACCAATCGCGACGAGGTGGTGCACGTCCTCACCAAGGACAACCTCGCGCTGCCGGTCACCGTCACGGCCACGTTCCACGCGCGCAAGGCCGAGATCTACGCGCTGCACACCGAGATCGGGCCGGCGTACTACAACAAGCTGATCGGGCCGGCCTTCATCACCCTGGTGCGCGCCGAGTTCTCCAAACACCTGCACAACGACCTGGCGCGCGAGAGTCCGCAGATCGAGCAGACGGTGCGCGAGCGGCTGGCCAACATCGCCAGCGGCCACCACATCGACATCGACCAGATCGCGATCCGGCACATCGACTACGACGACACCGTCACGGGCGCCATCTCCCGCAAGATCGCGACCCGCCAACAGGCCGAGCAGAAGGAGTTCGAGGTCCAGATCGCGCAGCGCGACGCCGACATCGCGCGCGCCATCGCCCAGGGCCGCGCCGACTCCACGCGTATCCAGGCGGAGGCCGACGCCGCGTCGATCGTCATGCGCGGCACCGCGCAGGCCAGCGCGCAGCAGAAGATCGGCGAGACGCTGACGCCGCGCTACCTCCAGTTCCGCTCCTTCGACAGCCGAGAGGGCAACTACTTCTTCGTCCCCGAGGGCAAGGACGGGCTACCCGTCATCGTCAACGCGAAATAGCGTCGCCTGGCGCGCGCTCCACGCCGCGATCCCGCGGCCCGTTTCCCGGCACCCCGACGAATCCAGTTTCAGAAACAGGCACGCATGCGTCGCGAGGCGGGTTGCGAGGCGCCGCCGGTTCCGAGCACCCCCCGGAGCGGACTTCCTGTCCGTGAGGAGGGAGCGCAGGAAGCGGCGGCGGATCGCGGCCCGGATCGCGGCGCAGGCGCGCCTGTTTCAGCCTACGGCGGCGAGGGCGCGTAGCTCGCTGAGCGCTTTTTCTTGCAGCTGGCGGATGCGCTCGCGGGACAGGTTGTACTTGTCGCCGATCTCTTTGAGCGTCTGCTCGGTGCGCTCGTCGTCCTCGTTGGCGGCGATGCCGAAGCGGGCGCTGAGGATGTCCTGGTGGTAGGGCGACAGCTCGCCGAGCAGCTCGTGCGCGAACGCCTGTTCCTGCTCGCGCTCCATGTGCACGTCGACGAGCTCGTCGTCGTCGGCCAAAAAGTCGACGTAGCTGCGGCCGTCGTCGTCGCTCATGGGCGCGTCGAGGCTGGAGCAGGTCGCCTGGCTGAGCGTGATCTGCTCGAGCTTCTCGACGGTCATCTCGAGCACGTGGGCCAGCTCTTCGGGGGTGGGCTCCCGGCCGTGCTTGACCTCGAGCGCGAGCCGCGCCTTGGCGACGCGCCCGAGCGTGTCTTGCACGTGGCAGGGCAGCCGGACCGTGCGGCTCTTGTCGGCGAGCGCCCGCTGGATGGCGTGCCTGACCCACCAGCTGGCGTAGGTGGAGAAGCGGAGGCCGCGCGCCGGGTCGAACGTCTCGACCGCGCGCATGATGCCCAGGTTGGCCTCTTGCACGAGATCGCTGAGCGGCATCCGTCCGCGGTTGTACTTGCGCGCGATGGAGACCGCGAGGCGCAGGTTGGCGGTGATGAGCGTCTGACGAGCGCGCTCCCGCGCCCGGCCCTTGCCTGTCTGAATGACGGTGGCAAGCTCGAGCTCTTGCTCGGCCGTCAGCAGTGCATGCTTGCCGACGTCCCGGAAATAGCGCCCCATCAACGTGTCGTCGGAGGCAGAAGCGTCGGACATGATGGCTCCTCTTTTTTTCGCTCGCACGCCCGAGGGCGCGCTTCGACAGCTGGCACTCGGCACCGCGAGCCTCGACCAGTGAGTCGCGGTGTATTCGCGCCAGCCCTTCACGCTAGGGACGAACTTGCACAGGTCAACCCCTAGCCCCCCGAATCAGGGTGCATAGGCGTGCGCGACCGCGCCGATCTGGGGCGAAATCTCTGTGCAGGTCGCCTGGGGCCGATCGTATCGATCGCACGTGACGCGCGCCCTCGGGCGCTCGAGCGAAGTCACTACACCGCGCGAGGCGGTCAGGCGCGTGGGTCGTGTGCCGAAAGGTAGCGCACATCGGCGAGCGTCTCGGACGCGGCCCACAGCCGAGCTGCGAGCTGGATATCGGCGGCGAGCGGATTGACGCGCGCTTTGCCGGGGCTGCCCCCGAGCTCGAACAGGCCGCTCGGTCCGATGTACTCCCCGCCGCGCACGTCGTCGGCCGTGGCCGCCCGGATCACCGAGCGCGCAGCCAGCGCCGCGCTGGGGATGACCTTGGCCATGTGTTTGGTGTACCACCGCTTGAACGCCGTCTTGGGCCGCAGCAGCTCGCTCTTTTGGTTCATCTCGGTGTTGGCAAACCCCGGGTGCGCGGCCAGCGCCGAGACGTTGCTGCCCGCCTTGCGGAGCCGTCGATTGAGCTCCAACGCGTGGCTGAGCACGGCCACCTTGCTGTTGGCGTAGGCCTTCCAGTGGTCGTAGCGGGCCGTCTGCCAGTTGAGGTCGTCGAGGTCGAGCTTGCCGAAGCGGTGCGCGAGGCTGCCCAGGTTGACGATGCGCCCCTTGCGATCCTTCGCGAAGTAGGGGAGCAGCGCGCCCGTCAGGGCAAAGCCGCCCAGGTGGTTGGTGGCAAACTGCAGCTCGTGACCCACGCTGTTGCGCGCGAGCGGCAAGGCCGCGACGCCTGCGTTGTTGATCAAGACGTCGAGCTCGCCGACCTGCTCGTCGAACAGTCGCGCAAACTCGTGCACCGAGCGTAGCTCCGACACGTCGAGCGGCAGCGTCGTGGTGCTCGCATCGGGCACCTCCTCGCGAATCGCGCGCGCTGCCTGGTCGGCCTTCGCCATGTTTCGACAGGCCATCTCCACGTGCGCACCAGCGCGCGCAAAGTAGAGCGCCGTCTGATATCCGATGCCCGAATTGGCTCCGGTCACCACCACCGTTCTTCTCGAAGTCATGCTCGGCTCTCGATTCTCAAGCGTTCGTGTCTGCTTACTGACGCTCAGGACATGGGGCGGTTTGCCTGCTCGTCCTCGACACTGTTGCGCTGCTCGCGCTCGCTCCTGCGTTTGGCCGCCTCTTCGGCGCGGCGCTCGCTGAGGCGCCGGGCCGACTCCAGGGCATCGGGCTGGCTGGGATCGACCAGGGCAGCGCGCAGCGCCTCGAGCGAGTCGCGCGTGACCTCGTGCGCCTTCTCGGCCGCTTCGGCCGCCTCGTCCCGCTGATCGCGCGCCTCACGCACTGCGTCACGACTGGTCGCGCGGCTGGTCAGGTAGACCTGACTCGCCAGCTCTGCCGCGAGCCACGCCGCGCGCTCACGTTCGTGCGCCTGGACGACGGCCGTTGCCGACGCGCGCACCGCGTCGTGCAGCTTGGCCTGCGCTGCCCGCGTCAGCTCCGAACCCTTGGCCAGCCCCCAGCCGTAGGCCAGCACAGCGAGCATCACCGCCCCGATTGCCACGAACAAGATCCACACGCCTCGTTGGTAGCAGACCTCGGTCGCCGCCGTCGACAGGTGCGTGCGCCTCGCCGCGCGGTCGAAGCGCGCGGCGCCTCTGCGCGCGAGCGAAATCGAACGCCGTAAAAACGAAAGCGCCCCCAGACGAACGGCTGGAGGCGGTGGTGGACGTTATGAAGCGAACAGCGCTGTTGACTACTCCGCGGCGTCTTCGGCTTTCTTGTGTGGCTTGAACGAGGCGTAACGAACGCCATCTTCGACCGTGGCAGTGAAGCGCGTACCCGGGGCTGACCCTGCGGTGGCGCGGCTCGCATCTTCGAGCTCCTCGGAGGTGCCGACCACGCGCACGATGCAAGCAGTGAGGCGAGAAACGGTGCCCCCTCCTGCTGGCGGCTGGCGCTTCTGCTCGCGCACGAACTCGACCTCGTGATCGCCTGGCGACAGTTCCACGATGTTCTTCATCTCGTTATCGTGGCTGGCTCTGCGGAAAACAACCAGGTTGACAAACATGTAAAAAACTGAGCCGGTCGTGGCACGGGGCGGTGACAGACCCACCTGGCCCGTGTGGGTGGGCTGGCTCACCGATTTGGCGCGGGGCCGGGTGAGCCCGGCGCGAGGTTCACCAATACGACAAGTCGGCGCTCTGCCCGCCTGGATCGCTCAGCGCGGAGTCAGCTGCGCCGCGGCGGCCTGGTCGACCATGAAGGTCAGCTTGCCCGAGCGCGGCTGGATCCCCCGAACGGGGACGTCGGCGACCGCGGCGCTGCCTTGAAGCGCTTCGTGAACGGCCCAGGCCTTGTCGGCGCCTGCCACTAAAAACAAGGTATCGGCGGCCTCGTTGAGCACAGGGTAGGTGAGCGTGATGCGGTCGACAGAGAGCTTCTCGACCCAGTTGTCGGTGACCCAGGCGCGCGACTCAGCAAGGGCGCGCGAGTGGGGAAACAGCGACGCGATGTGCCCGTCGGTGCCGAGCCCGAGCAGTAATAGATCGAAGCGCGGCAGGCCGCTGTCCGGAAACAGACGGTGCAGTGTGGCCTCGTAATCGGCAGCCGCTTCGCGGGCGGGCAGCTCGCCACGCATGCGGTGCACGCGCTCGGCAGGGATGAACGGCTGGCTCGTCAGCGCGTCGCGCGCCATCCCAGCGTTGCTGTCTTTGTGCTCGAGCGGCACGGCGCGCTCGTCCCCAAACAAGATCTCCACCCGGTCCCAGGGCAGCTCTCCGTGCTGTGCCAGCTGCTGGTAGAGCAGCTTGGGCGTGGAGCCGCCGGTGAGCACGAGCGTGAAGCGGCCGCGCGCCGCGATGGCAGCCTGCGCGCTCGACAGCACGTACGCGCACGCTGCAGCGGCGAGCTCGGTGGGATCGGGGAGGATACGAACGTCGGTCATACGCGCTCAACCTTCGAGAGGACGCCAGCTGCCGTTGGTGCCGTCGAAGAGCCGGTTGGCCTCGTCGGGGCCGTCGCTGAACGGGGTGTAGTTGGGGAACTTGGGTGGACGCGAGTTGGCCCAGCCATCTTGGATGGAGCTGACGAAGCGCCAGGCGTGCTCCACTTCGTCCGAGCGCGTGAACAACGACGCGTCGCCGCGCAGCGCATCGAGCAGCAAGCGCTCGTACGCCTCGGGGGAGCGCGCCTGGAAGTCCTTGTAGGTGAAGTCCATCTGCACTTCGTCGAGGTGCACGCGCATGCCGGGTCGTTTGGCCGCAAAGGTCAGGCTGATGCCCTCGTCCGGCTGGATGCGCAGCACGAGCACGTTGGCGCGCGGCTTGGGGGGCTTGCCGTCGGCGTCGACCAGCTCGCGGAACAGGTGCAGCGGCGGCTGCTTGAAGGTGACCGCGATCTCGGACACGCGCGTCTTGAGGCGTTTGCCGGTGCGCAGGAAGAACGGCACACCGCCCCAGCGCCAGTTGTCGATGTAGAGCCGAAGCGCGACGTACGACTCGGTGTTGGAGTCGGGGTTCACGCCGGCCTCTCTGCGGTAGGCGTTGACGTGCTCGCCGTCTTTGACACCCGGGCCGTATTGGCCGCGCACCGTGCTCGCGATCACCTCGTCGCGCGTGAGGGGATCGATGGCGCGCAGCACCTTCACCTTCTCGTCGCGCAGCGTGGTCGCCTCCATCGTGGAGGGCGGCTCCATGGCGATGATGGTCAGCAGCTGCAGCAGGTGGTTTTCGACCATGTCGCGCAGCGCGCCGGCGGTGTCGTAATAGCCGCCGCGCTTGCCCTCCATACCCAGCGTCTCGGCCACGGTTAGCTGCACGTTCTCGACGTACTTCTGGTTGAACAGAGGCTCGAAGATGCTGTTACCGAAGCGGAAGCTGAACAGGTTTTGGACCGTCTCTTTGCCGAGGTAGTGATCGATGCGGTAGATCTGCGACTCGTGCAGGTGACCCGTGATCTGGGTGTTGAGCGCACGCGCGCTCTCGAGGTCGCGCCCGAACGGCTTCTCGATGATCACGCGCGACCACGACGTGTCGCCGCGCTTGCGGATCATCTTCTGCTCCGACAGCTGGCGCACGATGGTGGCAAAGAAGTCCGGCGCGACGGACAAGTAATACAGACGATTGCCGGGTAGCCCGCGTTCTTGCTCGATGGCGGTCAGGCGGCTGTCGAGCCGGGCGAACGAGGCCGGGTCGTCGTTGTTGCCCGCCACGTAATAGAGCGACTCGATGAGCTTACTGTTGGAGGCGGGCGTGAGCTTTTCGGTGGCGAGTGCGGTCTTCATCGTGTCGCGGTAGGCCGCGTCGCTCAGCTCGCTGCGCGAGAACCCGACCACCGCAAAGTTCTCGGGCAGGTAGCCCGAGGCCTCGAGGTGGAACAGCGCGGGGATGAGCTTGCGCTGCGCCAGGTCGCCGGAGGCGCCGAAGATGACGAGCGTGAACGGATCGCGCGCACAAACGGCAGGGTCGCGCTGACGCAGAACTTCGTCTGGCTTGGGGGCAACACTTGTCGAGACGTCCACGGGTCACTCCTTGGTCGATTCGTGAAAGGTCACCGCGTCGCGCGAAGCAGTGCGAGCGCGCTCGCGCCGACGGTCAGGGGGGAGGGCTGCCAGCGAGCTCGGCCTCGAGCTGCTCGACCTTGTGAAAGCGCCGAGCGTGTCGCTCTTCGCCGCTGTAGCGCGCTCGCAAGAAGGCGAGCACCAGCTCGCTGGCCAGCGCAGGGCCGATCACGCGCGCGCCGAGGGTGAGCACGTTCATGTTGTCGTGCTCGACGCCTTGGTGCGCCGAGTAGGTGTCGTGGCAGACGGCCGCGCGTACGCCACGCATCTTGTTGGCGGCGATGGAGACGCCCACGCCGCTGCCACACAGTAAGATGCCGAGCGGTGCGTGGCCCCGCTGCAGCTGCTCGCCGACAGCGCGCGCGACGTCGGGGTAGTCGACCGGATCGGTGGAGAACGTGCCGAGGTCGAGCACCGGATAGCCCGCGCTGGTACAGGCGGCAATCATGGTCCCTTTGAGCGGGAAACCCGCGTGATCGCAGCCGAGCGCGACCTTCACCGGGCGTACTTGCTGGCGAATGGGTCGGTACCCGCATGCCGCTTCACGCCGTGATCGGGGTTTTCGGCGAGGTGCTCGAGGATGTGGAACACGGTCTCGACTTCGTCGGGAGACCCGATCGCGCGCGCCACCTCTTCGGCCGTCAACGCAGCACGGCTGTCCTTCAGTGTCGACAGGACCTCGAGCTGCAGCGAGAGCACGGTGGCGGCGGCCTTTTTGCCCGCTTCGACGCCCGGTTGGTGGTAGGCGTTGATGTTGACCAGACTCGCGTACAGACCGACCGCGCGCTCGTACAGCGCGATCAGCGCGCCTAGCGTGCGGGGGCTGGTGTCGCGCACGCTGAGCGTGATCGACTCGCGACCGTTCTCGTACAGCGCGCGCCGTGTCCCGAGCAAGAAGCCGAGCAGGTAGTCGCCGCTGGTGACGTCGGTCTCCACGAGGAGGGACGCCCCCGCGCGATCTTTTTTTACCTCGATGAAGGTGGCGAAGAAGTTGTTGACGCCCTCGCGCAGCTGCTGCACGTAGGCGTGCTGGTCGGTGCTGCCCTTGTTGCCGTACACCGCGATGCCCTGGTTGACCACGTTGCCAGCCAGGTCTCGCTCTTTGCCGAGCGACTCCATGACCAGCTGCTGCAAGTACTTGGAGAGCAGCAGCAGCCGGTCTTTGTACGGCAACACCACCATGTCTTTGAGGCCGCGTCCGTCGCCCGCGTGAAACCACATCAGCGCGAGCAACGCGGCCGGGTTGTGGCGCACGTTGCGACCGCGCGTGGCCACGTCCATGGCGCGCGCTCCGTCGAGCAGCGCGTCGATGTCGATGCCTTGGAGCTTGGCCGGCAACAAACCCACTGCCGACAGCTCGGAGGTGCGTCCGCCGACCCAGTCCCACATGGGAAAGCGCGTGAGCCAGCCCTCGCGCACGGCCAGCGCGTCGAGCTCGCTGCCCTCGCCGGTGACCGCAACGGCGTGCTTGGCGAACGTCAGGCCGCGCTCACGATACGCGCGCTCTGTCTCGAGCATGGCGTTGCGCGTCTCTTTGGTGCCGCCCGACTTGCTGACCACCACCGTCAGCGTGGACGACAGCTGTTTGCCGATGCGGGCCAACGTGCGGTCGAAGCCGTCGGGGTCGGTGTTGTCGAGGAAAAAGACCTGGAGGCGGTCGCTCGGCCCGCCCAGCGCCTCGGTAGCGAGCTGCGGACCGAGTGCCGAGCCGCCGATGCCGACCACCAACAACACGTCGAACTTGTCGGCTTGCTCGGGCTTGAGCGCGCCGCTGTGCACGCGCTCGGCGAACACGTGGATGCTGGCGAGCGCGTCGGTGATGGCCCGTGTGAGCTCGGGTGTCGGCGCGAGCTCGGGCGCGCGCAGCCAGTAGTGCCCCACCATCCGCTTCTCGTCCGGGTTCGCGATCGCGCCTTTTTCGAGTGCCTGCATGGCGTCGAGTGCCTTGGCCAGAGGCGCGCTCGTGCGCTCGAAGAAGTCGTCGGCGAACTTCATGCGCGAGATGTCGAGCGTCAGGCCCACGCTCTCGGTGACACACAGGTACGTTTTGTAGCGGTTCCAGAGATCGAGGCTCATGAGGTCTCCTGCAAGATCCAACGTGGCCGCGCGCGGTGACAGGCGACGACCGGCGGCTCGAACACACGAGGGTCAGCCAAGCAGCTCCCGCGCGGTAGCGGCGACAGCATCGGCCGTGAAGCCAAACTTTTTGGACAGCTCTTTGAGCGGCGCCGACGCGCCGAACGTGCGCATGCCGATGATGCGGCCGTCGAACCCAGTGTAGCGGTCCCAGCCGAACGTGGCGGCTCGCTCGACGGCGACGCGCGCGGTGATCGAGGGTGGCAACACGGAGTCACGGTACTCCTTGCTCTGCTTCTCGAACAGCTCCCAGCACGGCATGCTGACGACACGGCTGGCGATGCCCTCGGCGAGCAGCGTCTCGTGGGCCTCGAGACAGAGTGCGACCTCGCTGCCCGTCCCCAACAGGAGGACGCTGGCCTTGCCCTTGGGTGGGTCGGCGAGCACGTAGGCCCCGCGCGCGAGTCCGCTCGCCGCCTCGTACTTGTCGCGGTCGACCGTAGGCAGGTTCTGTCGCGAGAGCACCAGCGCCACCGGCTCGTGTCGCAGCTGCATGATTACCTTCCACGCCTCGACCACTTCGTTGGCATCGGCGGGTCGCAACACCAGCATGCCGGGCACCGAGCGCAGTGCCGCGAGCTGCTCGATGGGCTGATGCGTGGGGCCGTCTTCGCCTACGCCGATCGAGTCGTGGGTGAACACGTGGATGGTCGGCAGCTCCATCAGCGCCGATAGGCGGAGGGCAGGTTTGGCGTAGTCGCTGAAGATCAGAAAACCAGAACCGTAAGGTCGCACCTTGGACAACGCCATGCCGTTGAGGATGGCGCCCATGGCGTGCTCACGGACGCCAAAGTGGAAGTTGCGGCCGGCCGGCGTGTGCGCCTCGAAGTCGCCGGCGCCCTCGAAGGTCAGGCGCGTCTTGGTGGAAGGGGCGAGGTCGGCCGAGCCGCCGATCAGCCAGGGCACACGCTTGGCAATGGCGTTGAGCACCTTGCCCGAGGCGTCGCGACCCGAGATGCCGGCAGCATCGGCGGGGAACGCGGCGAGGTCGGCATCCCAGCCGTCGGGCAACTTGCGGTGCGTGATGCGGTAGAGCGCGTCGGCCAGCTCGGGGTGCTCGCCGCGGTAGCGTTCGAACAGCGCCATCCACGCGTCGCGTTGCTGCTTGCCGCGCGCGCCGACGCCCTCCGCGAAGTGTTTGGGCACCTCGTCCGGCACCAGAAATTGAGCGTCTTCGGGCCAGTCGTACGCCTTCTTGGTGAGCTTGATCTCGTCGACACCGAGCGGCTCGCCGTGCGCCGCGTGTGTGTCTTGTTTGTGCGGCGAGCCGTAGCCGATGTGACTGTTGACGACGATCAGGGTCGGCTGCTGTCGTGTGTTGCGGAACGACTCGAACGCGCTGTCGAGCTGCTGTAGATCGTTGGCGTCGCTGACGTGCACGACGTGCCAGCCGTAGGCGAGAAAACGAGTGGCGACGTCTTCGCTGAAGGCGAGCGACGTTGCGCCCTCGATGGTGATGCGGTTGCTGTCGTAGATCCAGCACAGGTTGTCGAGCTTGAGGTGGCCCGCGAGCGACGCAGCCTCCGAAGACACACCCTCCATCATGCAGCCGTCGCCGGCGAGCGCGTACACATCGTGGTCGATCAGCGTGAAGCCTGGTCGGTTGAAGTACGTGGCCATCCACTTCTCGGCGATGGCCATGCCCACGCTCGTGGCCACGCCTTGTCCGAGCGGGCCGGTGGTGGTCTCGACGCCGGAGGTCCAACGATACTCCGGGTGGCCGGGACACTTGGACTCGAGCTGGCGAAACTTTTTGATGTCGTCGAGCGTGACCGACGGCTCGCCGAGCGCCTCGTACTGCGCGTTGACGGAACGAACGCCAGTGAGGTGCAGGAGCGAGTAGAGCAGCATGGAGGCGTGGCCTACCGACAACACGAAGCGGTCGCGGTTGGCCCAGATCGGGTCGGCCGGGTCGAAGCGCAAGAAGCGCTGCCACAGACAGTACGCCACCGGGGCAAGGGCCATCGGCGTGCCCGGATGGCCAGAGTTGGCGCGCTGCACCGCGTCCATGGACAGCGTGCGGATGGTGTCGATGGCCAGCTTCTCGATGTCCGACGTCATGCGCGGTCTCCTCTGTCTTGGTTCGCGTGCGGAGCACTGCGCGTGTGCAGTGGGTCTACAACCTGCTCGTCCCCGATGGGGAGCCCTGCCGTCAGGTCGTGGGAGCTTCGGTCCAGTGCGTGTGGAAGGTGCCCTCGCGGTCGATGCGCTGGTAGGTATGCGCGCCGAAATAGTCGCGCTGCGCTTGCGTGAGGTTGAGCGGCAGTCGCTCGCGGCGCAGCGTGTCGTAGTAGGCGAGTGCGCTCGCGTGCGCGGGCAGCGGGATGCCCACGGTCGCAGCGCGTGCGACGACGCGCCGAAACGCGTCTTGGCGCGCGCCGAGCTCCGCCTTGAACGACTCGTCGACGAGCAGGTTGCCGAGCTTGGGCTCGCGCTGGTAGGCGGCCTTGATGCGGCCCAAGAACTGCGCGCGGATGATGCAGCCGCCCGTCCAGATGCGCGCCAGCTCGGCCAGGTTGAGGTCCCACTGGCGCGCGTCGGAGGCGGCTCGCAAGAGCGCCATGCCTTGCGCGTAGGCACAGGCCTTGGCCGCGTACAGAGCCGCGCGTACGTCAGCCACCAACGCGGGGTCACGTTGCACGGTGGGCGCGGGGCCCACCAACGTATTGGTGCGCTTGCGCTCGGCGACCAGCGAAGAGAGCACGCGCGCGTCGACGGCACTGGCGATGACGGGGATAGGCGCCCCAATCTCGGCCGCCTCTTGTACGGCCCACTTGCCGGTACCCTTCATGGAGGCGGCGTCCAAGATGACGTCGATCAGCGCGACCTCGGGATGGTCAGGGTCGCGCTTGCGGAAGATGTTGGCGGTGATCTCGATCAAACACGACTGCAGCTCGCCGCGGTTCCACTCGTCGAAGGTGTCGGCCAGCTCGTCGTTGCTGAGTCCGCCCACGTTTTTGAGCACATCGTAGGCCTCGGCGATGAGCTGCATGTCGCCGTACTCGATGCCGTTGTGCACCATCTTGACGTAGTGGCCGCTGCCCCCGGGCCCGATGTACGTGACGCACGCGCCGTCGGCCTGGGCCGCAATCTTGGTGAGCATCGGCTCCATCTCGTCGTAGCCCGCGCGGTCGCCGCCGGGCATCAGCGAGGGCCCGTGACGTGCGCCTTCTTCCCCGCCGGACACACCCATGCCGAAGTACCGAAAGCCCTTGGCAATGAGCTCGGCCGAGCGCCGCTCGGTGTTCTTGTAGAACTCGTTGCCGCCATCGATGAGCAGGTCGCCGGGCGCGAGCAGCGGCAGCAGCGCGGCGATGGTCTTGTCGACGACCTCGCCCGCCTTGACGAGCATGATGATGTGGCGCGGGCGCTCGATGGAGCCGACGAACTCGGCCAGCGACTTGTAGCCTTTGACGCGAGCCTGGAGGCTGGGCTCGCTGGCGAGCTTGTTGAAGTTGTCGACCGGCTCGGGCCAGGCATCGTAGCCGGACACGGCAAACCCGTGATCGGCGATGTTGAGTGCCAGGTTCTGGCCCATCACGCCGAGCCCCACCATGCCGACCTGCTTCAAGCTCATTCTGCCCTCTCTTCGCTCGCGCGCCCGAGGGTGCGCTTCGACCAGCCCGACGTACGCACGCCTTGTTCGCAACGTTTCGTTGCGCACGTGCCGGCGTGCACCCTCCGCACCTTGGCGCCCTGCGCGCGGTGCTGCAATCGTTT
>JBEGTL010000180.1:0-13724 GCA_041179425.1 Pseudomonadota bacterium | reverse complement strand
GCGCGAGCCGGCCCGCCCCCTCCCTCTTGCGCGTGGTGTGGCTGATCGCTTCGCTCGAGCTACAGCGCTCGCTCAACCGTTGGCGTGTGCTGTGGAAGCGCAAACCCAAGCCGACCGACGCGGCACCGAGCACATCCTTCTTCGCTCGCACGCGGAGGCACAGCGCGACTCGACCGACCGCGCAGCGCGTGGGCACGGGTCGCAAGGGTGCGCCGGGCAGGCTGCTGCTTTTGTTCGTGTCCGTCACGCTCTCCATCAACGTGTTCACCAACAGCGCACACGTGGTGCACGGCGTATCGGTGGCTGCGGAGCGGGCCGCCTTTCCAAACGTGGTGCTCGTCTCCTCCGAGACGATGGACGGCATCGACTGGGTCCTCGCGCGTGGCATGCCCATGCAGGGCATCGTGCCGAGCGAGCTCAGCCGCCGCGACCAGCTGGTGCGGATGTTCGAGTTCGCCGCGCAAGACGAGGGAAAGCACGGTCGCGACGAGAGGCACGCGCGCGCCGAGCAGCTCACCCAGATCTTCGAGCAGCGGGGGCGTGCCGGGTTTCGCGAGAGCGCGCTCGACGACGTCCCCTGGCCCTCCTCCAAGATCTGGTATCGGGGCGCAGATCCGTTCGCCCTGCTCATGCCACTCGGTCTGATCAGCTTTCTGCTCGCGGTCGCGATGATCGCTCTGTCCGTGGTCGGACCCGATCGAGACCTCGCACGGGTCGAGTCCAAGCTCGAGTGGTGGTTCACCTTCCCGGTCTCGGTGCGCGGGCTCTTGCTGGCGCGCGCGCTGGAGACTGCGCTGGTCAGTCCGCTGCTCTGGCTGTTTGCAAGCCCGTTCTTTTGCGTGGTGTTTTGGTCGGCGGGCCTCGGTGTTTGGGGCATCCCCGTCGCGCTGCTCGCGACGGCCTATCTGGGCGTGCTGGCCGGCGGTCTACGCGTCGTCACCGAGACGGTGCTGCGCAGCAAGTTGTCTCTACGTGCAGTCGCGGTCGTGCAGGCCGCCCTGCAGGTGCTGGGCTCGCTCGCGATGGTGCTGGCGTTCACGGGCATCTCGGAGGCTGGGCTCACCTACTTGATCGGTGTCGCTCGTACGTTGCCTCGCTGGGCGCTCGTCAATCCGCTCTCGCTGCCGCTGTGCTGGCTGCTCGCGTGGCCACGCACTGCGCTGGCGCTCACGTCTGCACTGGTGATCGCACTCTCGGTGCTCTACGGCTCGCTCGCGATCGGCAGCCATGCGCTGCGCGATGGACTGACCCGCAGCACGGGCCCACAACGCGGGTCGCGTGTACGCACCGTCAAGCACGACGGCAGACGCCTCTCGCTGCTCGGCGCGGTCGCGCACAAGGAGGTGTTGTCCATCACGCGCGACCCTGGGCGCGTGGTGCGGGTGCTGCTCTTGCCGCTGCTGATGATCGGCTTTCAGGGGTTGCTCAACCCGGCCTTTTTCCGCGCCATCGTCAGCAACCCTGGCCACGCGGCGGCCGCTTCGTTTGGTGTGGGATGTCTGGTGTTGTCGAGCGGTGCACTGCTGTCCCTCGCGAACGAAGGCTCGGCGCTGTGGCTGCTGACCACCGTGCCCTGGTCGCTCGACCGCGTGTTGCTGCGCAAGGCGGTGCTGTGGTCCGCGCTGGCCATCGCGTTCAGCACGCTCACGCTGCTCGGTCTGGGCGTCGTCACGCAGCGCCCCGCTCTCGTGCTCACGCCGCACGCTCTGCTCGCGCTGGTCGGTGTCGCGCTGTACGGCTTCATGGCGGTGGCACTCGGCGCGCTCGGCACCGATGCGTTCGAGAGCGAGCTCCAAAAGCGCATGCAGCCGTGGACCCCGCAGCTTTTTTTGCTGCTCAGCGGGCTGTTTGCGTACGCCCTCTACACGCCCTCGGTGTGGGCCAAGTTCGTGCAGCTGTCCCTGTCGGCCCTGCTGGCATTTGCGCTGTGGCAGAAGGTCAGAGACCACACGCCCTACCTGCTCGACCCCACGGAGGCGCCACCGGCCAGCCTCGCGGTCACCGACGGCATCATCGCGGCGCTCGCCTTTTTTGTGCTGCAGGCGTTGCTCTACCTGTTCTGCAGACAGGTCGGAGCGGCGCCGGGTCTGAGTCTGTTGTTCGGCTTCGTGGGCGCGGGCCTGTTGGTTAGCTTGGGCGCGTTGTACTCGTTCTCGCGCGCGGGCGTGCCTGCCCTCCGCGTCGCGCTCGGCTTCTCGGGACGCGCCGCGGGCGACACCAAGCTCGTGCGCGGCATTGTCGAAGGAGTGCTCGCAGGGAGCGCGGGCGGCGCCGTGGCGGCGCTGTACACGCGCGCCATCCAGCACATCGACTTGTTACGCGACGCGTACGAGGAGTCTCAGGAGCTCGACTCGTCGCGCGACATGCTGCCGTGGTTGTGCGTGCTCGCCGTGTTCGCCGCGCCGCTGTTCGAGGAGATCATCTTTCGCGGCGTGCTGTACGGCGGCCTTCGCCGCTCGTTGTCCGCGCGCTCGGCCGTGCTGGCCAGCGCGCTCGTGTTTGCGCTGGTGCACCCCCCGCTGTCGTTTGTGCCGGTGTTCGTGATGGCGGTCTTGGCCGCCACCGTGTACGAGCGCAACAAGCTGTTGTACGCCCCGATCGCCGCGCACATGACCTACAACGCGATCGTGGTCGGCATCGCCCTCGCCAGCCAGTGAGATCTCAGTCGCACGCGTGCACGTGCCCGGATCCCTCACACGGCGACGATCTCAACGCCCGCGCGTGATAGCGTGCGCGCATGACCGCCAACTCCAACTACATCCGCGCGGCTGGCAGCGGCGTGAGCGATCCAGCAGCGTCCAAGAAATTCTACGTCGACAGCATCGGACTCGAACCTCGCAGCCAGCGTGAGTCCAGCCTCGGCGTCGACCAAGAACTGGCCGACGCGCGCGGCAACGTGTTGTTGTTGACGAGCTACGCGCGCGAACACAACTACAAGAAGAATCCGGTGAAGGTAGTGTTCGCCGTTCCGGATGCTGACGCGTTCTACGCTGGCCTGCTCGCGGGCGGCGGACGCAAACACACGCCGCCGCAAAAGTTCGGCGCCATGTACCTGACCATGGCGTTCGACCTCGACGGCTACGTGGTGGAGCGCGGTACGGCTGCTGGCCAAAGAAGTACAAGAAGCCGTTGAGCCGGTCTTGCCAGATGGCGCCCGCTCCAAAGTAGCTGTTGTCGGGCCACTGCGGCGCAATCGTGCCCGTAGGGGGAGCCGTCAGGTCCGCGCGAGCAAACGCCCCGCCGTTCACCGACCATGCGAGCGTACCGACCTTACTGGTGAACGGAGTCCAGTTGGTGATCGAGTCGAACCACAACACACGGTACTTGTTGTTGCCCTCGCTGAGACCAAAGCCGGCGCTGGCGATCGCGGTGACCTCGTCGCAGAACAGGTTGTCTTGGCACGAAGGTACGACCCTGCTGGCAAAGCCGCCGCCAGTGCCCGCGCCGACCCAGCTCGAGAGCGTAAGACCATTGGCGTCCGACGCGTCGAGGTCTTGCGTGCGAAACAGGACGCTGCCGCGCTTGTTGGTGGGAGACACCGGCGTCATCCAGGTGTTCTCCCAGGTGTCGCCGTAGCCGGACCAGAGCGAGCCGTCGGCGTAGAACGTAAAGCCGAGGTCGGTGCCGTGCACACGAGCCGTCGACATCGCGGAGCCGCTGAAGACCTTGTTGCCGACCTTGCCACGAAAGTTGAGCTCGGAGACGGAGCCCGTAATCTGACCTTTGTACCCGTTGCTGCCGGCGGGGAGCGTGATGCCGGAGACGCCATTGGCGCACGGATCGCCGAGGTTTGCGCCGCCGTACACGAAGGGATTGCTGTCGGTCGAGCGAACCATGCAGCGAACATGCGTGGCGACACTGTTGGCCGGACAGCTCAAGGTCGCGTTGTTGCTGAACCCAGCGCTAGTCAGCAGCGCACCCACGGAGCCCGTCGTGTTGTCCTTACACTGCAGCGCGAGCCTGAGTGTGGTGCTTGCGTCGGTGTAGTTGTCCGCTGTGATCGAGCCATCGCTCGCGCGCTTTTGCAGCTTGGCGCTGACCGTGGAGAGACCGGACTGGGTCGATGGCACGGCAAGACACCATACGGTCTCATCGCTAGGCAGGATCTTGCCCACTGCACCCGACCAGATGGAGTCAGCGGCCTGAGCCTGCTGCGTTGTCGAACCGACCAAGCAGAACACGGACAGGGCCGAAAGACCCCGTAAACAAGGCGCCATGGCTCGCTCCTCTCTCTCATTCCGCGCGGGAGGTTGTCATGGAGACGAGAGCAGAAGAAGGGGTCACCATTCAGTTCACCCCAAACGGCGGGCGCTCACCCGACGGCGTACGAGCGCAGGAAAAAGAAGATCACCACTCCAGTCACCGACACGTACAACCAGATCGGAAACAACACCTTGGCGATCTTTGCGTGCGTGCTGAAGCGAGCCTGAAACGCGTAGTAAAACGCCGCCAACGCGAGCGGCACGATCGCCATCGACAACAGTACGTGAGAGATGAGGATCGCGAAGTAGACGAGCTTGATCGCGCCCACACCGCCGAACTTGGTGTCGCCGTGGACGTAGTGATAGGTGACGTAACCGATCAAGAACAAGCTGGAGGCACAGAACGCGCTCACCATCATGCGCTTGTGCCGCTGGCGGTCTCCACTCTTGATGGCGCGGTAGCCGAGCACGAGCAGCACTGCCGCCGACGCATTGAGGCAGGCATTGATGGCCGGCATGAACGAGAGGTCGGCGTGGCCCGCCTCGCTCTGCTTGAACAGCAAGAGCCACGCGAGCAACGCGAGCGCCAAGCTGGAGACGACCGCGTTCGCGATCATGAACGTGCGGTCGTTCGCGGGTACGGCCTGCGCCATCGTCGTTAGACCTTGTACTTGAAGAGAGCGTTCGCGATGGGGAGCTCACCGCTGTCGGCGATCTTCACCGTGAGCGCGGCCTGCCCGGGCTCGAGCACGTAGCCCTCGGCGATCAGCGTCTGGCCAGGCAGCACCTGCTTGCTGAAGCGCGCTTCGAACGAGACGAAACGACTGGGGTCGTCGGCACAGAGCGAGTGCAGCGCGGCGCGCGCCGCAAAGCCGTAGGTACAGAGGCCGTGCAGGATGGGCTGCTCGAGCCCGGCCGCCTTGGCCGCTTCGGGACGCGCGTGGATGGGATTGACGTCGCCGGTGAGGCGGTAGAGCAGCGCCTGGTTCTGCTGCGTGGGCCACGTCTCGGTGAAGTTGGGCGCCACGTCTTTGGGCGCGCGCGTGCGCAGCGACGCGGGCGGACGACCGCTCTGGAACTCGCCGACACCCGACACCAACATGGACCACAGCGTGCGCGCGTAGAGCGTGCTGCCGATGCTGGACTTGGACTCGATCTGCACCATCGCGCCGATGCGCATGTCCCAGATACCGACCACCGTGGCGGTGGTGCTGACGGTCCCCGACGACGGGAACGGGAGCAGCTGCTCGGTGAGCTGCGCGGTGTGCAGCAGCTTGGCGAAGTCGAGCCCGGTGAGCTCGAGCGCCGCAAAGATGGGCTGAAACGCCGGAATCACGCTCCAGGTGGGCAACACCTTGGGGCTTGGCTCGAGCACGAAGTCGAGCTGCTGTGGGCCCGCGCCGAGCGCGACGGCGTACAACGCGATGTCGGACCAGCTGTACGTGTGCTCGAACGGCCCTACGGAGCTCCCAACCGAACCTAGCTGCAGTGTCATGCGAGGAGCTAGCGCAGCCACACCCGGGGAACAAGGCCGCCGACCATTGGTGGTCCAGCAGACGAGCTCAAAAAGCCAACTCTCGAAGCACTTGGCTTAGACTGAATGCCTCGCTTGGGGCCCCCGTCGGCCCCGCCGGAGGTTCGACCATGAGAGCGCCCTTTCGCGCGGCCGTTGTGTTTGTCGTTTGTGCCCTGCCGGCGGCCTTGGCCCCGTCCGGTGCGTCCGCCGACGAAGCCGAGGTGCGCTACCGCATCTGCATTGCACACAAGAAGGCAGGCAAGCTCGATCAAGCCGAGCAGGAGTGCAAGAGCGCGATCGAGAAGCGGCCCGACCACGGTGCCGCCTACTACACGCTGGGCACGCTACAGCGGCAGAAGGGTCAGCTCGACCTCGCGCTCGCCTCGTTCAAGAAGGTACGTGAGCTCGAGCCCACCAACGCCCTCGGTTGGGCCGGCGAAGGTGCCGTGCTGCTGCGCCAAGAGAAGAACGTAGAGGCCGTCGAGGCGCTGAAGCAGGCCGTGGCGCTCGACCCTGCCGACACGGCCAGCGTGGCCAACCTGGGCAACGCGCTGCGCAAGACCGGCAAGCCCGAAGAAGCCATCGCCGCCTACAAAAAGGCACTCGAGAAAGACCCCAACAACCCCGACCTGCTCAACAACCTGGCGGTGGCGCTGCGCGGACAGGGCAAAAACACCGAGGCCATCGAGGTGCTGCAGCGCGCGCTCGCCAAGAAGCCGGGCGACCCTGCACTCTCCGGCAACCTGGCCAAGGCGCTGCGCGCCGAGAAGCGCTACGCCGAGGCCATCCCGCCGTACGAGGCCGCCATCAAGGGGCATGACAAAGATGCCGGTCTGTGGTTCGACCTGGCCTACAGCTACGAGCAGACGGGCCAAAAAGACAAGGCGTTGGCGGCGTACCGAAAACAGCTCGAGCTGATCAAGGCCAAGGACCCCAAGGGCGCGGCGTACATCCAAGAGACCATCGACAAGCTGTCGAAGTGAGAGCCGGTTTTAGCCGAGGCGCTCGAAGCTCCAGGCCTTGATCACCGTGGAGCGCGGCTTCATCTCCCCGTCGAGGAAGGCGGTGAACGCCTCGCCGGCCAGCACGGTGTCGAGCAGCGCGAGGTTGGCGACGCCGAGCACCAGGCTCAGGTCCCAGCTCTTCTCGGAGCTCGCGTCGGCCGGCACGCCCACCGATAGCTCCTCGATGGCGTCGATCTCGTCGAGCGCGGCCACCGTGAGGGCAGCACACTCTTCGCGTGTGGCTGGGTCGTTGAGCTTGAACAAGATGATGCGCTCGATCATGACGAGACCCCTGTCGTAGCTCGCGCGCGAAACGCACCGCGCTGCATCGAAGCGCCCTCGGGCACGCGAGCGAAGAGACGTTAACGGAAGCTGAGATCGACCCCGGTGGCGCTCAGCGTGAGCTTGTGCAGTGTGGCAAACAGCTCGTCGCCGGTGCCCTTGTCGTGCAGCCAGCGCAAGCTCTGCTCATCGTACGAGAAGTGCCAGCCACTCTGGCCCCCTGCGAGCCAGATCTGGTTGGTGGCCCCCTGCGTGTTGACGACGCAGCGCGAGCCATCTTTGAACGCGATGTTGATGGTGTTGCCAGCGGTGTCGACGTCGGCATCGTCGGCATCGATGGCGTCGAAGCCGTCGAGGATGCGCTTGAACGTCTCATCGGCGAGGTGTCGAAAACGCTGTTCGTCCATGACCCTGTACGCTTAGGTCTCTCCACCGGAACTCGCAAGCGCATTGTCGTGAGACCCGCCCAACGTCGTGCGAAGCGTGGCTCGTGTCTCGCTCGCGACGATCAGGCGGTGTCGCAGCAGGTAACAAACGAGCGCAAGCAGTGCTGCACCGCTCGCGAGCCGAAACAGCACGCGCCCGCCCAGTGCCTCGAGCACGTAGCCGCCGAGCAAGGTCGCCGAGATCATGCCGAGACCCATGCACGCCACGGCGACGCCTTGCACGGTGGCGCGAATGGAGTCGTCGGTGCGCGCCTGGTTTTCGTGGATGAAGGCGAGGTACCAGACGCCAAACGTGATGGCGTGCAGCGGCTGCTGAAACCAAAGCGCGAGCGGTGTGCTGGCTTCAGAAATCAGCCACCAGCGCAGTGCGGCGACCGCGGCTGCGCCGATCAGCACGCCACGACGCAGCCGGCCCACCAAGAGGCGTGGCACGAACCACAGCACGACGACCTCGCTGGTGACCCCGATGGCCCAGCCCATGCTGACCGTCTCGGCGCGCACCCCGGGCAGCGTGCGTGCGTACGGTCCGAAGTACGCGTCGAACGCGCCGTGGCCGAGGTAATAGAACGCCGAGCCGAGCCACAAGAGCAGCGCGTCCGGGCGCCGCGCGAGCAGGCGTACGGCCGGCAGCAAAGGCGCGCGCGTGGGGGGCGGTCCTTCGTAGAGGCGGCCCGCGGTGACACTGGATGCGAGGTAGGTACACGCCGCGACCATGAACGGGATACGCAGCGCGGGGTCGACGCCGAGCACGCTGAGCAGAAACGCGCTGACCGCGAAGCCGATCGAGCCAAACACGCGCACGTACGCAAAGCCGGTCGACGAGGCTCCGAGCAAGCGGTACGCGCCCGCGTCGGCGAGCGGCGAGAGGGAGCTCGACGTGAGCGCCCAGAGCGAGAACGCGGCGACTGTCGGTACGATGTGCTCCGAGAACGCCAGCACCACCATGGCCGAAGCGGCGAGCGCGGTGTTGACGCGCAGCAGCTTGATGGTGCCGAACCAGCGGTCGGCCAACAGGCCCCACAGCGGCGGCGCGAACAGGCGCGAGAGCGGGATGAGCGCCATCAGCCAGGCGTACTGCGACGGGCGGAAGCCGCGCGCCTGCATCGCGAGCGCGAGCAGGGGCATCACCGCACCGAGCCCAGCGTACGAGGCAAAGTAGTAGACCCGAAGTGCGTTCACGGCCGGCGACTGTTCGCCATGGGCGGCCAATTGCAAAGGGCCGGAGACGCGGGTACAACGGCGCTCCAGACCGCGCGGCTCGCGCTGTCTGTGCCGCAACGCGTGCTGGAGTCCGACGCGGCTCGAAGGCTGCGCTTTGCTCAGCCTTCGAGCCGCGCCCGTGATAGACATCTCGGTCGGCTCGTGCTGAGGAGCATTTCATGTGTCCGGGCAAACACAATCAGCGCGCTCCCCGCTATCGTGTGCTTGCCCATGGCGCGTGAATGAGCTCGGAGCCTCCAACGAGCAGGCCGCCGGATCCTCGAGCCGCGCTCCTCGATCCCTCCGAGGACTCGTGCGCGCAGCTCGAAGGCCGGCCTACCGACCCATTCGAGCAGCTGTTGCGAGAGGCGGCCCATGTCCCGAGCCCCGTGCTCTCGTCTTTGCCGCATGGCAGCGCGCTCGAGCCGGGCGCACTGCTTGCGGGCAAGCTGCGCGTCGTGAGAAAGCTCGGCGAAGGCGGCATGGGCGCGGTGTACGAGGCGGTCCACGAGCTCACCATGCATCGACGCGCCATCAAGGTGCTGCACGGTCACATGGCGATGCAGCCACGCTCGGTGACACGCTTCTTGAACGAGGCGTCTGCTGCGGGGCGCATCGGCAACGCTCACATCGTCGAGACCTTCGACGCAGGTCAGCTTGCGAGTGGCGAGCCGTATCTGGTGATGGAGCTGCTGGAGGGCAGCTCACTCGCGGACGCGCTGGAGTCACGCGGCGGGACCTTGCCCCAAGCAGAGACACTGGAGATCATGCTCCAAGTCTGTGAGGGCGTCGCCGCTGCACACCGTGCAGGCATCGTCCACCGCGACCTCAAGCCGGACAATCTGTTTTTGGTACAGCGCTCCGGCAAGGTCGACGTCAAGCTGCTCGACTTCGGGATCTCTCGCTTCGAGCGTCTGCAGACTTCCGAGAGCAAGCTGACGGCAGAAGGGACGATCATGGGCACGCTGCCGTACATGGCTCCCGAGCAGCTGCGAGGCGAGCAAAACATCGACGGCCGGGTCGATGTCTACTCGCTGGGCGTCGTCCTCTACGAGTGCCTCACCGGCAAGAGACCGTTCTCGGGCGGCTCGGTGGCCGCGCTTGCCGTGCAGATCCATCAGGGCAAGTACACGGCCATCCGCGACTTGCGACCCGAGGTGCCGCTCGGCCTCGAGGAAGTCGTCGCGCGCGCGTTGGCGGTCGATCGAGGGCAGCGATTTGCGGACGTCGACGCGCTGCGCGCCGCGCTCAGCGACATCGCCGAGGCCTCCGCGCACGATGCCAGAGCGCACCGCACTGGACGACTCCTGTCGAGGTCGCGCGTCGCACTACTCGCGAGTGTGCTCGCTGCTGCACTGGCCGCGCTGACCGTACGGCTCTGGTCGCCAGCACCACGAGCCTCCTCTGTCGAGCGGCCACAAGCTGGTGTCGCGGCCACCCGTGCTGATCTGCAGAGAATCGGGGCGACTCGCGAACCTGCGCAGCACTCGCCCGCAGCCGTCGAACCCAGCCTTGCTCCGCAGGCGGATGAAACCACCCGCGACGGCGGGATGCGACGACTCAGAAGTCCACGCCCCTCGGCTGGTGAGCAGACAGAGCGACTGAAGCCGACGCGCGCGAAGCAGCTTGGCCTGATCGACAACAACCCCTTCTGAGCGCGACGGACGCGCCGAGATCGTGGAGCACGCTCGGTGGGAGCACGACGGGTTGCGTCGCTTCGTTCCAGCGCGCGTACTCGCGAGTAGTGCGATCTTGGCTCGTCACAAAGGCTCGGCACACCTCTCGAAGCTGGCGATACCACGATCTCGGCAGTGCCCGCCGAGCCGTCGTGGACTAAGTGCCCGCGGAGGTTTCATGCAAACGAATCGGCTTGGTGCTCTCGGTGCTCTCCTACTATTCAGTCTGCTCGTGGCGTGCAGCTCGAGCGACAAAGAAAAGATGGCGCTCGCAGTGGCCAAGTTGGCCGAGACTTGCTCGCTGAACTCCGAGTGCGCCGACCCACTCGTCTGCACCTTCGAGCGCTGCCACATGCAGTGTCAGAACGATCGCGACTGCCTGACCGGCGAGCGCTGTGTCAAAGGCGGCGCCGCAGGCGTCTGTCAGCTGCTCAATCTCGAGACCGCCTGCATCGCGGGCAGCAGCTGTCGAGGCAGTCAGGTCTGTGGCGCCGACGGTGAGTGTCGCGATAGCTGCAGCGCAGCGACGGACTGCGTGGGGGACCAGATCTGCGGCAAGAGCGTGGGCGTCTCCCTGTGCGCCAGCCGCGATCCGACGCGAGACACGGTGGATGGACAGGGCAACATCTTGCGGATGGTGGTGGCTTCCTATCCGGACAGTGGTGTCATTGCCGACGACGCGGGCGGGGGGGCGCCGGTAGTCGTACCTGGCACTGGCATCGACGGCGGAACGAAGCCGAGCGACGCGGGTCGCGGCGGCGATGCGAGTGCGCTGATGCTGAGCGCCGATCTGTCGCACGACCCAGGAAGCTACACTCCTCCGAGCGTGGCGCAGGATTCTCTCGGGCGTCCGTACATCGCGACGCGGGGGACGGCTGTCCAAAAGAACGTGACCTATGTCTATCGCCTGAACGACCAAGGCAATTCATGGGAACCCGTGGGCGGGGCAGTGAGCCCAGTACCAACGTACGACCGGGGGATCGCACTCGCGTTCAACGCTGCAGATCAGCTCTTCGTGGGCTGGGAGCAGCGGAACGAGCTGGATACCCTTTATGAGGTAAAAGTCAGGCGATACGACAATGGAGCTTGGGTCGATGTCGGCCAGCCTATTCCTATCAAGTACAGCGATGGCTGCGGCTTCAAGCTAACAGTAGATGGCCTAGGCCGCCCGATCCTCGTCCTGGGGGACTATGACGCTGGTGCTCAGCGGGTCAATACTTTCAGATTCGACGGGACCGACTGGCAGCCACTGGGTGAGGTGCCGGTGGATGCCAGACCGGCAACTGGCTTGGAGCTCGCCACGATGCCCAATGGCGAGCCTACCCTGGTCATAACTGCGAGGAATCGAGCCAACGCGGTCGAAGTATGGCGTTTCGTGTCCGACCGTTGGCTGCTGCTGAACACCGTGGGCGCAGGCACCAACTTGGCACTAGAGCAAACGCAAACCGGCGTCGTCGCGAGCTGGCACGACGGCGCCTCGGAGCAAAGCAAGCTGCAGTATCAAGTCGCGCGCTACGATGGCACGCAGTGGACAAACCTCGCCCTGACGCCGGTGGATGCACCTACTTGGGCGCTCTCGTTTACGATGTTTGACGACGTGCTGCTCGCCGCTGCCCCTTCCGCCCGTGGGGTCAGCGTCTATGCCCATCGAGAGGGCGTTTGGGAGCCCTCCCTGATGCGGATCGCGATGAGCGACACGGAGATGGCCGGTACCTTTCAGCTCACGGCGCGCGCCGGCCGAGCCTACCTCGCTTACTACACGACCGGCCGCGTGAAACTCGTTCGCCTGAACATCCCCTGAGACCGACCGCGTCGAATAGTCTGTCACAAGCTGCACGGCTGCTCTCCCCAGGGCAACAGGAGCGCAGCATCATGAACAGCAGATCAGAATCCTCGTCGTCCTTTCTCCACGTCGGCGCGCGTCCGAGGCTACGGCAGCGCCGCAGTGTTGTGCGCCGCGCTGTTCGGGGCCGCCACCGCCGCGGAGGCGCCGGCTGTGTTTGCACCCAAGCTACCGGGCTCGGCCACGCTTCGCCTCGAGCTGGTGTCAGCGGGCGCGAACGCCGCTGCACTCGACGAGGTCGCGCCGAGCAGTCAGTCTTCTTCCGCCGTCAGCAGCTGGCCCGCCAGCGCGCCGAACTCTTCGAGGTCGACCAGCGCGGAGTGCACCGCGCCCGCCAAAATCGAGCGGTCCACGCGCACGTAGTGGTGGACCAAGATGTTGCGCATGCCCGCTGCTCTACCCAGACGCGTCGCAAGCTCCTGCGCCACGATTCCATGCGCGGCGAGCTGCTCGAAAGCGTCTCGGGCCCCTTCGGGAGCTGGCCAACCCCGGGCGGCCACGACGTGGTAAGCGATGTCGATGCAGGCCTCGACTGCAACTTGTAGCCAGCGTTCGACGGCTGCTTGCAGCATCGGGTCTGCTACCAGCTGCCGCGCATCGATCTGAGGCAGCCGCACCCTCAGGTGCTGCAGCGTTTCTTCCAGCACCAGGATACGCCGGGCGATCACATCGGCGTCGATCACCCTCGCCCCCCTTGCATGCGCTGCGCTGCCGCGCGCGCTGCGCGGCGGAACAGCATGCGGTAGCGTCTGTCGTCGTCGTAGCGGCGTCCGATCATCACCTCGAGCCTGACGCGCTCGCCGGGGTCTCGGGACAGCACGCAGATGCCGTCTCGGATGACCCGAAACCCAATACTGCTAGACGAACGGCCCAGGTCGACCAGGTCGGCGCGCTCACCCAGTGGGCCCAGCCCGCGTGCCAGCGCGTCCAACAGATCGAGCATCAGCTCATCGCTCTGCATCGCGTTGGGCGACAGGCTGAGCGCAAGGTCGAGATCGCTGTCGGACCTTGCCTTCCCTGTTGCCCTCGACCCAAACAGATAAGCCACGCGCACCGCTTCGAACGGCTCGAGCGCTCGACGAACGCTCTCGCTCAGGGTGTCGATGGATGACGCAGACACAGTCCTGCAGAGTAGCACCTCGTGATGGCTGCGAGAATCTGCCTTCGGAGGGTCAGCGAGCAGCTTCTCGCTACGCGGACGCGCTTTGAGGCCTTGGCCCTCTATACGACTTCAGTCGCTGCGGCGGGCCGAGACCTCAGCCGCCTATCGAGTTCAGAACGCCTGTGAAAGGAAACGGGGTGTCGGTCCGCCTCATCGTCGGTACGCAGGCAGGTTTCACGGGTGAGATCGGCCGGCCCAGCTTTGGCGCCGGGGTTGGGCTCACGCACTGGCTGCTCGTCTCGCGTGTGAACTCACCAGCCACCCACTGGGCGCCATCTTCGTCGTACGCCAAGGCCCCGACGTAGTGCTCGACGACTGCCGGCGATACGCGCCGCTCGATGCGCAGTGGGTTGTCAGAGACGGCGGCCCCAACTAATCGCGTCACAAGCTGCA
>JBEGTL010000179.1:0-13748 GCA_041179425.1 Pseudomonadota bacterium | reverse complement strand
GTTGCTTGAGCTCGCCTTGGACGCGCGGAATGTCGCCTGTGAGTTGGGGTAGGTTCGAGACGCGCGCAGCGAGCGAGCGAACCGAGGCGACGGGATCGAGAACTTCGGACACGCGCGCTATGTAGACCCGTTCTCCCACTTTCGGTAGAGCGATAAGATGGTCGGTGTGCACGGCGTCAGCGCGCGGGAGCTCGAGGCACTGCTGATCCTGGCCCTGCGCGAGCGGGTTTTTCCAGGTGCGGTGTGCGCCGTGGGACGCCTGGCCGACGAGGTCTCGGTGCAGCAGGGCAGCTTGCGTGTCATTGCGCGAGGCGGTGTGCTCGCCCCCGGGGAGCCCGCGGTCGAGCTGGACACCCCGTACGATCTGGCTTCGTTGACCAAGCCGTTCGTCGCCATCACGGCGCTGCGCCTGGTGCAGAAGTCCGTCGTCGCGCTCGACACGCCGCTGCGGCGCATCATGCCCGAGCTCGAGGGCACGGTGGGCGGGGAGGGGACGCTGGCCGAGCTGCTGTCGCATCGCGCAGGGCTGTTGCCGTGGAGTGGTCTCTACCGCGCGTCCGACGCGCCCTTGGGGAGCGACGAGCGCAAGCGCACCATGCTGAAAGCGGCTGCCAGCCTGGGATTGCGCGCCGAAGATCCGCGCGCGGAGGTCCGCTCGCCCGACGGGCGGCGCGGCAACGAGAGTGTGTACAGCGACCTGGGCTACCTGCTCGCGGGCCACGCCCTGTCGCGCGCCGCCGGGGTGCCGCTCGACGAGCTGGTGCGGCGCGAGGTGACCGCGCCGCTCGGCATGGACAGCCAGGTGTACTACGCCGCAAGCCTCGGCGATGGGGCCCGGGAGACCCTGCGTCGACAGGTCGCGCCGACCGAGCTGTGCGCATGGCGAGGCGGGGTGGTGCGCGGCGAGGTGCACGACGAGAACGCGCACGCGTTCGGCGGCATCGCCGGCCACGCAGGGTTGTTTGGGACGGCGAGTGCCGTCATGCGCTTTGGCTTGGCGTTGTTGCTGGCGCTCGAAGGCCGCTCGTCGTGGCTCGACCGGGGCCTCTTGCGCTGGGCCCTTCGGCCGCGCGACAAAATACCCGGAGGCTACGTGGTCGGGTTCGACACCAAGAGCCGAGAGGGCTCGAGTGCCGGCGAGCTGTTCTCCGAGCGCTCGTTCGGACACCTGGGCTTCACGGGCACGAGCATCTGGTGTGACCCTACGCGGCGGCTGTGCGCAGTGCTGCTCAGTAACCGCGTGCACCCCACCCGGGAAAACATCGCCATCCGGGCCTTTCGGCCGCGGTTTCACGATGCGGCGGCGGAGCTCCACTTCTCGCCCTAGTGCTCATCGTACGCATCGCCCTCGTCTTGCTCGCCGCCCTGCACGAGAGGCTCGCGTAGCCGCTGCTCGAGCTTGCTCTGCGCGTCGTAGCTCTGGGCGTTGTGGACCGCGCGAGCCAGTGCGCGCTCGTCGCCCACGATGATGACCAGCTTCTTGGCGCGCGTGATGGCGGTGTACAGGAGCGCGCGCGAGAGCAGCACGTGGTGGGAAGGGTGCAGCACGACGATCACCGCCGCAAACTCGCTGCCCTGCACCTTGTGCACCGTGCTGGCGTAGGCGAGCGCGAGGTCGCTCAGCTCGTCGCGTCGGTAGCGCACCTCGCGCCCGTCGAGCATCACGTAGGTGATGCCGCCCTCGACGTTCTGCACCTCGCCGAGGTCGCCGTTGAAGGCTTCTTTTTCGTAGTCGTTGCGCAGCTGCATGACGCGATCGCCCGGACGCGGCTCGGCCGGCGGCGTGTCTCCCTTGCTGTTTTTCGCGGGTGCGGCGCTCACGCGCGCGCTCGGGTTGAGCTCGCTCTGCAGGTAGGCGTTGAGCCGCTCGGTGCCGAGCGGCCCCTTGCGCATCGGCGTCAGCACCATCACGTCGCGCTTGGGGTCGAGCTGGTAGACGGTGGGCAGACGCGCGAGCATGTCGCGCAGCCGCTCGAGCGTGGTGTCGCTGTCGCGTGTCTTGACGACGAACAGGTCGCCCACCCCGCGTGTGTTGGCAGGCGTGGGCGTGGGCAGCTCGCCGCGCAAGATGGCGTGTGCCCCGGCGACGATGCGGCTCTCCTGCGCCTGCCGAAACACCGTGTGCAGGCGCACCACGCGCGCGACGCCGCTGTCGATGGTGGAGCGCAGCACCTGTCCCGGACCCACCGGCGGTAGCTGGTCGACGTCGCCCACCAGCACCAGCGGCACGTGCGCCGGGATGGCGGAGAACAGTCGCTCGGCGAGCTGGAGGTTGAGCATGGACGCCTCGTCGACCAGCACCAGGTCGGCTTCGATGGGCGCGTCGCGGTCCCGCTGAAAGCGCGCCGTTGCAGGGTTCCACTCGAGCAGGCGGTGGATGGTCTTGGCCTCGTGCCCCGCCGCTTCGCTCAGCCGCTTGGCGGCGCGCCCGGTGGGCGCGCACAACACCACGGTGTGTCCCACGTCGCGGTGTGCACCGACGATGCCGCGCACGGTGGTGGTCTTGCCCGTGCCCGGGCCTCCGGTGATGATCAGCAGGCGCCCCGAGAACGTCTCGCGCACGGCGTCGGCCTGCTCGTCGGACAGCTGTACCAGCGCGCTCTCGTCGACGCGCACCCGCGGCGGTACCGTGTGGGCCGCACGCGCGCGCAGCAGCTGGGCGACCTTACACTCTGCGCGATAGAGCGGCGTCGCGTAGATGGCTTCGTCGTCGCGCACCAAGAGCTGGCGCCCGGCCAGTGTCTCGATGGCGTCTTCGACGATGGCGCCGGGCACCTCGAGTGCCTCGGCACTCTCGACGAGCTGATCGCGCGTCGCGTAGGCGTGGCCCTTGTCAGCGGCCTGCGCGAGCAAGTGCAGCACGGCGCCGGCCGCGCGTCGCGGGTCGTCGACGGCGAGACCCGAGGCGCGACCGATGGCGTCGGCCGTACGAAAGCCGACGCCCTGGACTTGCTCGGCGACCAAGTACGGGTCTTCGCGGATGACGTGGACCGCACGCTCGCCGTAACGCTTGCGGATGCGGCGCGCGAGCGACGGGCCGAGGCCCAGCCCGTGCAGGTAGCTCATCAGCTCGGTCTCCTCGCGTCGCTCGCGCACGGCACTCGCGATCGCGACCGCGCGCTGCTTGCCGATGCCTGGCACCTGCCGCAGCTTGCCCGACTGGGTGGTGATCACGTCGAGTGCTCGCTCGCCAAACTCGGAGACGAGGCGCTCGGCCAGCTGCTTGCCGATGCCGGGGATGAGGCCAGAGCCCAGGTAGCGTGCCAGCCCGTCTTTGGACGAAGGCAGCACCGGGGTGAAGCTAGTCACCTGAAAACGTTTGCCGTGCACGGGATGCTCGGTAGAGCGTCCGCTGACGCGCAGCGTCTCGCCCGGGCTCACGCTGCCGAGATCGCCTACGATGGTGAGCTCCTGCCCGTCGGACTCGCGGATGAAGCGCACCACCGAAAAGGCGCCGTCGCGGGTCTGGTACACGACGGAGTCGACCGCCCCCTGCACGACCTCTTCGCGCACAAAAAGAGACCCGCTCATGGGCGTGTGGGCGAAGGCCCTGACGACGTGGAGGATTGCAACGTGGCGCTGCCGGGCGTGCAGCGGCCCGCAGGGTCGAGCGCGAACGAGGGATCTTCGCTGTTGCTCGAGGCAGGCACACGTGCGCAACACTGACCCTCGAACAAAGCCGGAAGCAGCTTGGCCGTCGAGATGCGTCGGCCTTGGCCATCGCGCAGGTAAAGATTGGCGGCGCCGTTGCTGAGCGAGAGCGGGCCGTCGAGAGACACCAGGCGCAGCCCTGCGGGCAGCGCGCCATCGGCCAGATCGTGGGGGTCGAACGTGGGCGAGACGAGCAGCGCGCGCTCGTGCGGTGCGAGTACGACCGCGCCGGTGAGGACGCGACCACGCGCGGCCAGGTCTGTGCTCAGCGTAAAGCCCATCAGGGAACTCGGGGTGAGCGCGGAGTTTAGCAGCTCGACCCACTCCTGCGCGGGCTCTTTGCCACGCGGATCGGCAAGCACTTCGTCGATGACGACGGCGGCCGAGGTTGGGGTAGGGCCAAACGAGATCGGCAGCTCGCGCTCGTTGCCGGCGAGATCGCGTGCGCGCAGCACGACACCGACCGTGCCGAGCTCGGCTGCGCCCGCTTCGGGGGAGCGCAGGGACGACAACGCGAACGAGACGTCGAGGGCGAGCTCGAACGCGTTGGCGTAGCTGAGCGCCGACACGACCTGCACGCCCTCCCGAACGACGCTACTGAGGGTCAGCAGCGCAGACTCGTCGAGCGCGCCATGCACGAGGAGGCGAGTCCCGTCGAGACGTGTGCACACGTCTGCAGTGGTCTGTTCGTCGAGGGCGCACGGGTGCGGCACGAAGCGGGGGGCGTCGTGATCGGGCTCGCTTGCGACGGTGAACTCGGTCTGTCGCGCGGCGATCGGCGCGCCCGTGCGTGTGTGCAGCGTCGCGTCGAGAGACAACGTGTGCGCTCTGCCGGCCTGCAAGGGTGACGCGGGAACGAGCCACGCGCAGTCGCCCTCCTCTGCAAACCCGAGCAGCGCGCAGCGTACGGCCTCGATGCGCACGGGCAGCGCCAGGCGTGTGGCGGGCTCGTCGTCGACATCTTGGCCGGTCTCGTAGAGCGCGACGTGCGTGCCGAGCGTGTCGGCGAGGTCGCCGTCGAACCGCAAGAGCGCCCGCACCATGTTTGGAGGTGCGATGGCGAGCTGGCTCGGCCACGTCTCGACGAGACGCGCGCCAAGCGCCGCTGCAGGAGACACGTGGATCGGGTACGCCGCGGGGCTCTCTGCCGCGAGCCAGAACAAGGTGTAGTCGGCACCTGGCGCGAGCGCGTCGCGCGGCTGTGCGCGCAGCTCGTCGCCCACCCGTACGACGTCGATGGCCGTGGTGTAGTCGGCCACCGCAACCGTCTTGCGTGCGCTCACGAGCCGCGGCGCGAGCGACGCGTCGAACTGTCCGCGTAGCAACAACAGCGCAGCGTCGACTGTGGTCGCGGCGCCTACACGGTGTGGCGGCTGGGCTCTACGCAGCGGAGAGAGGGCCAGCACGAGATCGCGTGGCGCGGCCCAAGCGGCGTAGCTGACGCCTTCGCGATCGCGTACGTGCAACGGCCCGGGCGCCGCAGCGGGCTCTGCGTCGGCGAGGCCACCATCACGAAAGCATGCGCTCGCTGTAAGAAGGGCCACGAGCAGGACCAGGCTCCACGCACTCATCGGGGCTGCTATCGGCCTTGCTCCGTAGGAGTTGCGAACTGCCGCTGACGCAGCGAGGCAAAGCCAGTTATCCTCGCGGGGTTCGCACCGACATGACCTCTAGCTTCTCCAAAGCTGCCTATCGCAGCCGGCACCCCGCGTCGTCTGCCGAGACGCTCGTCGGCGCCACCATTGCGGGCAAGTACCGACTCGTGCGCCCCCTCGGCCACGGCGGGATGGGCACCGTCTACAAGGCGGAGAACGTGGTCATCGGCAAGGTCGTCGCCATCAAGCTGCTCCACGGCAGCCTCCAAGAAGACGACATCGCGATGCAGCGCTTCCAGCGAGAGGCGCGCTCCATGGTCGCCATCTCCCACCGCAACATCGTCGAGGTCATCGACATGGGGCGCGATACCAACGGCTCGCCGTACTTGGTCATGGAGTACGTGCGAGGCAGCAGCCTCAAGAGTCTGATCGCCAAAAATGGCGCGCTGCCCGTCGTGCGCGCTGCGCGCATCGCCGGTCAGATCCTCGATGCGCTCGCCGCCACGCATCGGCGCGGCATCGTCCATCGCGATCTCAAGCCGGAGAACATCTTGATCTCGGCGCGGACGGGTGAGCGCGACGTGGTCAAGGTGGTCGACTTTGGCATCAGCACCTTTGCCGACTCCGTCGCGGAGTACGAGCGTGAGGCCGAGCTGACGCCCACGGGGCTCACCATGGCGACTCCGTACTATGCGAGCCCGGAGCAGATTCGTGGCGCCAATGGCCGCGATCCGCGTGTCGACCTCTACGCAGTGGGAGTCTTGCTCTACGAGATGATGAGCGGTCACCGCCCGTTCGAGGGCGACAACCTGCCCGAGCTGTGCACGCGTATCCTCGCCGGCGAGATCGCACCCTTGTGCGTGTTTCGCAAGGACGTGGCGCCGGCGTTCGAGGCCATCATCCGCAAGGCGCTCGCCAATCGCGCCCAAGATCGCTACCAGTCGGCCATCGAGCTTGCCCAGGCGCTCGTGCCGTTCGGCGCGGACCCGGTCGCCAGCGAAGAACCCGACCCCACCGACACGTTCACCAGCGTGGAGCGCGCGCTCGGCAGCTACGTCGCCAACGACGCCGCGGAGCCTCTGCCCACCATCGTCGAGTCGACGCGCGGGGCCGATCCGGTGCCCCATCGGCCTACGGACCGGCCGCGTCCTTCTGCGGTCGTGCACGAGAAGCTCGCGCGCGGCTTGTTCGGGTACTTCGCGCAGAGCTACGGCAACGCCGAGGTGCGCACCTTGCTCGAGGCACTGGAGCCCAACGTGCGTCGCGCGCTGTCGGCCAAGTCTTGTCAGAGCCACGCGCTGGGGCAGGCGCTCACTGCGCTGACGCGGCACTTCGGTCGCGACGAGCGCGCCGAGCTCACCGCGGCGGGGCGCCACTTCGTCGACGAGTCACTGCGCGACGGCGAGCTCGCGCAGAGTGCCATGCCCGAGCTGTTCTTCTCGCTCGGCGCAAGCCTGTGGCACCGCTACTTCGCGATCGGGGAGGCGCGCGTCACACGGATCGGTCGCGGCTACGGACGGCTCGAGGTGCGCTGCACCGGCACGCAGGCTCGTCCGCCCTTGGCACTGTCCGTCGCCATGGTCGGCGTCCTCGAGCAGGGCCTGAAAGAGAGTGGCGCGCGCGCCGTCACGGTGCAGATGGTGGAGTCCACCGCGCTCGACGGCTTGATCGACGCCTTCGAAGCCAGCTGGGTGCGCTGAGCGAGCTCGCGCAGGTCGTCTTCGCACGCGCGAAGAAGACGCGCTGGGACACACGCCTCAGTCGGAGAGCGTGCCCAGGCAGCTCGCGACGATCGCCTCGGCCGTGTCTCCGGCCTCCGGGTACTGCATCATCTCTACCTGCCGCACCTCGAGGCCGAGGATCATGGTCAGCACGGCGCGGAAGCGCTCGGCGATGCCGGCCAGGTCGTCGGGCGACGATGCGTGCACCACCAGCGCGAGGCGCCGCTCCGAGGCCGCTCCCAAGAAGTCGGTCTGCCGGAGGCGCTGAAACAAGAGCTGCATCCACGGTGCGGCGACCGAGGCGGCCGGTGGCGTCACCTCGGCCACGGCGACCACCAGCTTGAGCGTGTCGAACGAAGCTTGCACCACGCTCGTGCGCAGGTGCGCAAGCAAGCTGGTGGGGCCGGGCAGACCAGTGCCTGCGTACCACTCGGGGGTGGTGCGTCGGCGCGCGGCCTCGTGCACTGCGCGCACGAGGCGGTCGGGTTCGCGGGCATCGCGCATCGCCAGTTGTTCGAGCGCCGGCAGCCAGTGCGGAGCGGTGTCGCCGTCGCCGATCAGCGCGATCACGGGGAAGGGCAGCTGCGTCGTGGACATGCGCTCGATCTGCGCGGCGCTGGCATCGCTGAGATCGACGAGGGCGACGTCGGGTGGGTCGGTCTGCAGCTGGCACAGGGCATCGAACGACGGCACGCGCATGACGTCTCCCTGCGCGGCGCGTAGCTCCTGCTCGAGGCGCTCGACGTCGCTGCCCACCAGCGCCACACGCAGGCCGCCAATACGATGCAGCGGAACGCCTATCGACTCGAGTGAGCGCAGCAGCGCGTCGCTCGCGATCGGCTTGACCAGGTAGTCGGTGGCGCCGAGCACGAGCGCGCGACTGGTCTCGTCGACCACCGAGCACACGATCACCGGCACACGTGCCGTACCCGGCGAGCGCTTGAGCTGGGTGAGCAGCGCCCAGCCGTCGATGCCCGGCATGTGCAGGTCGAGTGTGATCGCTGCGGGGCCGAGGCGCTCGGCGAGCTCGAGTGCGGAGCTCGCGTCACTGGCCACCACGACGGACAGGCCCGCGCTGCGCAGCGTGTTGGCGATCAGCTCGGCTGCGCGCGGGTCGTCGTCGACGATGAGCACGGGCGAGGCAGAGACCGTGTCGGCGCCGGCGCGCTCGCTCTCACGGATCACGCGGCCTCCAAACGCGGGGAGCGAGACGGTGAACTTGGAGCCCGCCCTGTGTTTGCTCTCGACGTAGATGGCGCCGCCGTGCAGCTCGACCAGCCGCTTGGTGAGCGCGAGCCCGAGTCCGGTGCCCTCGATCTTGGCGCCGCCGCCCTCTTCCATGCGCTCGAACTCGCGGAACAGGCGCGGCAGGTCTTCGGCGCGGATGCCTACGCCCGTGTCGGAGACCTCGACCAACAGCTTGTCGTCTTGCACCGCGGCGCGCAGCGATACGCGGCCGCCCGCGGGCGTGAACTTGATGCCGTTGGAGATGAGGTTGTAGAGGATCTGGCGTAGGCGCATCTCGTCGACGTACAGATCGGGCAGCTCGCTCGGCAGGTCGAGCTCGAGCTTGACGCCCTGCTTTTGAGCGAGCGGCTGCACGCTGCCCTGCACGGCGTCGATCACACGCAGGGGCGCCACCCACTCGCGCGAGAGCTCCATGCGGCCCGCTTCGATCTTCGAGAGGTCGAGGATGTCGTTGACCAGCGCGAGCAGGTGATGGCCGCTGGACACCACGTAGCCCACGTACTCTTTTTGGCGCGTGGTGAGCTCGCCGAAGATCTCTTGGTCGAGCAGCTCCGAGAAGCCGATGATGGCGTTGAGCGGCGTGCGCAGCTCGTGCGACATGCTGGCCAAGAAGCGCGACTTGTAGCGGCTCTCCTGCTCCGCGCGCTCTTTGGCGCGCGAGAGCTCGGCCGCCTGCGCCTCGATCAGGGCCTCGATACGTTTGCGCTCGCTGATGTCTCGAAAGGCGATCACGCCGCCGCGCACGCGCCCGCGATCGGTGCGCAGCGGGCGCGCCGAGACCGACAGGTACGTACCGTGCGGCGCATGCGGCGTCTTGACGAACATCTCGACTTCGTCGAGCGAGGCGCCGGCCAGCGCGCGCGCGAGCGGCATCTCTTCGGCGCTGATCGGCGTGCGACGGTCCAGGCGCATGAAGCCGTGCTCGGGGCCCCAGTGCATGGGCCGCTTCATCAGTGCCGAGGGCCCGAGCAGCTGCTCGGCCATGGGGTTACTGAGGATCAGGTGGCCGTCGGCGTCGGCGACCACCACGCCGTCGCCGATGTTCTCGAGGATGAGGTTGAGCTCGACGGTGCGCGACTCGAGCTCGCGGTTGCTGCGTACGATCTCTTCGAACGTGGACACGAGCAGGTCGAGGATCTGCTCCTTCTCGGAGGTGATCAGGAACTCGCGCCCGAGGAAGGTGACCTCGACGCCCAGGTGCAGCCGGCGGTCGCGCTTCCTGTTGTCGAGGATGCTGCGCACGCGCTCGAGCAAGAAGCCCTCTTCGTAGGGCTTGGTGATGAAGTTGTCGGCGCCACACTCGAGCCCGCGCAGGATGGCAATGGGGTCGCTGCGCGAGGTCAGCAAGATGACGGGCAAGTGTCGAAGTGCAGGCGATGCCTTGATCTTCACGCACAGCTCGAAGCCGGACATGTAGGGCATGTTGACGTCCGAGAGCACCATGTCGAACGGCTCGGCAGAGCACGCGTTGAGCGCACGTTGGCCGTCGGGCACCACCGTCACGTCGTAGCCCGCCGACTCGAGCCGAAAGCGCAGCGCTTCGGCCTGGGTCGCGCTGTCCTCCACGATCAGCAGACGCGTCATTCCTTGGACTCCTGACTGACCATCTCGACAAGCTTGGCGGACACCAACGATATGGGAAGGACGAAGTCCGCGAGGCCTTCCTCGATCGCCGCGGCGGGCATCCCCCACACCGAGGACGTCTGTTCGTCTTGGGCGATGATACGCCCACCGAGCTCTCGAATGCGACGCAAGCCGTGTACTCCGTCGCGACCCATGCCGGTAAGGATGGCCGCCACCGTCGAGCGCCCGTACACGTTGGCCACGGACTCGAACAGGACGCTGGCCGAGGGCCTGAAGCCGTCGAAGGGGGCGTCGTCCAGCGCGTGCACCAAGCCCTGCGTCGTTATCGTCAGGTGGCGGTCTTCGGGCGCGATGTAGACCTTGCCCCGCGTCAAGATGTCTCCCTCCACGGCCACCTTCACCGGGAGCCTGCAGGTCGTGCCCAGCCACTCTGCAAAGCCGGTAAGGAAGCCAGGCGACAGATGTTGCACGATCACCACGGGCGCTGGGAAGTCGTAGGGCAAGGCGTCGAGCACGCTGCGCAGGGCGCCCGGCCCACCGGTCGACGCTGCCAACGCGACGATCGACGCCCGCAGGCGCGACGAGCCGGTCTTGGACACAGCCGGGAAGTGTCGTCGAGGAAAGCGTCGACATCACAGATCACCAGCAGCCCATCGGGCAGCACGGCCGTACCCGCCGCGTAGCGCGTGCGAGGCGACGACTCGGCGATCGCGGTCAGTCGATCGAGGGGCACCCGCACCAACTCGCTGGTGCGGTCACCACGCAGTGCGAGCAGCCGCGTCTTGGCCTCGACGATGACGAACACGTCGTCTGCGCGCAGCGGACGCGCAGGCAGAGCAAACCGCAAGCGTAGGTCGAGCAGCGGGACGACCCTGCCGCGCACGTGGATCACGCCCATGATCACGTCGGGCGCGCGCGGCAAGCGCACGGGCAGCACGGCCCGAACGATCTGCTTGGACGCACGCCGTGTCCACCGCATAGCGGTGCCCATCGACCTCGAAGACGAGCGCCGTCACGGTGCGCGGCCCATCGTCGCGTGAGCTCGAGTTCGATGGATCGCGCAACAGACCCACGCGCATCTTCCCCCAGCACAGAGCCGTGACCAACCCCTCGGTCGCGAGCCCGCGCGGCGCCTAGCATCGCACGACCGTTGGTCTGTCGAATACTCGCGTTTGCGCGCAAAGGCAGCGATTGATACAGAACCTCGCCGTGCCCGTAGATCGACAAGAAGCTCCTCTCACTGCGGCCGCTGCCACAGCTGCAGCCGGCGTCGCCGCAGTTGCGAGCAGCGTCATCGCCTGCAAAGGGCAGGTGCTCAAACGCACGGGGAGCAAGCCACGGCGCACGATCGCGATCTCGGGTGCCAAGGGCGGCGCCGGCAAGACGGTGATCGCGTGCAACCTCGCGATCTACATGTCCACCCTTGGACGCACTACGCTCGTCGTCGACGCCGATCGCTCGGGCGCGCACTTGCATACCCTGTTGGGAGTGCCGCCGCGGCTGCCCGCGCAGGGCAAGATGCCTGCGGCCTCGCGCCCGCTCGAGATCGAGGCGAGCGAGGTGCCGGGCCTGTACTTCCTGCAGGGCGGGGTCGCCGACGGGCACGCTGGCCAGGCTACGTCGCGCACGCGGCGTGAGCTGTTCGAGGCGCTCGCCACCGTCGATTGCGACTTCTTGGTGCTCGACCTGGGCGCCGGCATCGACACCGAGTTGCTCGACGTGTACCTGGCTGCGGACCTCGCACTCTACGTCACCATCCCGGAACCACCTGCGGTCGAGGGCAGCTACCGATTCGTGCGCGCGCTGTACCTGCGGGCGCTCGCCAACGCAGCGGCGACACCCACCGATCGTGCAGGCTTGTTTGCACTGGCCGACGAGCTCGGCGGGCTGCCGGTGCCGCGTGAGCTGGCCTCCGCACTCGAGGCCGACGAACACCCGCTGGCCGGCGCGGCGCGCGAGCTGCTGGTGCACCAGGAGGTGCACTTCGTCGTCAACCAGAGCCGGGTGCGCACCGACCTCGAGCTGGGCGAGAGCATGCGCAGCGCGGCTTGGCAGCGACTCGGCGTCAGCCTGCACTACCTCGGCTACATCGACTACGACGACAACGTCTGGGCCTGTGTGCGCGAACAGAAGCCGCTGTTGGTCAAGGCGCCGGGCACCAAGGCGAGCAAGAGCCTCGAGAAGCTCGCGCGCCGACTGCTCGCGCTCGATTCGGCCAGTGGCGCCGCGCGCAGCGCCGCACGGTTCTCGCGCACGGTGCCCAAGGGCTCCCACCACGACTTGCTCGAGATCGATCGCGGCGCCACCGACGAAGAGATTCGCCGCGCCAACCGGCGCATGCGCGACGTGTACGGCAACGAGGCCCTCTGTTGTTACGGCCTCTACTCCCACGAAGAGCTGGTGACCGTGCGCGCGCGGCTCGATGAAGCTTTCGACGTGTTGCTCGACCCTGCGCGCCGCCGCCCCTACGAGCTCACCGTGTTCCCCGATGCCGAAGAGCGCCTCCCCGAAGAAGTGCCCGCCGAGGCCCGCGCACGGGAGCTGCCGCCTGCGCCCGCGGTGTCGCCCGAGACCGAGTTCGATGGCTCGCTGCTGCGCGCGGTGCGCGAGTCGCAGGGGCTCGAGCTCAAGCAGATCAGCCGGCGCACCAAGATCAACCTGCAGTACCTCGAGGCCATCGAAGGCGATGACTTCGCCGCGCTGCCGGCCATCGTCTACGTGCGGGGCTTCGTCGCCGAGTTCGCCAAGTGTCTGCGCCTCGACCCGGTGCAGGTCGCGCACACCTACGTGCGCCGCGTCAAGCGCAGCGAGGCCGGAGACCGCACGTGAAGCAGACGCGTCCCTTGATCCTGGCGTCCGCGTCGCCGCGTCGCCGCGAGATCCTCGGCAAGCTCAGGCTTACCTTTACGGTGCAGGCCGCCGACCTCGACGAGACACGACACGATGGCGAGTCGCCGAGCGCCTACGTCGAGCGACTCTCGCGCGACAAAGCGCGCGTTGTTGCTTTGGCACAGCAGCCGTCAGCACAGCTCGCGTCGGTGGCGCTCCTCGGGGCCGACACGACCGTGGTCCTCGACGATCAGGTGCTCGAGAAGCCGCGCGACCTGGCCGACAGCGAGCGCATGTTGCGTGCGCTTTGCGGCCGTGAGCACGTGGTCTACACGGCGGTCACCTTGCTGCTCTGGCCAGAGCAGCTGAGCAGCACGCAGACGGTGGCTACCCGCGTGGTCTTCCGTGCGTTCGACGAGGCCACCTTGCGCGGGTATGTGGCCAGTCGTGAAGGCATGGACAAAGCGGGCTCGTACGGCATCCAGGAGTTGGGAGCGGCGCTCGTGAGCGAGGTGCACGGCTCGTACAGCAACGTGGTCGGCCTGCCAGCCGCCGAGACACTCGCGCTGCTGCAGCGCCACGGTGTCGTTGTCGAGTGGCCGTGAGCGCGTCGTGAGTGCGATCGCCGACAACCTGCTCGCGGTGCGCGAGCGCATCGCCAGCGCGGCGCGCGCGTGTGGTCGCGAGCCCGGCGCGGTGCGCTTGGTCGCGGTCTCCAAGTTTCACCCGGTGTCGGCGCTGCGCGAGGCGTACGCGCTCGGTCAGCGTCAGTTCGGCGAGAACTACGCGCAAGAGCTGGCGGACAAGGCCAGGGAGCTCGTCGATCTCCCAGAGCTGTCGCTGCGTTTCATCGGAGGTCTGCAGCGCAACAAGCTCAAGCTGCTGCTCGATGCGCGCGCCGCGATCGAGACGCTGGCCAGTGAGGCACACGCACGCGCGCTGCACGACCGCGCATTGGCGGCGCGGGCGAGCTGTGAGGTGATGATCCAGGTCAACGTGCTCGGGGAGGCGCAGAAGGGAGGCCTCGCGCCTGACGACCTCGCATCGCTCGTGGAGCTGGTGCGCACGCTGCCCACGCTGCGACTGACCGGTCTGATGACCATCCCCCCGGCCGACGACC
>JBEGTL010000178.1:0-13777 GCA_041179425.1 Pseudomonadota bacterium | reverse complement strand
CTAGTGAGGCGACCAGGACTTCTTGGTCACGGCACTAGTCCGGCAGGTCGAGCACGTGCTTGGCGATGATGTTGAGCTGAACCTCGCTGGTCCCGCCCTCGATGGTGTTGCCGCGCGAGCGCAGCCAGTCGCGCGTCTGCGCGAGCTCTTTGTCGTCGAAGCCCGGACCTTCCCAGCCCAGCGCCTGCGGGCCGCGGATGGCGAGCATGAGCTCGTGCCGACGCTGGTTGAGCTCGGTGCCGTAGATCTTGAAGATGGACGACTCGGCGCCGGGACGATGGCCCGCTTTGAGGTTGTCTGCAGACCGCTGCATGGTGAGCGCGAAGACGCGCTCGTCCATGCTGATCTGCGTGACGCGGTCGCGCACGACAGGGTCTGCGACCTGACCGTTGCGGTCACCGATGTAGTCGCGCGCGAGCTCGGCCAGCACGTTTTTCTCGCCGCCCTTGCGGCGCGAGGTGACGCTGGTGCCGAACACGTCGCCGATCATGTTCCGCTCGTGACCGAGCAGCGCCTTGGCCACCGTCCAGCCCTTGCCCAGGCCGTAGATGATGTTTTTGGAGTGCGCGCGAGCGTCGGTGAAGAACGTCTCGCAGAACGGCGAGGAACCGCTGATGAGCTTGATGGGGCGCGTCTCGACGCCGGGCTGGTGCATGTCGAGCAGCAAGAAGGTGATGCCCTCCTGCTTTTTGACGTGCGCGTCGGTGCGCACCAGCGCGAACATCCAGTCGCCCTTCTCGCCGTAGCTGGTCCACACCTTCTGGCCGTTGAGGACGAGCTCGTCGCCCTCGAAGCGTGCCGACGTGGCGACGGCCGCCAAGTCGCTGCCCGCGTTGGGCTCGGAGTAGCCCTGCACCCAGCGGATCTGCCCGCGCACGATCTTGGGCAGGTGCTCGCGTTTTTGGTCGTCGGAGCCGTACTGCAGCAGGGTCGGCCCGATCATGACCAGACCAAAGCCCACCAGCGGAGGGGGCAGCTGCAGACGTTTGAGCTCGTCTTGCAGCACCTTGGCCTGCTGCTTGTCGAGGCCACCGCCGCCGTACTCTTTAGGCCAAAGCGGAGCCGTCAGACCACGCTCGGCCATCAGCTCGCAGTAGCGCGCGGAATTGGGGTGGGGAAGATCAGGCTTTTGGCCCCCCCAAAACTCTGCTGTGTTGGGGGGCAGCTCGCCGAGTTTCTCGGGCAGCTCGCGCTCCAAGAAGGCTCTCAGGTCGCGTCGAAAGCTCTCGACGTCACTCATGTTCGCTCGCTCCTGTGCGCAGACGCGCCGCGCTTGCAGACAGTCCGCTCATCGCACATCGAAGCCGACATGGCCAGCGCGCGAGGTTGCGCCATGCGCTCATCTTCGCCGCAAAATGGTCATCGGTCTGCGAGGGTCGACAGCTGTGGCACGCTCGGCAAATTGCGCTGTCCCAGGCCACGAACGGCGCGCGCACCAACTTGTCGCAGCGCGTCACAGTCTTGCGTGATCAACCCAGGTTCAGCTTTCCCTCGTGCGCTCACAGAGAGCGCGTCTACCTTGTCTGACAGAGGGTCGACAAGGAGGTCTCATGCGTCTCGAGAGAGTTGTTCGCTCGCTGCCGATGCTTCGCGCGCGCACACGAGCACCGCGCGCCGTGCAGAGGGCTGGGCGAGCCGCGCGGGCGGCCGCGCTCGTCTTGCTATTGGCGGCCGTTTTTTCCGCGCAGTCGACGCAGGCTCAGGTGGTGCAGCAGACCAACGTGCAGGCACCTGAAGGCGACGGTCCCTCCATCTTCGACAGCGCCTACCAGGGCTTGCTCGCGGGCGCGGCGGCCGGTGCCGGCGGCGGCTACATCGCAGGCCGGCGTGACGGCTGGAAAAAGAGCGACTGGCGCGCCGTCGGCCTGGGCATCGGGATCGGCGCGCTGGCGGGTGCAGGCCTCGGGCTCTCACTCGGGTTCGCGGACAAGGCAGGCGCGCCAGGGGGCCGCTTCGTCGCGCGCGATCTGGCGGCCGGTGCGGGCTTTGGTGCGCTGATCGGGGCGATCAGTGGCGGCATCTCGGCGGCCCTCAACAAAGAACCCGAGCACGTGCTGTTCGGCGCTGCCATCGGTGTGATCTCCGGCGCAGGCCTGGGCATCATCACGGGCATCATCGAAGGCCAAGCCAAGCGGCACCGTCAGGCCGCCGCCACGACCACCACCACCTCGCTACGCCTCACGCCCACACTGGCGTGGATGAAAGACGCGCGAGGGTCGACGGCGCTCGTCTCTGGCTTCGGCGGCAGCTTCTGAGCGCGAGCTTCAGCCGCGGAGGCCCGAAGCCAGGTCTTTGACCAGCGTGCGCACCGCACTCACGGCGCCCGCGCGATCCTTACTTTGTTCGACCGCGCGGACCAGGGCGCTGCCCACCACCACGCCGTCGACGTAGCCGGCCAGCTTTTTGACGTCGGCACCCGTGTTGACGCCGAAGCCGACCACCACGGGCTTGTTGGTGCGCTCTTTGATGTCTCGCGCACGTTTGCCCGCCACGTCGAAATCGGCGCTCAGGGCACCGGTGACGCCGGTGAGCGAGACGTAGTAAATGAACGCATCGGCCACCTGCGCGGCGAGCTCGACACGTTTGGGTGAGCTCGTGGGCGCGACCAGTGGCACGAACGCGAGTCCGCTCCGATTGGCGGGCGTGCGCAGCGAGGCGCACTCTTCGGGTGGCAGATCGACCACGAGCAGACCGTCGATGCCGGCGGCCGCGGCGTCGCGACTGAGCGCTTCTTCGCCGTACGCGAGGATGGGGTTGTAGTAGCCGAACAGCACCAGCGGCACCGGCGAGCGAGCCCGAATGGCCCGCGCCACCTCGAGCGTCTTGCGCAGACTCATGCCGCCGCGCAGCGCGCGCTCGCTTGCGCGCTGAATCGCCACGCCATCGGCCGCGGGATCGCTGAACGGCATGCCGAGCTCGATGATGTCGGCGCCCTCTTCGGCGGCCGTGACGCACACCTCGACCGTGGTCTCGGGGTTGGGGTCGCCGGCGCAGAAGTACGCCACCAGGGCCGCGCGTCCCTCACCTTTCGTGCGCACGAAGGTGTCGCTGAGCCTACTCATTGCGGCACCACCTTCGCGGCGTCGACCACACGCACAATGGTCTCCATGTCTTTGTCGCCTCGACCGCTCAGGCAGACGATGACGTCTTTGTCCGGTCCGAGCCGCTTGCCCAGCGTGGACAAGTACGCGATGGCGTGGCTCGACTCGAGCGCGGCCAGGATGCCCTCGGTGCGAGCCAGCAGCTGAAAGCCCTCGATGGCCTGACTGTCCGTCACCGACACGTACTTGGCGCGCGCGAGGTCGCGCAGGTGAGCGTGCTGTGGACCAACGCTCGGGTAGTCGAGCCCGGCGCTGATGGAGTGAGCTTCTTGCACCTGACCGTCGGCATCCTGCAGCACGATGCTCTTCATGCCGTGCAGCACACCGATCTTGCCCTCGGTCAACGTGGCTGCGTGGCGGCCCGAGGCGATGCCCTCGCCGGCTGCTTCTACACCGATGAGCTCGACGGATGGATCGTCCAAAAAGGCCGCGAATGCGCCGATCGCGTTGCTGCCGCCGCCCACGCAGGCGACGACGGCATCGGGCAGCTTGCCGCGCGCGGCCTGCAGCTGAACCTTGGCCTCGTCGCCGATGACGGCTTGAAAGTCGCGCACGATGCTGGGGTAAGGGTGCGGACCCGCGGCGCTGCCGACGCAGTAGTACGTGGTCTCCACGTGCGTGACCCAGTCGCGCATCGCCTCGTTCATGGCGTCTTTGAGCGTGCGCGAGCCCGAGCTGACGGGGTGCACCTTGGCGCCGAGCAAGTGCATGCGCACCACGTTGGGCGCCTGCCGCTTGACGTCTTCTTCGCCCATGAAGACCTCGCACTTGAGGCCCATCAGCGCGCACGCGGTGGCCGTGGCGACGCCGTGCTGACCTGCTCCGGTCTCGGCGATCACGCGCGGCTTGCCCATCTTTTTGGCGAGCAACACCTGACCGATGGTGTTGTTGATCTTGTGCGCACCGGTGTGGCACAGGTCTTCGCGTTTGAGCCAGATACGCGTGCCCACAGCCGCGGACAGCCGCTCGGCGAGGTACAGGGGGGTCTCGCGACCCACGTAGTCGCGCAGCAAGGCCAGCCGCTCGGCCTCGAACGCGGCGTCGGCGCGGGCAGCGCGGTACGCCAGGTCGAGCTCATCGAGCGCGGGCATCAGAGTCTCGGCGACGAAGCGGCCACCGTAAGGGCCAAAGCGGCCGGGCAACGAAGGTTCCATGCCGCCAGGGGTAGCGCACGGGCCAGCCTGCGGAAAGTGCTCTTGGAAAGGGGGCGAGGCAGACATGACGATCCTTTTCTCGGGGACGAGAGCGGGACCTCTTGTGTGCAACGCAAAATGCCCCGCTCGGATGAGACGGGGCATGGACTCGCAGCTGATGGCTGAAAGGGACCCCGCGTTAGCGGAGCCACCAAAACCGAGCTGAGAGGGCGAGAGTCACCCAGGGAAGATGAGCGAAGCTCCCCGGGGCGTCAACCCCCTAGCTCACTTCCCATGGAACCCCGAACCCTTCCACGACCACGACCACGACCACGAGCACGTCAACGAGCACGTCAACGTGCACGAGAGACAAGGTGCACGAGAGACAAGGTGCACGAGCCCGTCAACGAACACGTCCGCTCGGCAGCCTCGCGGGGAGCCCGCAGGCCGACCTCCCCGTCGGGGCCAGCCAGCCTACGCCCGACCACGCGGACACGTGTTCGTCCACGTGCTCGGGCTCGTTGTCTCTCGTGCACGTGCACGTGCACGTGCTCGTGCTCGTGCACGTACTCGTGCTCGAAAACTCCGAAAAGATCTTACGAAGAGAAGGCCCCGCGAGCCTCAGAGACGAAGCGGGCGACCAGCTCTCGACTCTTCACTCCCGGCCCGGACTCGACCCCGCTCGCCGTATCCACACAGTAAGGCCTTACTGTTCGCACCGCAGCCGCTACGTTGTCTGCAGTCAGCCCCCCAGCGAGCGTCAGCTTGCGCTCGAGCGCAACCTCACGCGCGAGCGTCCAGTCGAACACGGCCCCGGTCCCTCCCGGCACGCCCGGTACGTAGGCGTCGAGCAGGATGTACTCTCCCGGGTAGCTGCGCACGAGGGCGAGCGGGGACTCTCCACGCACGCGCAGCGCCTTGTAAGCGTGCGGCAAGAAGCGCTGAACCAGCTCTGGTGGCTCGTCGCCGTGTAGCTGCACGCAGTCGAGCCCGACTTGCTCGATGGTACGCGCGATCTCCGCTTCGGTCGCGTCGACGAAGACCCCCACGAACACGACACGTCCCTTGTGCGCAGCCACGATCTCGCGCGCGACCGCGAGCTCGGCCCGACGCACCGAGCGGGGCCAGAAGTTGAGCCCAATCGCGTCGACACCCGCCTCGACGCACATGCTTGCATCGTCGACCGACGTCACACCACACACCTTCACGCGCACCATCGAACGAATGTAGCAGCGTGGTGCGCCTCTGCTCAGGACAGCTGCTTGACCGTGCGCGGGGTCGCTGCGGGTGGCGCGGAGAGCACCTTGCCAGGCGCCTCGCTCGCCTGCTTGGGCACGGTGCCGGGGTCGTCGACGCCGACGCGGTTGCGCCCGCCATACTTGGCCGCGTACATGGCGCGGTCGGAGCGATCCATCAGCTGCTCGACGTTCTCTTCCGGCATCATCGAGGCAAGTCCGACCGAGGCCGTGACCGGAATGCGTGTTCCGTTGCCGTCATCGATCATCAACGCCTCGATGGCGGCGCGGGTGCGCTCGGCGACGATGCGTCCACCCTCGAGGTCGGTACAGGTGAGGGCGATCACAAACTCTTCGCCACCCCAGCGAGCCGCAAAGTCGGTGTTGCGCAGCGTCTCACCGAGCAGCTTGCCCACCGCAGACAGCACCTGATCGCCTGCCGCGTGGCCATAGCGGTCGTTGATGAGCTTGAAGTGGTCGACGTCGATGAGCAGCACCGACAGGCGCTGTCCGTAGCGGCGACCCCGAGCCACCTCGCCCCGGATCGCAGGCAAAAACGCGCGGCGATTCATGAGCCCCGTCAGCACGTCGATGGAGGCCTGACGCTGCGACTCCTCGACGAGCGCCGCCATGCGCAGCGCACCCCCGAGCTCGCGTGCGACGAGCGGCACCAACCGGTGCGCGTCTTCTTCGTCGCTCGGTGAGGGGGACAACGCAATGGTGCCGACCTCGGTGTTGGCAAAACGAATCGGCCAGATGATGGCGTCGCTCGGTGTGGTCAGGTGCAGTGCATCTTCGTCGCGCACGGAGAGCAGCGGGAGCTTGTCGTCGACCAGCAGCGCCACGCGCGCCTCGCGCTCTGCTTGCTCGGCCAGCTTGGGATGGCAGTGCAGCGCAAAGTGCGCGGGCGCCGGCGTACTGAGCGCGAGCCAGCGGTACGCATTCAGCTGCGAAAGCACCTGCGACAGCTGATCGAACAGCTGATGAAACTCGCCCGCGTTGGCAAGCGCGCGCACCTCGGCAGCGATCACCGAGTCGAACAACGCAGCGTCGAGGTGTTGTGCGATGCGATCGCGGATATCCATGGTGCCGCTCGGCAGCTGCATGAAGAACCCATCTCCGCTGCGCACGGCCGCGGTCGCCTTGCCCAATGCACGCACCAAGTCCCCCATGCGTCCCTTTGCGACGTACGCGACAGCGCCAGCGCGCTCTGCCCAGAAACGGCTCTTGGGGTCATCACGCTCACCGCGCAGGATGACTGGCACTTCCGCGGTGGCCGGCTCGGACTTCAGCAAGCGGCAGATCTGCACGCCCGAGATGCTCGGCAGCCAGAGATCCGAGATGACCGCCGAGGGCGGCTCCGACAGTGCGAGGTCTGCGCCGTTCGCGCCATCGGGTACCGGTTCGACGTCGTAGCCTTGCGCACGCAGGCGTGCGGCAAGCACCTCGCGGGTGGCGTCGTTGGGGTCGATCAAAATCACGCGGCGAGTAACTTCGCGCTCCATCACGCACGATGATACCCAACCGGCATGCCTGGCCGTCGTGTGGAAATCAGGCGCCTTCGTGCGTGTCCATCTCACCGTTCCGCGATGGCAGCGCTAGCGACAGCGTCCCAACCTGGTCTCGGGAGCGGAGGCGAGGTGTGCAGGCGAGCACTCTCGGCTCACGCCCTCAGGCGTGCGTTTAGCGGTTGGCGCGCGCGCGGGCCAGCACGCGGTCGAGCGAGTCACGGATGCGTGGACCGGGGCTGGTGGCGCCCACGGTCCCCAGCCAGAAGCTGTCGTACGCGCGTCCGTTGCGTGTCTCGATGTGCATCTCGATGGGGAACAAGAACAGCATGGCCAGCTGGCTGAGCAGCGACCCCAAGAGGCCCAGGCTGTCGGCTGCCTCGATGGTCAGCATGAGCGTGCCGCCGTGCGCGGGTGTCTCTTCGATGGTGTAGCGGTCGAGGCGCAGCGGATCGCTGGCGTCGGGTGCACCGGCCTCGGCCAGCTCGACGTACTGGATGGAGAGTGGGTCTTCGGCCCCCGGCAGCGCGATGACGTTGAGCTCCGCGACCCAGGTCTGGTTGAGCGTGCGCATGGCGTGGGCGCGGTCGATGGAGATTTGACGGTCGGCCAGCTCGGCGCACAGGCTGGAGATCCACGAAGGCCCAAACGGTCCCTCGAGCCGAATGCGGTAGGCCGACTCGCCGGTGTTCGTAACTTCGGACCAGGCGCGGTCGGAAGGGGCGAGCGTGACGCGGGATGAGTTGGAGTTGGGCATGCTGGGCTTCGCAGGAGGGCCGGAGGTCGCAGCGAGAGAGACGCCGAGCCTCTTTACCTGTCTTACGCGTCTACCATTTCGTTACGATATCTGCGCGACTGCTCGTAGGAATTTGTGGCTGTGCACGCAGGATTGGCGATGCCCGGGGGCGAGCTGGTCAGCGCGGGCGGAGGTCGGGACAGCACAGACCGTCGCGCTCACGTCCTCGGCCGGGGGCAACCCGGGTTGGCCCGCCAGCGTCGGCTGGCCGGTCCCGAGCCGGCCTCATCGGGTTACGCGAGCGCCATTTTCCGTTGTCGCAGTGCCCGTCCACGCGGGACCCCCGTGGGGGTCGTTGCGCTGCATCGTGGCCGACGACTTCCGTTTGCTGAAAGTTGGGTGCCCCCCGTTGATTCGTGCGCTCGCGGTGAACGTTCGTTCCGGGCGCGCCCGGTGAGTCCACGCGTGACGAGGGTCAGCCCCGGCGCGGACGATTTCTCCCCGCCCCGTGACGCGGATAGGTAACTGCCTGGCGGCATGAGTCACCAGCGCTCTGATCAGGCAGGTTGATAATCAAGTCAACATCTATACCCGCAGAAAGAAGCATGCTAGCAGACGCTACATGCGCGACTCGAGGCTGACGCGATGACATTGCAGGCTGTACAGAGCCGGGGGCTTGTCGAACAGGTATTCAGCCAGCTCGCCTCGGGCATCATGTCAGGCGCATACGAGGTCGGGACACATCTGCCGTCCGAGCGTGCGCTCGCCGAGACGTTGCAGGTCAACCGTCAGGTCGTGCGCGAAGCGAGTCGCCGCCTCGCGCAGATGGGCCTCGTGCAAGTGCTGCACGGCGATGGCACGCGTGTGCTCGACTTTCGTGCGCACGGCGGGCTCGATCTGCTCGCCCTGATGATGGAGCAGGCCGGGTCGCGCAAGACCTCGCTCAGCTACTGGATTCCCATCCTCGAGATGCGCAGCGCGTTGGCTCCCGATGTGGTTCGCCATTGTGCCAAGCGCGCCAAGCCGAGAGTGCGCGACCAGCTGTTGCAAGTCGCGGACGAGATGAGCCGCACGCAGACAGACGCCACGCTCTACAAGCTCGAGAATCAGTTCTGGGATCTCGTGCACGAGGGCGCCGAGCACATCGTCTACCAGCTGACCTACAACAGCTTTAAGCGCTGCGCCTCGCTCATTCAAGAGCAGAGCCACGCGTGGGTCGCCAACGAAGTGCGGCACAGTGGCTTTTACATGCCGCTCGCGCGCGCCATCGCCGAGGGCGACGCCGACCGAGCCGAACAAGAGGTGCGCAGCTCGATGCGCTCCATGCTCGCCACTTGGGTCGTCGAGGTCGAAGCCAGCCGCGCGCGCAAACAACAAAAGCCGCGCGGCACCAAGTCTGCGCCGCCTGCTTCCGCCAAGTCTGCCCCCGCCAAGTCTGCTCCGCCCGCTCGTGCGACGAAGGCCGCGCGCGCGACGACGGCGGCCTCTGCCGCCAAGGCCACGCGAGGCAGGCCACGCGCGGCTGCCTCCCGCGCCTAGCCCCATCCCGGATACCAATCAACCGTGGCAGCCACCACCGGCCGCGCAGTAGAGCCACCGACCACCATCCGCGCCAGAGACGCTGACTCGTGCGCCGGAGCCGCTCGCATGCCCCACGATGCGACCGCCCACCGTGATCGTGCCGTCGGGCAAGAGGAGATTGCGCTCCGGCAGCCCGCTCAAGAAACAGCCGTCTGCTTCGGGCGTGAGGTCGATATGAGAATGCGGCCCTCCGCAGGTTCAATATCCCTGGCACGGGAAACAGACCCTACCCGCATCCGCGCTCATCGCATCTGGGCTCGAGGCATCGGCGCTGTCCGCGTCCGCGTCGATCGCGGCACCGGCGTCAGCGTTGGCGCCAGCGTCGAGGCCCGCATCGCGAGCCTCGTTCGCGACACCTCGACTGCCCTTGCCATCACTACAGGCCACGGCGCCAAAGACCAGGATCAGACAACAGAGCGCAGGAACCGTGGATGCACACTTCACAGACGGAAGACATAACGCCTGCTGGTGCGGTCGAGCAAGCGAGCTGCACAGCAAGATCGTCCATCGCCTCTCGGGCAGGCGGAACGTCCGTGCCGAGCGGAGCTACCCACCAACATCACATCTGCAGCAGCTCTTTGACCTTGGCCACGACCTGCGGGCCTTGGATGGGCTTGGTGATGTACGCGTTCGCGCCGAGTGCGAGCGCGCGCGATCTGTCTTCTTGCGAGCCCTCTGTGGTGACCACGATGATCGGCACGTTTTTGTAGGTCTCGTCGGAGCGGATGCGCTTCACCAGCTTGAGCCCGTCCATGATGGGCATGTTGATGTCGGTGATGATGATGTCGAACCGAGCGCCCGTCAGCTTGCGCAAGGCGTCAACACCATCGTCGGCTTCGGTGACGTCGAGCTCACGCACACGCTGAAGCGCGAACACCAGCAACTGTCGCATGACCTGCGAGTCTTCGACTACCAAGCATCGATACCGAGTCATGTCCCCTCACTTGAGACTCTCGCCGAGAGCGGCGAGAGTACCCAACAGATCGCTTTGTCGTTGCACGAGGTGCGCCGCCACCAACGCGGATGCCGCGTGCGACGACAGGAGATGGAGCAGCTGCTGGTCGACCTGCGCCCAGCTGGTCTTGTGCGGGAACAAGCTGACGATCACGATGGCGCCGATGACGCGGTCGCCGAGCATCAGGGGGACCACCGCCAAAGGCGCCTGAAGTGTGCCCTTGGGCAGCGGACTGTCTTCGACCATCAGTGGCGTCTTGCGCGAGAACACGGTCTCGAGCGCGCCTTCGGTAGTGCGCAGCGGCGCGAGGTCGGCGTCGCTCAGGCCCTTGTGCGCAACCGGCTGCACCGTGCTGCCCGGGGCACCGAGATAGAGCGCAAACGACTCGACGCCCACCAGCAGCTCGAGCAGCTCTCGCACGAGGCGCAGCACTTCTTTGGGCTGTGCGCGCGCCTGGAGCTGGTAGCTGGCGACGTAGAGTAAGGCCGTGTCGTTGAGCTCCTGCTCGAGCTCGGCGTAGCGCCCTTCTTGCTGACGCACGAACTCTTCGAGGCTGGCTCCGATGCGCACCAGACTCACGCTCTCGCGCTGCACTCGTTCGAGCGCCTGCCGCAAGTGCTGGACCGCTTCGCCGCCGCGAGCGAGTGGACGGAAGGCTCCGCCATCAATCGCTTCTTGCGCAAAGTTCGCGCGCGCGTCCGGCGATCTCTTGTCGTTCATGGCGCTCCACTCCCCCAGCTGAACGCTCGATGTTCCCACGATGAGGCGCGCTCAGACAATCAGTTCCGCCAAATAGGCAGCCAGCGCACCGAGCGGTAGGGTCCGGTCGACCTCTCCCGTGCGCACTGCCGCGCCCGGCATGCCGTAGATGACCGCGGTCTCGGCGGACTCGGCCAGCACCATGCCGCCGCGTGCCTTGATGGACACCACCCCGCGCGCACCGTCGTCGCCCATGCCGGTGAGCACCACGCCGATCACCTTTTCGCGCGCAAGCTCGGCGGCACTCTTGAACAGCCGGTCGGCAGACGGAATGAACCTATCGGACGGCGCGGGGTCGACCACCAACGCCGCAAAACCATGGCCAAAGCCGGTGATCTCGAGGCACTTGCCGCCCGGGCACAAGATGGCTCGACCCGGGTGCAGGGGCTCGAACTCACGGGCCTCGCTCACGCGCAGCACGCTGAGCCGGTTGAGCCGCTCGGCAAACGTCTTGGTGAAGCGCTCGGGCATGTGTTGGGCGACCACGATCGCGGTGCTCGCACATGTACGCACTTGCGAGAACACCTCGACCAGTGCGCTCGGTCCACCCGTGGACGCGCCGATCACGACCAGCCGAGTGAGGCCTGTCTCTTTGGCTGCGTTTTCCTTTTCGGGCGTGGGCGTGGAGCCCGGTCGTGGCTGGCGCGGGTCGCGGACCTCAGGCGTGGGCTCACGATCTGCCGCGCCGTTCCAGTTGGTGCGCGGCGCGGGCTTGTGCAGCAGCGCGGCGGCCCCCCCCTGCGACGCACGCTTCATGGGTCCACGCCCCGCCAGCGCAAGCTGACGGAGGTTGGCGACCTTTTCGGCCAGCTCGATCTCGATGCCCGGTGCATCGAGCGCCGGACGACTGGACTTGGCGACGTAGTCGATGGCACCGAGCTCGAGCGCACGGCCCACACTGTCGCGCCCAGCGCTGCCGCTGATCACGATCACCGGCGTGGGCTGACGCGCCATCAACAAGCGCAAGAACGTGTAGCCGTCCATGCGCGGCATCTCGAGGTCGAGCGTGATGAGGTCGGGCGAGAGCGACTGCGCGAGCCGCAGCGCCTCGTCACCATCGGCAGCTTTGCCCACCACCTCGACGCCCTCGAGCGCACCCAACACGTCGCCGATGGTGCGTCGGTTGAGCGCCGAGTCGTCGACCACCATGACTCTCAGCTTGCCGGGGCTCATTTAGGTTCTCCAAGCGGTGAACCCTTTTCGGGAGCAAACGGCTTTTGATAGACCAGGTCGGACGACAAATGTACCAGCTCGAATGCAGTGGACACGTTGAGAAGCGACTCGCTGTGGCCAAGGAACAAAAAGCCCCCCGGCGACAGGCGCTCGTAAAAGCCCTCGATCACCTTACGGCGCGAGGCGGTGTCGAAGTAGATCAACACGTTGCGACAAAAGATGGCGTCCACCGTACCAACGACGCTGAAGCGCGTCTGGTCGAGCAAGTTGAGGTAGGCGAAGCTGCACATGGTGCGGATGTCGGGTCGCACCGTGCGGCCCTCGGGCGTCTCCACGAAGAAGCTCTTGTAGCTCTCCGGCATGCTGCGAAAGCTGGACGGCCCGTAGCTGCCGCGGCGCGCCACCGTGAGCACGCGCCGCGAGATGTCGTTGCCGATCACGCGCACATCCCAGCCCTCGAACATGTGTGACTCGCGGATCAGGATGGCGATCGTGTACACCTCTTCGCCGGTCGAGCAGCCCGCACTCCAGATGGAGAGTCGCTGCTGCTTTTGCCCGCGCCGATGCAAGAGCGGCAGCACCTCACGCTGAAACGCGCGCAGCTGATACTCCTCACGAAACAGGTAGGTCTCGTTGGTGGTCAGCACGTCCACCGCACGCTCGAGCTCGGCGCGCGCGTCCGGATGATAACGCAGGTAGTGGTAGTACTCGGCGAAGTCCTTGATCTCCAGGCGCTGCAAGCGTTCCTTGAGCTTGCGTTCCATCACGAACTGCATGTCGTCCGGAAAACGAATCCCGCAGAACTCGTTGACCAGATCGCGCAGCAGACGGAACTCTTCCGGTCTGATCCGTGGTCCGCTGTCGAAGAGAAGGGGCACTACCCTACCTCCTCCGCAAGAGATCTCAGCGCGTCCGACAGTGCAGCGCGAGCCAGGTCGTCGCTCTCGCGTGCGAGCTGTGCCGCCAACGCGGGCCGGGCGCTCATCGCACGTAGCTCGCCGATCAGCTCGGCCGCGACCTGCCGCACATCCCAGGCGTCGTGGCTGAGCGCTGCGATGAGCTCGCTCGCTGCGTCCGGGTCGCGCGTGGCCGCGAGCGCGCGCAGTGCCGCCTTGACCACCTCGCGGTCGGGATGGATGAGCGCATCTTTGAGCTTGTCCGACAGCGTGTCTCCGGCGACCTGACCAAGCCCGTCGATGGCCGCGATCGCTACACCACCGTCGTCGTCACGAAGCAGCTCGCACAGCGGCTCGATGGCCTGCAAGAGCCCCGTGTTGCCGAGCGCGCGTGCGACGGCGGCGCGCACCTGCGCATGCTCGGACTGCACCGCGAGCATCAGCTCACTGGCGCCCGGGACACCGCCGCGCTCGTCGCGCAGACGTCCGAGCACCTGTGCGGCGGCCACCTGCACGTCGCTGTTCTCGTCGGCCAGCGCGAGGGCCACCATCTGTGCAGCGCGCGCACCGCCGATGCGGCCGAGCGCGTGCAGCGCAGCGCGCCGCGTGTGAGGCTCGTCTGCAGACAGTAAGCCTCGCAGGCGGTCGAGTGCCTCCGGTCCGCCCAGCATGGCCAGCACCGAGGCCAACGCGGCTGCCT
>JBEGTL010000177.1:0-13794 GCA_041179425.1 Pseudomonadota bacterium | reverse complement strand
ACATCGTGGCCATCGGCGCACGTTCGGCGGCAATTCACGCGCAATTCATCCAGGCTCATGTCATCGCACCATTGCGCCCCGAGTCGGAAAAAAGAGGCGTGTCCAATTACGTCGAGCCCGCAGCGAGAGGCCGGCGGCGGCTAGCGCCCGGCTCTGCGCGAGCTCGAAGTCGTCGACGAATGCAGTAGTCCCGGCGCTGGGAAGAGCGCCTTCGATCGATGCGGCGTGCAGCGCGGGCGGCGACGCGTGCCTCACGGTGGTGACGACGGACCAGCGATCGAACTGCTCGCGCAGGGCGGCGGAGGCCCCGAACAGGAACGTAGATACGCCGAGCGTGTCGGCCTGTCCGCAGAAGCGGCCCAGCGCGCGCGCGAGCTCCTCGTCGATCGGGTCGAGCCTGGAGATGTCGAGTAAGCAGCTCTGCACATCGCCGCGCAAGAGCTCGCGGGCAAAACGATCGAGCGTTGGGGTGAGCTGCTGTTCGTCGTGCTCGCCGAGCAGGAAGATGGCGACGCAGCGCGGCCCGAGCCGGACTGCGACCTGGCGCTCGGCGATCGTTTGGCGGAGCTGGCCGGTCACACATTCGTCGCGCGCGGCGCTGTAGCCTTCGAGGGAGACGATCGCGAGCTCGTGTTCCAAGTCGGAATCGACCACGACGTCTGCGGAGCGTAGGGCGGCGGCGATCGCTGTCGGGAGCGCAAGAGCTACGCAGGGGGTCGCGCCGAGGGTGGCCGCGCGACGGGCCAGTAGGTTCAGCAACGCGTACGGTTCATGGAGTGCACGTGGTCCGTCCGCTGGCGCGTACGCTGTGTGCAACGCCTCGAGGACCGGGCGGGCTTCGGTGGTCAGCTCGTCGGCGAGGCGTCCGTCTTCGCGGAAGCGGGATAGGCGCAAGTAACGCTCTCGAAACAGAGCTTGCATCGCTGTGACCTGATCTATCCATTCGGTCATGCGTCCGCCCTGCTCACTCGCTCACTCGCTGGCTTGCTCGCTCGCTCGCTCGCTCGCGACAGTGCCATCATGCGGGCTTGGCGGCAATTCTTCCGGTTGCTGGTCTTGCTGGGTGATGCGGCTGCTGGTCGCGTCTTCCGGTAACTCGATTGTCGGTAAGTCGATTGCCGGCGGTGGACATGAGGTCGGCGGGGCGCAGTTCTCCGTCGGCATACCCAGGCTGACAAGGGATGTCAGGATCGGGCGCTTTCGGAGAGGGAATGGTAAAGGGCGGCAATGGCTGCAACCATCTTGGTCGTCGACGACGAACGAAACATTCGCCGCACACTCCAGATGGTCCTGAGCGGAGCAGGCTTCGACACCCTCGAGGCCGGTAGCGCCGAAGAAGCCCTCAAGCTCCTCGAGACACGCGAGGTCGACCTCGCGATCCTCGACCTCAAGCTCCCCAACATGAACGGGCTCGAGGCCCTCTCCATCATCCGCGCCAAGCCCGAGCTGCAGAAGCTTCCGGTCATCGTCATCAGTGGTCACGCCTCCGTGGCCGAGGCCGTCGAAGCCGTGCAGATGGGCGCCACCGACTTCTTCGAGAAGCCCCTCGACCGCGACCGCGTCCTCATCAGCGTCAACAACGCGCTGCAGACCTCCAAGCTCCAGCGCGAAGTCGAGCGCCTGCGCGCCGACTCCACGGAGCGCTACGAGATGATCGGCGAGAGCGCCGTCATGCGCCGTCTGTTCGCCGAGCTCGAGAAGGTCGCACCCACGCGCGGCCGCGTGCTCATCACCGGCGAGAGCGGCACCGGCAAAGAGCTCATCGCGCGCGCCATCCACTTTCTCAGCCCACGCAAAGAGCTGCCGTTCGTGAAGGTGAACTGCGCAGCCATCCCCTCCGAGCTGATCGAAAGCGAGCTGTTCGGCTACGAAAAGGGGGCGTTCACCGGCGCGCAGTCCCGCAAGAAGGGTCTGTTCGAGCAGGCCAATGGCGGCACGCTGTTCCTCGACGAGATCGGCGACATGAGCCTCGACGCACAGGCCAAGGTGCTGCGCGCACTGCAGAGCGGAGAGATCACGCGCGTGGGCAGCGAGCACACGGTGCTGGTCGACGTGCGCGTGTTGGCCGCCACCAATCGTGATCTCGAGCTCGCCGTGTCCGAAGGCCGCTTTCGCGAGGACTTGTACTTTCGTCTGAGTGTCGTACCGGTGCGCAGCCCTTCGTTGCGCGAGCGGCGCGAGGACATCCCCGCGCTCGCGCTCTCGTTCGCGCGTACGTTCTCCAAGGAGAACGGCGTTCGCGAGAAACACCTCGACGGCGAGGTACTCGACGCGCTGGCCGAGCGCGCTTGGCCGGGCAACGTGCGCGAGCTCAAGAACGTGGTCGAGCGCATGGTCATCCTCAGCGGAGACATGGTCACGCTCGACGATCTGCCGCCAGAGGGACGCATCCGCGAGACGTCGTCGGCACAGTCGGTGTCGTACGAGCCGCCGCCTGCGGCGAACAGCGGCGCGAGCTCTCGCTCGTCGAGTGGCTCCATCCCTCTAGAGCCCAGCGGCGGGGAGCGACTGACGCTGCGCGAGTTCCGCGACAAGGCCGAAGCCGACTACATCACCGCCACACTCAAGGCCTACGATTGGAACATATCGCGGGCCTCTGTGGTGCTGGGCGTGGAGCGCACCAACCTCCACAAAAAAATGCGCGCGCTCAACATTCGCCGCGATGGCGGCGAAAGCAACTAGCCGTCCACCTTCGGACACGTCAGTCAGACCGTAGTTCGACGACGTCGACGGACGCTCTGCAGCGAGATCATTTCGAGCCATTCCCATTTGCCGGTTGTATGCTGCTCACGGCGCTCAATTGCGGGCTTCCGCTTGTCATGGGCGCTTCGCCGTGAACTCTGTCCCGGGTCGGGAGCGGGTGGCACCACGCACTGTCGTTCGCACTCGTAGGTGCTCTCGCTTGGGTGTCGCTCGCGACTCCGCGAGTGGGGAGCAGCGGATGTATCCCATGCAGTCCTTCTTATCTTCGCTCGCGCGCCCGAGGGCGCGCTTTGACCTCACCGGCTTGCGGGTCCGTTCGCCGCTGGCGCATGAAGAGCCCCAGCGCGAGGACCAGTCAGGTGTTCGTTCGCGCGCACCAGAGCGCGCGTTTGCGCTTGGATTGCGCGGGACGGTGTTGTTGTCGCTTGCCGTCTTCATCGCACTGTCGCTTGCGCAAGCACCCGCGCGGGCCAACGCAGAAGGCCAGCGGCTCTCGGTCCTGCGCGCTGCAGCGGTCGGTGTCGACCCAGCACAGGCTGCAATCGTCGATGCAGCGCTGCACGTCAAGCTCTCCAAGCTGCGAGAGTTCGGGAGCGTGCGCAGCTTGCCCGTTCCGCTCGAAGACCTGCAGCTCGCGGCAGGTTGTGGTGCGGACGAGAACGCTTGTCTGCAGCTGATGGCCCAGCAGCTCGAGGCTGGCGCGCTGCTCGTGCGGCAGCTGGCGGCCGAGCCGGACGGCTCGCTCACACTGACCTTGCTGGTGCAAGACCAAGCCCTCGAACAGGGAGAGGCGTGGCGTGCGCAGGGCGTGCTTCGTTCGCTCACCTCCGAAGACATCGATCGCACCCTGCAACACGTGCTGGCCCAGCTGTTTCCACAGTCGGTCGCGCTCGCCAGCGAGCCGAGTCTACGAGTCGCCTCGCGCGACCGCGACGCACCCGATCGACGCTGGCGTGCAGGCTGGACATTGTCCGCACTCGGAGTGGGTCTACTGGCCGCCGGGCTGACCAGCGGTCTCCTCTCGCGGCGCGACGAGCGCGCCTTTGGCCGCACCGACATCACGACCGAACAGGACGTCGATCACGCCCAGTCGGCCTTTGCGCGGGCCGACCGCCGGGCGCGCCTCGCTACCTTTTTTGCCAGCACAGGTGCAGTCGTCACCACCGTGGGCGTCGGCACCCTCCTCTGGCGATGGGCAGCCCTGCGCAGTGATGCCGCGTCCTCCCCGCGCGGCGCCGCCGCTAGCGAACCGGTCGTCACCACGGCGACGGTTCGCGTGCAACCGACGGGCGCCGGGGCCATGCTCATGCTCGACGGGGCCTGGCGAGGAGGCTGGTGATGCGGGCACACATCGCACTGCTGTGGCTCGTCGCGTTGGGCGCGTGCACCGCCGACTTTGGCGTCAATCACAGCACGCGCTGCAACGAGACGACGCCCTGCCCGCTCACGGAGAGCTGCTATCGCGGGTTCTGCGTGCAGGACCGCGACCTTCCTCTCGAGGTCGACGGCTCGCTCTCCCCCATCCGCGAAGTGGAGGCGGGACTCGCCACCGAGCCTCGTCGCGGTGACGACGGCGGAGGGTCCGCACTGGTGGGTGATGCACAGTCGCCGGGTTCGTCGCTCCCACCCGGCACTCCCGACGGGAGTAGTCCGTCGGGCGCGAGCGACGGCGCGGTATCCCAGCTTGCCGTCGATGGCGGCTCCTCCGCAGCAGTGCCGCCCGCCGCGCCCGAAGACGCGGCCGCTCCCGTCCAGACCCCGGTCACCCCGCCCGCGGCGACGCCAACACCCACGACTCCCACCGTCGACCCGACTCCCGTGACGCCGGTGCCGACAACGCCCGCACCCACGACGCCCGCTCCGACGACACCTGCACCCACGACGCCCGCACCGACAACGCCCGCACCCACGACGCCCACGCCGGTAGTCGACGCAGGGACGCCGGCACCCAGCGTCCCTGCGTCCGTGCCTCCGGTCGTGCAGCCGCCGCAGTCTTCCCCGCTCGTGGTGTGTCTTGCGGTGTGCTTGACCCGCACTGCGCTGTGCCTGACCTGTTTGATCGGGAGCATCAACAGCGACCCCTCTGTGTGTGACCCGCAACAGGTGCGCGGCGACCGGGAGCTGCGCGAGCTGTGTGACTCCTTGTGCCAAGGCCAAACCTGTGGAGGTCCACGATGACGGGCCTCCTCGTGCGCGGTCATCAAGCGATCCTGAGCATCGACGAGGCTCTGCAGCTCGACGTGCCCGATGAGAGCGTGGACGCGCTCGCACCGGGGCAGCACATCCACCACGGCCAGTATCACATCCACGGCGTGCTCGGACGCGGCAGCTTTGCGACCGTGTACGACGCGGAGCACCTTGGCCTTGGGCGGCGCGTGGCCATCAAGGTCCCGCTGCTCAACTGCGACAAGAAGGCGTTGCTGCACGAGCGCTTCGTGCGCGAGGCGCGCTTGTCCGCGCTGGTGCAGCACCCCAACGTGCTCGCCATCTTCGACGCGGGCAGCCTTCCCGACGGAACGCCGTTTCTCGTGCTCGAGCGCGTCGAGGGCGACAGCCTCAACGAGCGCTTCGCCCACGGCGTCTTGCCCATCGCCGAGGTCATCGAGATCGGACGGCAGATGGCCATGGCTCTGACGTCGCTGGTCGCGGCGGGCATCGTTCATCGCGACGTCAAACCCGCCAACGTGATGCTCCACCGCACCGGCGGCGAGGCGTATACGGTGAAGCTGGTCGACCTGGGCGTGGCCAAGCGGCACTCGCCGTTTCAAGCGCCGATGCGTTTGACGATGCAGGGCGAGCTGATCGGCACCCCGCAGTACATGTCCTCGGAGCAGCTGCGCGGCGAAGAGGTCGACGCGCGCACCGACATCTACGGGGCGGGCGCGGTGCTCTACGAAGCGCTGACCGGCAAGCCGCCCCACGAGAGCACCTGCTTCAGCGACTACATGGTGGCGGCGCTGAGCCAGCCGGTCACGCCTATCCGCGGCCTGCGCAGCGACTGTCCGCCCGAGCTCGAGCGCGTGCTGTTGCAGGCTCTCGAGTGCCAGCCCGCGAAACGACAGTCGTCGCCCGAGCAGCTGCTGGCCGAGCTCGACGTGTGCAAGCTGGAGCTCGAGGCGAGAGACCTCGCGCGAGCCGCCGCCGATCGGGAGAGTGCAGAGCGCGCCACGGCGGTGACCACGGCTCCTACGCCGGTGCCCCCCGCGCCGTCGCACGCACAAAAGCGACGCACGAGCGCGGCAGAGACTGTGCTCGGCTGGGTCACGGCGACCCGACGCACCGTCTCGAGGGTGCCGCGCATGGCCCTCGCCGTGGGCGGCCTCATGTTGCTGCTCGGCGGTTCTCTCGTGGGGCCGAGCACGCTCGTGGTCGATCAAGCAACGGTCGCCCGCCCGCGCGCGGCCGCACCAAAGCAGGTTCAGCGACCTGCTGCGTCCGGTGCGCGTGCGGACGAACGCGCCCCGTTGGCGCAAGCGCCCGAGGCCAGAACCGTCGGTGGCGAGCCCAAGCCCGAAGTCGCCGAGCCCGAAGTCGCCAAGCCCGAAGACGCCGAGCCCGAAGTCGCCGAGCCCGAAGTCGCCGAGCCCGAAGTCGCCAAGCTCGAAGACGCCAAGCCCGAAGTCGCCAAGCTCGAAGACGCCAAGCCCGAAGACGCCGAGCTCGAAGACGCCAAGCCCGAAGACGCCGAGCCAGAACGTATTCGTCCGGCTTTTGCGCCTCGTGTGCGCGGTGTCGAAGAGACAGCACCAGGCCCGACCACAGCGCAGGCACCCAAGAACGAGGACGTTCGTCACAAGCTCGCGCCCGTCGGCCCACGCGCGCAACGAGTGAGCAAGGCGAGCGAAGTCGTTCTGCCGATCGCAGTCGCGCAGGTAGGCAAGCAGGTCGCCGCCGACAAACAACCCCCTCACGAGACGAGCGCCCCTGCCGCGACGACGGTGGCGACCCCACCTCCAATCGCCGCGAAGCCGGCCGGACGCTCCAACACACCTGCGCCCCTCGCGCAGAGCGGCGCGGACACGCAGCTCGCAATGGCCAACGCACTGAAGGCCTTTGCGACGGGTCGCCTCTCCGAGGCCAAAGCCAGCTACCAACAAGTGCTGCGCGCCAATCCCTCGCACCCAGCCGCGCTGCGCGGTCTAGGTTTGGTGGCGGCCACGCTGGGCGAACCGGACGCTGCCCGTCATGCGCTGCGCCGCTACCTACAGCTCACGCCCAACGCGCCGGACGCCGCCCAGATCACGGCTCGCATCCAAGCTCTGGGTCGCTGAGGAGCCGGAAGGCGGGGAGCGAAGCGACCATTGCTGGCAGCGAAGCGACCATTGCTGGCAGCGAAGCGACCATTGCTGGCAGCGAAGCGACCATTGCTGTCAGCGAAGCGACCATTGCTGGCAGCGAAGCGACCATTGCTGGCAGCGAAGCGACCATTGCTGGCAGCGAAGCGACCCCGAACCGGGTGCGGAGACTGACTGCCTACAGCGCGACGGCCAGCGGCTCGGTGCTCAGGCTCTCGGTGCAGCGCTCGAGCTGGACCTGCAGCTGCTCGAAGGCGTAGGGCTTGGGCAGGAAGCCGATCTCGCCAACCTGCGCGCGCTCGAGCTGGGCACGGGTGAGGTGGTAGGCGCTCATGAGGATGACGCGCGTCTGGGGGTGCGCGAAGCGCAGGCGACGCGCGAGCTCGAGGCCGTCGACGCGCGGCATCATGAGATCACAGACGACGATGTCGACGGGTTGCTCGGCGATGGTGTTGAGCGCGTGCTCACCGTCGGCGGCCTCGATCACGTCGTAGCCCTCCATGCGCAGGCTGATGGAGAGGCTGCGTCGGTGGTTCGCTTCGTCGTCGACGATGAGGATGCGGTGCGCCATGGGTGCTGCCTTGAAGTGCTGCTTGGGCGCCGCGACCGCCGGGGGCGGGGTCGCGTTGCGCAGTCCTTCCAAGTAGCAACGCACGTGCCGCCGGATGCGCGGCTTATCCGCTGGTAAAAGCCGAGTGATTTCAGGAGCAGGCGTCGTCTGCCCCGCGCTGGCGAGGTGGGTTTTCCATGCGTTGCTGAAACCGTTTTCTCAAATTTGAAGCCAGCGTGTGCGCTTACACGCAGGGGCTCTCACGTCTGCATCCTCGACCAGCCGCGCGCGCTTTGCACGAGAATAAACCTCGCCGTCGGCACTGGACTGAGAGACGGTCAGCCCGGCCAGGTGACGTTGAGTCGCTTCATCTTTCGCCAGAGCGTCGTGGAGCTGAGCCCGAGCAGCTCGGCGGCGCGCTCTTTGTTGCCGTCGACCTCGCGCAGCATGGCCTCGATGGCTTTGCGCTCCGCCTCGTCGACCACGTCTTGGAGCGAGCGGCCGCTCGCGTCGTCCACCTGTGAGCTGCTGTTGCTGCGCGCGGGGTCGGGCCGATGCCGGGCCAGCTGCACCTCGGGAGGGATGACGTCGTCGCGCTGCACCACGCCGTTGAGTGCGAGCGCCACACCCTGCTCGATCATGTTCTCGAGCTCGCGGATGTTGCCCGGGAACTCGTAGCGCACGAGGTAGTCGAGCACGCCCTCCCCGGCGACCACGTGGCGCGACATCTTTTTGGAGAACTTGTCGAGGAAGTGCTCGACGAGCTGGGGGATGTCTTCGCGCCGGTCGCGCAGCGGCGGAAGAATGAAGCGCGCCACGTTGAGCCGATAGTAGAGGTCCTGCCGGAAGCGCTTTTCTTCGATGGCGCTCTTGAGCTCTTGGTTGGTGGCCGCCACGATGCGCACGTCGACGTGGATGGGCTTGTTGTCGCCGAGCCGCCGGATCTCACCCTCTTGGATGGCGCGCAGGAGCTTTGCCTGAAACGAGGGCGGGGTCTCCGCAATCTCGTCGAAAAAGAACGTGCCGCCGTTGGCCTCCTCGAACAGGCCTTTGCGAGCGCTGACCGCACCCGTGAAGGCGCCGCGCACGTGGCCGAACAGCTCGCTCTCGAGCAACGTCTCGCTGATGGCGGCGCAGTTGACGGAGACGAAGGGACGCGTGGCGCGCTTGGAGTTGGCGTGCACCGCGCGCGCGACCAGCTCCTTGCCGGTGCCGCTCTCGCCGGTGATGAGCACCGTGGCATCGGTGGGGGCGATGCGGACGATACGTGCGAGCACGTCGCGCACGGCGCCCGAGCGGCCGATGATGTTGTCGAACTTGTACCGCTCGCGGAACTCCGCGGCCATCACGCTCATCTCGCCGGCGATGCGCCGCTGCTCGATGGCTTTTTGCACCTTGAGCAGCAGCTCTTGCTCGGTGAACGGCTTTTGGATGTAGTCCTGCGCCCCGAGACGCATGGCCTCGACGGCGCTCTCGATGGTCCCGTAGGCCGTCATGACGATGACCTCGGTGAGCTGCGACACCTCTTTGGCGGCGCGCAGCACGTCGAGCCCATCGGTGCTCCCCATCTTGAGGTCGGTGAGCACCAAGTCGTAGACGTCGCTCGCCAGCCGCTCGACCGCGGCCTCGCCGTTCTCGGCTTCATCGACGTCGTGGCTTGCACCGCGCAACATCATCGCAAGCGTGGTGCGCATGTTGCGCTGGTCGTCGACGACTAGAAGCTTCGCCATCTCATCCTGCCGAGTCCAGCGGTCGCCCGCGCCGCGCGAGCTGCTTGTTGTCCATCGATCGCGCACTCCGCGCGAGTTGTTCGTTGCTCGTCGGACACGCGTATCCCCCCGACACAGGGCGCATCTAACATGCTCGTCTCCCCCGTGCCGGTCCCTTGCAAGGAGCGTAACACACGAATCGAAGCTCGCCCGACGAGGACGTGCTTCGAACGTCGTCAGCCGCTCAAGGCAGGGGCTCGATGGCCGCGCTGATCTCGTCGCGGAGCTCCGCCGGAAACACGAGCCGCGGCCGCACGGTGCGCTTGTTTCGTAGCTCGCGAAGCAGGAACGAGACGTCACCGAGCAGTGCCATGGGGCGATGTCGACGGGCGACCCACAGCGCACTCGACCGCGGCGCCTTGGGCTCCGCGTAGGGCACGTCGGAGGGCACGTCGAGCCAGACGTAGAGGTCGGCCCGGTAGCCGTGTCGCGTTGCAATGTCACACGCGTGCTGGTGAGCCAGCTGCCACGAAGCCTCGGCCTCGGGCAGCTCGACCAGTGGAATGGTCTTGGGCAACACGCGCGCGAGCAGACGACGGCACAGGTCGGAGAGCACCGGGTCCTTCGCGTGCTGAAAGGTCGCGATGGCCGAGGTCAGGGCCGCGTCGTCGAGCTCGAGGTAAGCCTCGAGGCTGGGCCGTGCGCCGCGCGCGATCTCTGCAAACGCGCGCGGTGTGCTGCCTCCGAGGTCGACGCCAGCGCGCAGCAGCTCCATCGCCCGCGCAAAGATGGCGCGCACCAGCACCTCGGCCGCGCGGACCGCTTTGTGGTGGTAGAGCTGCTGGTACATGTAGTTGCGAGCGAGGAAAAATCCCTCGATAGGCGGCAGTCCCTTGCGTCCCTCGATGGACAGCACGCAGCGTCGCGACCCGTCTTGCTCTTCAATCTCACCAAAGCTGAGCGCCTGGAGCAACCACTCGAGGTCGAACATGCCGTAGCGGACCCCGGTCATGTGGCTGTCGCGCAAGAGGTAGTCGCAGCGGTCGACGTCGAGCGTGCCGCTCACCGCGTGGCCGAGGTACGCGAGCCGGTGTTGCCCCTGCACCAGCGCCGCAACACGCGTCGCCGTGCCCGCGCCCAGGCGCTCGAGCGCACGGTGCACGTCGGTGCTGGGCTCCTCGATCATCGCCACGGTCCACGCTTCGTGGCGCGGTGCATCCGCGAACACCTCCTCGAACAGGTGCGAGAACGGCCCGTGACCGAGGTCGTGCAGCAGCGAGGCCGCGAGCGCATCGCGGCGCGACTCGGCGTCGAGCCGCTGATCTTCGGGGATGGCGTGCTGCACGGCGCCGATGCGGTCGAGCAGCTTGCACATCACGTGCGCGGTGCCGATGGCGTGGGAGAAACGCGAGTGCTCCGCGCCCGGAAAGACCAGCGATGCCAGGCCCAGCTGGCGCACGCGCCGCAGGCGCTGCACCTCGCGCGTCGCCAAGAGCGGCTTGATGACCTGTTCGCGCTCGCCCTCGAAGGCGATCAGGCCGTGGATGGGATCGCGCAAGATCATGGCGTGCTCCCGCCCGCGCTGGCGCCGACGACTGTCCCAAAACGCGCGTCGCGGGGGACCTTGAAGTCGGACAGACGCGCGGAGGTTACGGCCACCACGTCATCGTGCCAGAGCGGGATGACGGGAAGCTCGCGTGCGAGCAGGTGCTGCGCGCGATGGTAGGCCTCGATGCGGGTGGCGCGGTCGGTGTTGGCGCGCCCAAGCTCGAGCGCCGCATCCAGCTCGGGGCTGCGCAAACGCCAGCGGTTGGCGCCCTCGCGCTTGCCCTTCTCGGGGATGCGATCGCTCTGGAAAAACCAGCTCAGCACGTGGGGCTCGATCACCTCGGGGCTCTGCAGGTACGTCAGCTCGAAGCGCCCGCGCGCCAAGTCCGCAAGCAGCGTGGCGCCTTCGCTCGGGCGCACGTCGAGATCGATGCCCACGTCGCGCAGCATGCTCGACAGCGCACGCGCGATGGAGATGACGCCACGGTCGCTGCTGGTGCGCAGCGTGAGCTTGAGCCGGAAGCCGTCGGGACCGACCTTGAGCCCCGCCTGCTCGAGCAGCACACGCGCGTGCGAAGGGTCGAAGTCGTAGCTCGGCGTGTCTGCTGCGTAGGCCCAGTGCGAGTCGGCGATCCAGCTGCTGGCCAGGCGCGCGCGGCCGAACAGCTTGTAGGCGATGAGCCGCTTGCGATCGATGGCGTACGCGATGGCGCGCCGCACGCGGACGTCGGCCAGCGCCGGCTGCTCCAGGTTGATGCCGATGTACGTGGTGCCCACGCCGGGCTCCGACTGGATCCGAAAGCCGGGTCGCTCGAACAACGGGAGGAGCAACGGAGGGATGGTGTTGAGCGCGAGATCACCCGCGCCTGCGAGCATGCGCAAGGCGCGCGTGTTGTCGTCGTGGATGACCAGCAGCTTGAGCTCCGGGTGCGCGACGGGGCGCGCGTGATAGTGGGCGTTGGCGCGCAACAACAACAGCCCTGTCTCGCGCGCGGCCAGAACGTAGGCGCCGGCTCCGAGGGGCAGTCGGCCCGGCGTCGCAGGACGCAAGGCATCTTCGGCGCGCAGGATGGGCACCTCGAGGTCGGTGATGAACGTCGCGTGCGGCGCCTCGAGCTCGAACAGCACGTCGTGCGGCCCCTCGGCCCACACGCTCTTCACGCGCGAGAACGTGCTGACGAAGCGGCTTTTGACCTGCGGGTCGACCAGACCGCGGAAGGTTGCGATGACGTCGTCTGCATCGAGCGCCGAGCCGTCGGAGAACGTGAGGCCGGCGCGCAGGCGCACCCGATAGCGGGTCGGCGTCTCGACCTGCACGCTCTCGGCCAGATCGGGCGTGGGCTCGAGCGTGAAGGGATGGATGCGCACCAGCGACGCGTGGAGGAGGCGCGTGACCTTGAGGCCGTAGGCGTCCCCGACGAAGCGCGGGTCGAGCTGCTCCGGCTCGCGCGGAAGGATGACGACCACCGCGTTGGGGTCGGCGACCGCACTACGCCGCGCGCGGCAACCCGCGGTCGCCAAGCCCAGCGCGCACAGCAAACCCACGAAGACGACACCGCGTAGCCTGGCTCCGCGCGCATATTTCTCGAACTTGGGAGCCGAGTGGCTACGCTCGGCCCCATGCTTCAGCGGCACACGACCCTCTTGTTGGTGATGCTCGGGCTCCCGGGTGGCGCGCTCGCGTCGAGAGCGGTGGTGCGGGCCGATGCCCCACCGGCCGTGCAGACCAAAGAGCAGCTGGCGAGTCGGCTTGCAGAGCTGGTCCAGAAATCGGGCCTGGGCAACGGCATGGGCGCGGTGGTTTCAGATGCGTGGAGCGGAGAGCGACTGTACACGCTGAGCCCTGAAACACCACGCAATCCGGCCTCCAACATGAAGCTGGTGACCGCCGCCACCGCGTTGGTGGAGCTTGGGCCGGAGTACCGGCTGCGCACCACGTTGTCGGGTGCCATCGGCAGTGACGGTCGTATTCCGCTGCTCGTCCTGCGCGGCGAAGGTGACCCCTCGCTCAAGTACGAGGACCTGCTGGCGATGGCGCGCCGGCTGGTCGACTACGGCGTGCACCAGGTCGACGAGATCGCGATCGACGGCAGCTACTTCGACGATCAGATGTTGCCGCCGGCGTTCGAGCAGCAGCCCAAGGAGATTGCGGCGTTCCGTGCGGCGGTGGGCGCGGTGTCGGTCGATCGCAATGCCTACGAGCTGCGCGTGGCCCCCGGGCCGGCGGTCGATGCACCTGCCAGCGTGGTGCTCAAGTGCCCCGACTACTTCGCGCTGGAGGCGGCGATCCAGACCACCGCATCGGGCGCGCCCAACGTGGTCGCCGAGCAGAAGCCGAGCGGAGACCAGCTGGGTCTGCGGGTCACCGGCAGCATGCCCATCACCGTTCGCGGGGTGGGCTACGAACGGCGCATCGAGGCTCCGCTGCCGTACGCGGGCAACTGCCTCAAGTCGGCGCTCAAGTCGCAGCGCATCGCTGGCGAGATGCGCGTGCGCGTGGTTCTGCCCGACTCGAGTCCAGCCAACTTGATGACGCACGAGTCGGAGCCGCTGGCGGTGTTGTTGCAGCGCGTAGGCAAGAACAGCGACAACTACTACGCCGAGATGCTGCTCAAGGTGGTGGGCGCGCACAGTGCCCATCGCGCGGGGAGCTCGGCGCTCGGCGTGGCCCGCGCGCAGGCGCTGCTGCAGACGGTGGGGGTGCCGCGCGAAGCTGCGACGATCGTGAACGGGTCGGGGCTGTTCAAGGGTGGCGCCGTGACGCCCGACGCGATCGTGAAGTTGCTGGAGTACGTGTATCGGGACCCTGCGCTGCGACCTGAGTATGTGTCTCAGCTGGCCGTGGCGGGTCGCGATGGCACGCTTGCGACACGGCTGTCCGATCTGAAGCGTCCGCGCGTGGTGCGGGCGAAGACAGGGACACTGGATGATGTCGTCGCGCTGAGTGGGTACGTGCTTGGGCCTACTGGGGAGCGGGCCCTGGCCTTCA
>JBEGTL010000176.1:0-13850 GCA_041179425.1 Pseudomonadota bacterium | reverse complement strand
GAGCCGGCGGGCTACCCACAAGTCGATTCCGAAGAGTAAGGGACGCAAGAACGGCCGTTGCGTGGTGTCCCCGGTCACCACTCTTAGCCAAACCGCTCGATTCCTGCCTCGACTAGCGCAGCGAGTTGCCAAGCCCCTCGATCGGATGATTCAAGAACGCAACGGGTAGCGCCGACATGCGGTCTCATCATCGAAAGGCTGAACGCGACATGAGTACTTCCTTTGATTGGATCATCGTTGGTTCGGGCTTCGGTGGCAGCGTCTCGGCCTTGCGTCTTGCCGAAAAGGGCTACCGGGTGCTCGTGCTCGAGAAGGGTCGGCGCTTTGGGCGTGCGGACTTCGCCAAAAACAACAGCGACGTCAAACGCTGGATCTGGGCTCCCAAGCACGGGGCGCTCGGCATCTACCAAATGAGTTTTTTTCGCCACGTCACGGTGCTGCACGGCGTCGGCGTCGGCGGCGGCTCGCTGGTGTACGCCAACACGCTGCCCATGCCCAAACCCGCATTCTTCGAAGCACCCTCGTGGGCGCATCTCGCAGATTGGGAAGAAGAGCTCGGACCTTACTACGCTCTCGCGCGCAAGATGCTGGGAGCCACCACGTATCCCGGCGACACCGCGGGTGACCGCGTGCTGCGACAGATCGCGGCCGACATGGGACGCTCGGAGCACTTCCACAAGACCGACGTCGCCGTCTTCTTTGGACAGCCAGGGGTCGAGGTAGAAGACCCGTACTTCGGCGGCAGAGGGCCGCGCCGCGTCGGATGTAGCCACTGCGGCGCATGCATGACCGGCTGCACGGTCGGCGCCAAGAACACGCTCGACCAGAACTACCTGTACCTCGCCGAGAAGCTCGGCGTGACGGTGCTGCCCGAGACGGAGGTGACGGCCGTGCAGCCCAAGCCGGGCGGCGGCTACGTGGTTCACACGCGGCACTCGATCGACCTGTCCGAGGGCAGCTCGTTCGACGCGGGCAATGTCGTGCTCGCGGGTGGCGTACTCGGCACGCTTCCTTTGCTGCTGGCCATGAAGGAGCAACCGGATGGTTTGCCCCGCTTGTCGCCGCGGCTCGGACAGTTCGTGCGCACGAACAGCGAGGCACTGCCTTCGGTGTTCGTCCCAGGCGCAAAAGAAGACTACTCCCAAGGCGTGGCGATCACCTCCATCCTCCATACGGACGAGCACAGCCATATCGAGCCCGTGCGCTACGGGAAAGGCTCCAACTTCTACAAGTTCTTGCTCAGTCCGCACGCACCCGGGGACTCGGCCATCACGCGTCTGCTCGGTTCGATGCTGGCCTGGCTGCGCTCACCCGTCGCGTATCTGCGTCAGCTGTTCACCAAACGATTGTCGGAGCAGACCCAGGTCTTACTCTACATGCGCACGCTCGAGGCGACTCTGACACTTGCCCGCGGTCGCAGCTTGTTTACCGGGGGTAAGGTCGGCTTGGTCAGCAGCGTGCCCGATCAACAAAAAGGGCCCACCGCAAACATGCCGGAGGCGACGGCCCTGGCGCGAAGCTTCGCGAAGAAGACCAACGGCGTGGTCAGCAGCATGTTTACGGAGATGCTCACGGGCGCACCGACCACGGCCCACATCTTGGGTGGTGCCTGCATGGGAGCCGACGCGCAGTCGGGCGTGATCAACGACCGTCACGAGGTGTTTGGCTACCCGGGTCTGTACGTAATCGACGGCGCTGCGGTGTCTGCAAACCCTGGTGTGAATCCATCGCTTACCATCACCGCGCTGGCCGAGCGCGCGATGAGCTTCGTACCCGAAGCCACGACGAAGGGCACACAACAGGCACGGCCGCGCGCGCGGTCGCTCGCACCGGCCTGACCAGACCGCGACACCTACACAGCGCTAGACGACCGTGAGACCCACGTCCACGTTGTTGCGAGTGGCATTGGAGTACGGGCAGACCTGATGGGCCGCCTGTACCAGACGCTCGGCGTCCGCGCGCTCGAGGCCAGGCAGACTGATCTTGAGGTCGGCGGTGATTCCGAAGCCACCTTCCGAACGCGGCCCGATGCCGACCGTGGCGGTGACCGTGGTCTCAGGCGGCACGCGCAGCTTCTGGCTGGGCGCGACGGCCTTGAGGGCACCGAGAAAACAAGCGGAGTAACCCGCTGCGAACAGCTGTTCCGGATTGTTGCCTTCGCCACCCGCGCCGCCCAGCTCTTTGGGCGTCGCCAGCTTGACGTCGAGTGTGCCGTCTTCGGTCTTGGAACGGCCGTCGCGCCCACCGGTCGCGGTGGCGCTGGTGCGATATTTGACGTCTACACTCATGGGTTCCTCCTGCGACTGCGGCCCCGTTTGGCCCAAAGTCGTTGTCGGCAGCGTGGCCGCACAGCTTCTGGCTGTCACTCACAAACGAGCTAGGGGACGCCGCGTACCTCGAACGTTTCTGCCGTTGGGTCAGAGCCCTCTCACGCACGCGTGCTCCGACGCTCGGGGTGAGCTCCGTGGTCCCGCGCGTCATGACGGTGCATATCGCAGACATGAAGCGCTCGAGTTCCGCCAAGCTATCTGCGTCCGACCGAGAGAGGCTTGCGCTCCTCCACTACTTGAGGACCTACCCGATCGGCCTCGGCCTGTTGCTGAGCGTCGTGGCGTGCGGCGACGACCCCAGCGCAGAAACCGAAGACGGCAAGGGCGGTCGGCAAGAGTCCGGCTCGAGCAAGCCTGGCAAACACACGTTCACCGGCAAAGGTCCCGCCAAGTCGCCCGCAGGTCGACCCATCGCCGCGATCTGCGGCACGACGTTCGACGGTTGCGAGGAGTACTTCAGCGCCGATCCCGAGTTCGGCATCGCACGCGACGTAGGCGGCTGGTGTACGTCTCGCGACGAACGCTGCGCGTCCGAAGACATCGCAGGCACGTGCCTCCACACCAAGACCACCTCGTTCGGAAAACCGTACGACATTGTCGAGGTGTACGACGGCGACGACACGCACGACTGGAAAAAGCCCTGCGAAAAAGACGGCGGCACCTGGACGCCCGGCCCGACTCGCTAGCTCCGCTCGTGCGCTCACCCGCGCAGTCGCTCGCGAGAGAGACGACGAAGGCGCTTCGTTTACTTCGCTCGGCGCCGCACGCGCGCTGGCGGTACGTCGAGCGGTGCAAGCTCGGCAAATCGAGCCGACAACCACCTGCCAAAGGCAAGCTGATCGGGCCGCTCCCGATCTTCCGGGCGACACACCAGGTAGTAGCCGACACCTGGCACACGCAGCGGCAAGGGCGTAGCGAGACGCCCGTCGTGCACCCACGCGCTGCTGAGCGGGAATAGTCCGACCGCCACGCCCATGCCGTGCGCCGCAGCTTGTAAGGTCGCGAGGTAGCTGTCGAAGCTCTGACGTCTGCCGATACGGAAGCCTGCCTGGGCCGCGATCACACCCCAGTGGTCGGGCGCGCCCGAGATGTCGAGCAGGGTGTGGTCCGTCAGATCGCGCAGCTGCTTGATGGGCGTCTTCTTGAGAAGCAGAGGAGACGCGACGAGCGTGCTCGTCATGGCCGCAACCTGTTCGCTCGCCAGCCCCGGCCATGGCTGGCCACGTCCAAATCGGACCGCGGCGTCGATCAAGTCCACGCGCGGGTCGATCAGCGCGCTGCTGGCCTCGATGCGCAGATCGATGTCAGGGTGGAGCACCTGAAAGTCGGCGAGCGCGGGGATGAGTACCTCGTACGCCACCGCGGGGTCGGTGCTCACGCGTAAGGTCCGTCGACCGTAGCGCTCGTGCAGACGCGCCGTGCCCTTGCGGAACAGCCCCAGGACCTCACGCGCGACGTCAAAGTAGAAACGACCTGCCTCGGTGAGCTCGACCGCGCGTGGTAGGCGATGAAACAAGGACTGGGAGAGGTGTTCTTCGAGCGCGCGCAGCTGTTGGCTCACCGCGGACGGCGTGAGGTGCAGCTCGACCGCGGCGGCCTTGAAGCTCCCGAGCCGCGCGGCCGCCTCGAACGCGATCAGGAGCTGAATCGGCGGCACGTCGCGCGGCATGGCTCATAGGTTAGCGAAGCTTATCCATGCTGCATAAATCGTCGTTTGATGTGCGTCCTGCAAAAGCTCACGTTCAGCGTAGGAGGCAACAAAAATGCAACGAGTCTGCGCAGTCGTGGGTGCAGGGACGGGAAACGGCAAGGCGTTCGCACGACGCTTCACACGTGACGGGTTTCGCGTCGCGCTCCTGGCGCGCGATGAGCGACGCCTGCGCGCGCTCGCGAACGAGGTGCCTGGCAGCTTGGCCGTGCCGTGCGACCTGACGCAGGCCGAGTCGGTGCGTGCCGCTTTCCAGGCCATCGAGCGCGAGCTCGGTTCAGTCGACACGCTCATCTACAACGCAGGCAATTTCGTCCGGGGCGGCGTAGAAGACACCGATGCAGAGCGCCTCGAAGACTGCTTTCGCGTCAACGCCGTCGGCTGCCTGCGCGCGGTGCAGCAGGTGTTACCCGCGATGAAGAAACGATCTTGCGGCGCCATCGTAGTCATAGGAGCCACTGCTTCGCGGCGCGGCAGCAAGGGCACCTTGCCGTTTGCAGCGGCCAAGGGCGGGCAACGTCTGATGGTCGAGGCCATGGCCAAGGAGCTCTCTCCACAGGGTATCCACGTCAGCTATGTGGTCATCGATGCCGTCATCGACAGTCTCTTCATGCGCACCGTGTTCCCTTGTCGGTCTGCGGACGGCTTTGCTCAGCCTGAGCACATCGCCGACGCGCTGGCGCAGCTCGTAGGGCAGCCACGGTCGGCGTGGACCTTCGAGCTCGACCTCCGACCTCACGTAGAAAAGTGGTGAACGAACATGCAACAGCCTTCCATCGTCCTGCACCAGTGGTGCATCTCGCCCTTCTGCACCAAGGTCCGCAAGGTCCTCGCCTTCAAGGGCCTGGCGTACCGCATCGAGGAGTACGGCGGTCTGCGCGGCCTCAAGCCCAAGAGTCTGACACCCACCGGCAAGCTACCCGTGCTCGACTACGGCGACGAGCGCATCCAAGACAGCTCGAAGATCGCGCGCGCCGTCGACGCGCGGCACCCGAACCCGCCGCTGGTGCCGGCCTCGGTCGACCCTCACCTCGTCCACCTGCTCGAGGACTGGGCCGATGAGTCTCTGTACTGGTACGAGCTTTGGTTGCGGATGTTCGACGACGAGGCGCTCGACCGCGCGGTGGCAGCAGCCTGCGAGGGTCTTCCGCTGTACGAGCGAGCGTTCTTTAAGCTGGGCATGTCGCAGAACCGCAAGTGGGTAAAGGCGCACGGCCTGGGTCGCTATCCAGCGGAGGTGGTGCTCGGCGACTTCCAGGCTCACCTCGACGCGTTGAATGGCCGCCTGCAACGAGCTCCGTGGCTGTGTGGGGAGGCGCCTTCGATCGCCGACATCGCAGTCGCCGCGCAGCTCGACGAAGTGGTCCGCACCAGCCGCCACGCTCACTTCATCAGCGACCGTGCAGAGCTCCACGCCTGGCGCCTGCGCTGCTTGTTCACGAAGGCAGACGCAACGGCGTAGCCGAACATCGGCGGACACGTGTCCGGTGCGCGGACGATACCGGACACCCAGCACCTTCCCCCAAAAGGAGTGAGACACGCAGCTGACGATCGCGCGATTTTCCGCGGCAATCGGCACGTTTCTCGGCGGCGAGCGTGGCGTCGTCACCACTGGTACCGTTTTCGCTCTAGCTTGGTTGATCCCATCCGACGGAGACTGCCATGGACATCCGCGTCTTTTCCCCTGTCGAGCTCGCGTACGTGCTGCGCGCACTTCGTAATGTCGCGCTCAGCGATCACCACTTTAGTGAAGGCGAGCGCGCCCTGATCGAGGGCATCGCTCGCATCCACGAAGTCGAGCTCGCGCTCGACACGCTCGAGCCGATCGCGTTCGAAGAGGTGGCGCGCGTGCTCGTCGACCCACAGCGTCGTAAGCGCGCCGTGCAGCTCGCCATCGTCATGTCCTTGGTCGAGGGCACTCCGTCGCGACGCGCCGAGCAGCGCGTCAGCGACTTTGCGCGCGCCCTCGGCATCGAAGAGCGCGGGCTCTCGGTACTGTCCGAGATCAGCCACGGCCACGCGCTACTCGCGCGGTTTGACATGTTGCGCCGCTTCAGCGGCTTCATCCGTCGAGCCGAGGGTTTCCCAGGCTTCTGGAAGGTGGCGCCCACGATGCTCGGCATCGGCGGTGGGGATCCAGAGCTGGCCGCTCGTTATCACGCGCTCGAGGGCTGTGCAGCAGGCACCCTGGGTCGCGCCGTCTACGATCACTTCCGCGCGAACGACTTCAAATTCCCCGGCGAGCTCGGAGGCATGCCGCTACCTTTTCACGACATTGGCCACGTCCTCGCGGGCTACGGCACCGACCCCCAGAGCGAGATTCAGCAGGCCGCGTTCCAAGCGGGCTTCGCACGGCGCGATGGCTTTACGTTCCTGCTCTTCGGCATCATGCAGTTCCACCTTGGACTCAAGGTCACACCGGTCGCCGAGGGTCACCTCGGTCTGTTCGACGTGCCGCGCGTGATGTTTGCACTCGGACGCGGCGCCGCCTGCAAGGTCGACTTCACGCAGGGCTACGACCTGTTCGCCGATCAGCACCGGCCGCTCGACGAGGTTCGCAGACACATGGGCATCCCGCCGCTCGAGCACGGCAGCGTCTAACGCACGCTCTCGCGCCGGGCGACACCGGCAGAGTTGATGGCCACGACGTGTAGACCGGCCAATGTGTCCGCGAATGCAGGACGCGCGGCGCGTTGACCATCTGCCCTGTGGGCCAAGACACGGATACGCGATATCGCTAGTCGGCGCGGCACGACACCGTCTACGATCTTCATCAGCAAACCAAGCGAAAGTTTGGGACGCAAAGCCTCCGGCCTAACGCGCACTCGCGCCACGGTAGCGGGGCCGCCGGACAGGAATCCGAAATCCTACCGGCCTCCCCCTAGCGAGAGGTCTACGTTTCATGTTGAGTCGTCCACGCCGGACGCGCCTCGTGCGCACGGCAAGCTGTGCTCTGTCTCTGTTTGTCTGTTCGGCGTGCGCAACCGACGACCGCGCGGACGCCCCGTCGTCGGGCAATCCTTCGCGCGAGGTCTCGGGTGTGGTGGTCGATGGCTACCTCGAGGGAGCCACGGTGTTTCTCGACCTCAACGGCAACCACGCCCAAGACGCCGACGAACCGTCGACGACGACCGATGCCAAAGGCGCGTTCCACCTGACCGTGCACGGCACCGCTGCAGACACGTTTGCTGATCTGTACTTGCACGCCTCGGTCCCCAGCACCGCCAAAGACTCGGACGACCTGGGCGCGACGCTGCAACAAGCTGGCAAGTCAGCGTTCACGTTGTTGTCGCCTGCGGCCGCGTACTTCGCCGTCGATGCCGGGTCCGCTCCACACGTCGTGATAAGTCCGCTGTCCGCGCTGGTCGCGGGCGAGATGATCGCGACGGGTCGGAGTGTCGCGGAGGCGAAACAAGCCGTACAGACGAGGCTCGGTCTCGAAGGCAAGGACTTGTTGTTAGACTTCGTGGCGGCGCCTGACATGGTGCTGCACAACGTGGCTCGTGCAGCTGCCGTGAGCCTCGGCGAAGCCGAAAAGACGGCTGCCGCAACAGCCGACGGCGGCGTCTCACGCGACCCCGGTGCGCATGTGGCGGCCGCACTTGCGAGCGTGCAGTCGCACCTGCCCGGCGTAGTCGATGCGCTCGGCTTGCGCGAAGCGCACGAGCCAGCGTCGCTCGATGACCTCAAGAAAGAATGGGTCCGCGGACAAGACGACGACGATGCGCTCGAGACCGACGACGGTGGCAAAAGAGGGTCTGCCTCCGCGCAGCGAGACGGCGGTTCCTCCGTCGGTCACGACAGCGTAGAAACGCCAGAAAGTAAGCCGACCCGAGCCGCAGCCGGAGAGCGTGACGCGGGTACGCTCGAGCTTCCCGAGTACCGACTCGATGCAGGCCCGATCAAGCTGCCCGAGCCGACTCGCGACGCGAGCCTGGTGAAGCCGACCGAGCCGACGCGCGACGCAAGCGTGGTCAAGCCGACCGAGCCGACGCGTGACGCGGGCGTGGTCAAGCCGACCGAGCCGGCGCGAGACGCAAGCGCGGTCAAGCCGACCGAGCCGGCGCGAGATGCGGGCAGCTCGCACGATCAGCACGACGGCGGCGTGGCAACCGACGCGAAGCGCGGCTGATGAGACTCGGGGCGCGAGGGACGTTGGCAAAGACTCAATACGTCAGCTCTCGGTCCGGGGCAGCAGGCTCGGCGACACGCGGCCACGCTCGAGCCGCTCGATGACGCGTGCGCCGAGCGCGATGCCGGGTCGCTCGATGAGCGCGTAGGTCACACGCGCGACCAGCGCGCTGAGCGCCAGCACGAGCGCGATGAACACCACGCTTGCGAGCGTCGCTGCCGCGCCAGCGCTCGACGCCCAGCGCTGTGAGCAGCTCCAGCAGAGCGAAGTGCACGAGGTAGATGCTGTAGCTGAGTCGTCCGAGCCAAACCACGGCAGGGTGCGTGAGCACGCGGCTCGGCCAGCGCGAGATCATCAGCGCGAAGCAGGCCAACCCGATCGCCGCGATCCGTGGCAGGTCGAGCAGCACGGTGAGGCGCGGGTCCGTGGGTCCGACCGCCCACGCGACCAGATACGCAAAAGTGCCCAACAGACCAAGCGCCCGAGGCAGCGCACCCGGCCGGAGGTACAGTGCGTACGCAACCAGTCCCACCGCGAAGACGGGGAACTGACCCACGAAGTTCAGGTTGAGGAAGTTGAGGAAAAGATATTGCCGCTCGGGCGGGTAGTCAGGCAGGAGCTTGGCAGTCAGGACCAGCGCGAGCAGCGTCGTCGCAATCAGAGAAAGGAGCCACAGCCACACCCGCGAGGCGAGCGATGGCACGATCCGCAGCAAGACGGGTAGCAACAGGTAGAAGATCATCTCGTCGGCTACGGACCAGCCGCCCGGAACGACCGCGTTGATGGTCTCGGGGTGAAATCCGTGCAGACACAGTGCGGTCAGGGCGACGTCCCACCAGCGCACGCCATCCGGCGCCCAGTAACGCGGGCCCATGCCGTCGAGCAGCACGTACGACGCGACGGCGACCTGGAACATGGGCAGGATACGAAACAGCCTGCGCAGGTAGAAGTTGCGGATCGGCGTCTGCTCGCTCGAAGCGCGCGCCTCCCAGGACATACAGAGCGTCAGTGCGCTTGCAACGAAGAACAGCTGTACGCCGTGGGCGCCGGCCTGGTACGCACGCAGCAGCGACGGCGTCGCGGGCGAGACGACGGCCGACGCATGCACGGCGACGACGCCGAAGATCGCGTAGCCCCGAAGCGCGTCGACGAAGTCGTATCGTCTAACTGCTGTCACCGGCTGCCGAGCGTATCAAGCTCCTCCTCCGGCCCCCAACCTCAAAGCGGCGATGTCCGCACATCCGTACTCGTCCGGCGACGGTCGTCGTTGGTGCGACCGCGGTTTCAGACTCGCTCGATGCATCAGCCCAGCCGACCGCAAGCGCGCCTGACGTGGACTCAGGGAGTTGTCTCCGCCTGCGCCGCGTGTCTCGCAGCCCACCGCGGGGGCCGCTTGCACGGGTGAGCGTGCGAAGCGGCGGCACACTAGACTGCGGCATGCGGAGATCGATCGTCGGCTATCGCCAGGATGAGGCAAGCGCGTGGGTCGCCGAGCTGAGCTGTGGTCACGGGCAGCACGTGCGACACGATCCTCCGTGGCAGAGCCGGCCCTGGGTGGTTACGGAGCAAGGGCGTGCCCAACACCTGGGCACCGAGCTCGACTGTCCTTCGTGCGAGATGGCCACGCTCCCCGCGGGCCTTACTGCGTACAAACAGACGCCGAGCTTTACAGAGGCGACCTTACCGAGCGCGCTGCGCGCCGAGCATCAGACCAAGCCCGGCGTGTGGGCGCAAATCGTCATGGAAGAGGGTAAGCTCGAGTACACATGCGCGCGCGGAACGTTCGTGTTGCAGCCGGGCGTCTTGGGCGTGGTCGAGCCGGCCAGTGTCCACTCTGTCAGACCGCTGCAGACGGTTCGTTTTTACGTCTTGTTCATGCGGACCGAAAGCGGCGAAGCTCACGGGTAAGGCCGCGATCGTCTCAGCTCGCACAAGCTCCAGCGGACTCCAGCGCGAACAACAACCCGAGGATCCCCTGCGTCGCGACCGCAGAACCAACCGCGAGGAAAGCTGCGCCGACCTTCTGCCCCGTCGTTGCGGGGTAGCGCCGATCGCTCGTGTCCGCGAGCCAGACGCCTCGTGTGCCGCTCGCTCCGACGCGCGCAGGCGCAATCCGTAGGCCAGCACGGCCGGCAGAAGCAGCACCTGCACCGGCTTGAGTAAGAACCCGCTGGGCGGCAACGAGTCTCCTCGGAAGAACTCGGCGAAGAAACGAAACCCGGCGTAACAAGTAAGGTAGAGGCGAAACAGGCTACCCTTTGCGCGCAGCCGAGGCCTGAGAGCGAGCAAAAGACACCACAAGCACAGGTTGAACGCGAACTCGTAGAGGGGGGCTGGATGCACGGGCAAGGAGCAAGTCGCCGTGCTCGGAAGGAGCCCTCGTGCGACGTGGCTCGCGTGGACAAACGAGAGCGACGGGTAGCGCACCCCCCATGGCAGCGAGGTCGGCGTGCCGTAGCAGCAGCCCGATAACAGACAGCCGATGCGACCGATCGCGTGGCCGGGCGGATACCGCTCGAGGTCTTACTCGGACCGGCGCGCAGCACCATCTCGTTCGAGCGCGACGCCGCACTCAAGCAGGCGGTGTTCGCCCTGTTCTCGACCGGCATTCACGAAGCGGCGGCAGGCGCCTCGCTCAAGACCTTACTGTGTTGCCTGCCCACGGTAGACGCAACGTCGGCCGCACTCGGCTACCACAACTTGTTCCGCGTCATCATCATGGAGTTTGCCGACGCGCGGGGCTTCGACGTGCGCAGTGTCAAGAAGAGCTGCGTGCACATCGTGCATCCCGAGGACGGCCGCTCGATTCCGTTCGACACCTACAACCTGTTTTATCGCGACCGGCTCGAGACCGAGCGCCTTACACCGCTCAGGCTCGGCAAGCGTGCGCTGCCCTTGGCGAGCCCTACGGAACACGGTTCGTTTTGACGTCGAGGGTGTAGCCCTGGTCGAGCCTCCCTTGTTCCACACTCTCGATCTCCAATACGTAGCCGTAGTGCAGGTTGGTGAGGCGTACGTGGGGTGCGATCACCGGCGCGGGGGGACCGTCGAACTCGAGTACCAGTAGGCGCGAAAATGTATCGAGCACGTGGAAGTGCCGCTCCACAACGTGCCCATCTCGCCACAGCTCGCGCACGACCTCGCCGTGATCCAGCAGCTCGTGGGTGCCGTCGGCCTGCGGCGAAGCAAAACCGCGGAAGAACACCCGATGGATGTCGTGCAGCACTTGGACGGGCTCGAAGGGCACATCGCGCAACAGGGCATTTTGCGACAACACGTCGACGCCCTCTTGCTCGACCACGAAGGCGGGGGCGTTGTACGTCGTCAGGCCGGTCACCGTCAGCTTGTCGTGCGAGAGCTGGACCACGCATGCAAACGCCACGTCTTCTGTGCCGTGCTTGCCGCGTATGCGCTGCACCACGGTAAAGGGCTGTGTCGAGAGCCCCTTCGTCGAGACCAGCACGGCGGCTTCGTCGTGGAACCGCGCGTCGCTGGGCGGCGGCTTGGGAGACGAACAGCCCGTGAGCGAAACGAACAGCGCCGCTCGCAAAGAGCCCATCGGGAGCCGCAGGCACGACCTCATACACTTGTTTTCCTCTCCACGTACATGGCACGGGCCGAAGGCGACAGCGAGCTGCTCGAGCCTCCCTAACGCTGGACGCATTCAGCACCATCTCAGGAGGCATCCGCGACACTTTGTGCACTCTTACCCTCGGCACTCCAGACTCGGTACCCACTGTGCAAAGCATGCGCGCACGCACGTCGGAGAGTACGCTCGATTGGAGGCCGAGGTCTGAATGTCACCTACAGGTTCGCTGAAGATGGTCCTGCGCTGCGACCCGCGGGGACAAGTGTCAGCCAGCTGGTCCTGGCGCAGCTGTACCCGCGGATGATGCACGGTCACGGCGGTCCCAGGATGGTCTCTACCTGCGCACGTGAAGAGCTACACGAGTTTGGTGCGCGCATGGTCGCCGATTTCTTCGAGATGGACGGGTTGGGACACGACCTATCTCGGCGCCAATGCACCCGCCGAGGGCGTGCTGCAATTGTTACGCGAGCGGCGCGCATCACTATTGGCCATCTCGGTGACCATGAGCAGCCACCTGCGCGACGCGCTCTCTCTGATCGAGAGGGTGCGCGACGCCCACGACCTGCGGCACGTCAAAATCCTGGTGGGTGGACGACCGTTTTCGGTCGGGGGCAGCCTGTGGCAACGGCTCGGCGCCGACGGGTGCGCGACCGACGCGCAAGAGGCGGTTCGCAAGGCGCGCAGTCTGCTGGGCAGCTAAATACGCGGCCTCGGCCCCATCACGAGCGCGCTACCGCCTCGGCTTCCCGAGCGCGCTGAGGAGGCCCCGCAGGGCTGATGTTGGCAGGCGAGCTCGCATTGGCAGGGGTCGACGTCGCCATCGTCGAGCGGCGCGAGAGTCACGACCTTGCAGGCTTGCGCGCAGGCGGGCTGCACATGCGCACACTCGAGGTGCTCGATCAGCGGGGGATCGCCGAGCGCTTCATCTCACAAGGGCAGCTGCATCGAGTGACACCGTTCGCAGAGACCCTACTCGACTCGAGCGACTTACCCACTCGTCACAACTACTTCTTGGCGCTCTGGCAGACTCACATCGAGCGAACTTTGACCGACTGGATCGCGGAGCTGACGGTGCCGATCTATCGGGGACGCGAGGTGACGACTTTTGCGCAGGACGACGCGGGCGTGTACGCCGAGCTGTCTGACGGTCGTGCGTTGCGCGCGCAGTATCTGGTCGGCTGCGACGGAGGCCGCAGCGTGATTCGCAAAAAAGCGGGGATCGACTTTGCCGGCTGGGATGCTTCCACGAGCTACCTGATCGCCGAGATCGAGACGGACCAAGAGCCAGAGTGGGGCCTGCGCCGTGGGAAGAACGGTAAGAACGCCGTCGCCAAGTTGGACGACGGCAAGCGCGCGCGCGTGGTGCTCAACGAAAAGAACGTCGGCCAAGCCGGGGAGCCGACCCTGGGCGACGTGCGCGAGGCGCTTTTGTCCGCCTACGGGACAGACTTCGGGCTTCGTGGTGCGAGCGACATCTCCAGGTTCACCGACATGACCCGGCAGGCCGTGTCCTACCGCGACCGACGCGTGCTGCTGGCCGGCAACGCGGCACACGTCCACTCCCCGGTGGGCGGCCAGGGGCTGAACCTGAGTGTCCAGGATGCCGTCAACCTGGGATGGAAGCTTGCGCAGGTGATCCGCGGGGTCTCGCCCGATCGTCTGCTCGACACCTACCACGCCGAGCGACACCCGGTCGGCGCGCGCGTGTTGCGCAACACGATGGCGCTCACCGCACTCGACCGCACGGACGATCAGACCGACGCCTTGCGCGGCACCATGGTCGAGCTGTTGTCGACGGACGCACCGCGCAAACAATACGTCGCGATGATGTCGGGGCTGGACGTCCACTACGACCTCGGCAATGGACACCCGCTGCTCGGCCGTCGTATGCCCGATCTCGAGGTCGTCACCGCCCAAGGCCCGCAGCGAGTGTTCCCCCTGCTGCACGCTGCCCGACCGGTCTTACTCAACCTCGGTGCGCACGGCGCCTTGGACATCGCTGGCTGGGCCGACCGCGTTCGGCTCGTCGAAGCGAAGTACGCTGGCGCGTGGGAGCTGCCCGTGCTCGGCGCGGTCGCCGCTCCCACGGCC
>JBEGTL010000175.1:0-13934 GCA_041179425.1 Pseudomonadota bacterium | reverse complement strand
CGATCCGGGCAAGGTCGTGTTCTCCCTGGCGACGGACGCAACCGCCAAATACGGTCCGCTCAACCTGCGCTGCGGCAAAGCCAACGACGACGACAAGCTGGTGCGCGCCACCGAGCGCTACGTCAGGGGGCTGCGCTCGCTCAAACCGGGACATCCGGAGCGCGTCGTGTTCGCTGCAGTGGTCGGCGTGCCGCCCGCGCCGGTCGCAGCCGGCAAGACGATCGATGAGCTGCTCGCCCTCCCCGAGATGAAGTTTGCCGAGGATGCGCTCAAGCCAGGCTTCCCCCGCACCACCTGCGACCTGATGTACGACGGCCGACTCAACGAGGCGTACCCGGGACGACGCTTCTTGCAGGTCGCCAAGGGCCTCGGCGCACAATCGGTGGTCGAGTCGATCTGCGCGGAGACCTACGGACCCGTGCTCGACCGTATGATCGACAAGATTGCGCCGCAGCTAGGCGGTAGCTGACCACGCAGCACGAGACAGTCAGATCAGGGCGCCGTCGAGCATGGTGCGGTCGAAGCTGCGGATGTCTCGCGCCCGACCCTCACGCACCTTGCGCGGCCACTCGGGGTCGCCGATCAACGAACGACCGAGCGCCACCAGGTCGAACTCGTCGTTCGCAAGACGCTCGAGCAATGCGGCGATGTCGTCGGGCTTGGCGCTGTTCATGCCGCCATCGCTGTTCTCGGACACGAACTCGGTGTCGAGTCCCACGCTGCCCACGGTGATGGTGGGCTTGGCCGTGAGCTGTTTGGTCCAGCCCGCAAGGTTGAGCGGCGAGCCCACAAACTCCGGCTCGTAAAACCGACGCTGGCTGCAGTGGAAGAGGTCGACGCCCGCATCGACGAAGATGGCGAGCAGCGTCGCGAGCTGTGCCGGCGTCTCCGCGATCTTGGCGTGGTAGTCCTGCTGCTTCCACTGCGAGAAACGAAGTGCGATGGGATAGTCCGGGCCGACTGCCGCACGCACCGCCTGAATGGTCTCTTTGGCGAAGCGTGCACGGGCCTCGAGCGAGCCACCGTAGGCGTCGTCGCGCTGGTTCAGCGCGGCCCACAAGAATTGATCGATCAAGTACCCGTGCGCAGCGTGCAGCTCGACGCCGTCGAAGCCCAGCTGCTTGGCACTCGCTGCACCCCGCGCGTACGCGTCGATGGTGTCGGCGATGTCGCGCTCGGTCATCGGGTGGCCCACGACGCGACCGCCGGGCTTGGCGATGCCCGATGGACTGTAGCCAGGAACCGTGAGGTGCGGCGGCGTGCCCGGTCGTCGCGCCGACCCCACGTGCCACAGCTGCGGGAAGATCTTGCCGCCCTCGGCGTGCACGCGACGCACCACCTCGCGCCAGCCCGAGAGCGCAGCTTCGCCAAAAAAGGACGGGACGTCGGGGCTGGGGCTCGCCGCAGGGTGGTCGATGGCCGTGCCCTCGGTGATGATCAGCCCCACGCCCCCCTGTGCGCGCCGCGCGTAGTACGCCGCCACGTCGTCGCCGGGCACGCCGTGCGGAGAGCGCGTGCGCGTCATCGGCGCCATCACGATGCGGTTCGAGAGCGAGAGGGGACCGTAGACAAACGGCTGGAAGAGCAGGCTCACGTCGGTGGACATGCGACGAAGCTAGCACGCACGCCGCGACAGCTCGCCCGCCCTAGCGCGCAGGTCTCGGCTCCCCGTCGCGTCCCGTCTCGGGAGCGTCCTCCGTGGCTGACGCAGCATTGACCAAGATGTCGGCGCCCGCTGTCCTTTTGGCGTCAGGGCCTTGTTCCGAGAGGTCTGCGGGAGGTACGACCACCTCGCTTGGGCTGTTCGTGAGCGGCTCGGTGGTGGGCGTCGGCTGCGCCGACTTGCTGGAAGAATCTTCCGAGCCTGCCAGCGCGACACTGGTGAGGGCCGCCAGCACCAGGGACGAGCCCAGCAGCACCGACGCAACCCCGAGCGGACGCCGACTCACACCGAGGGTGAGCAGCTCGAGCGAGGCCGGCAGCTCACCGCTCGTCTCATGCGTGCTCTCCGCGGCGTGTCGATACAGTGCAACCACCGTGATCCGATGATCGGACAGCAGCTCGGGAGCACTTGGGCGCTCGCTGTCCGACAACCCGAGTGGGCGCATCTCGAAGGCCAGCTGCGGGCTGAACTCGTGCGCGTAGCAGAGCTGCACGCGTGCACTCGCGAGCGGCAGCAGCGCGGCGCCGAGCGCGCGCACGTCGACGAAGCGCTCGTCCGGGTCCTTGCTGAGCGCGCGCGTGACGATGCTGTCGAAGCTGGGGTCGAGCGCCTGCACCAACCTGCTCGGCGACGTCAGCGTCCCACCCACGATCGCGGCCAACACCGCAAACAGCGAGCTTCCCTCGAACGGACACTGCCCGGTCACGCACTCGTACAAGATCACGCCGAGCGCGAACTGATCGCTGCGCGCGTCGGCCTGGTTGGCACCCTGCGCCTGCTCGGGAGACATGTAGTGAGGCGTGCCTAGCAGCGTCTCCGCGCGCGTCAGCTTGAGCGAGTCTGCCTTACTGGTCTTGGAGATGCCGAAGTCGAGCACCTTGGGCACCACCTGGCCGCGGCGCTGCGCCAAAAACACGTTCTCCGGCTTGAGGTCGCGGTGCACGATGCCCAGGTCGTGCGCGACCGCGATGGCCGCCATGACCGGCAGCAACAAGTCGACCGTCTCGACAACCGTCAGGCTGCCCGCGCGCAGGAGCAGCGTGCCGAGGTGCTCGCCTGCGAGGTACTCCAGCACCAAGTAAGGTGTGCCGCGCGCATCGTTGCCGCCGTCGAACACGGCGGCCGCGTGCGGGTGATCGAGCAATGCGGCCGCCTCGCCCTCACGCTGAAAACGCGCGGCGAGATCGGCTCGCGCGGCGTGGTGCGGCAGCAGCATCTTGATGGCGACGCGCTTGCCGAGGGTACGGTGCCGCGCCTCGTACACCACGGCCATGCCGCCCTGCCCCACTTGCTGCTCGATCACGTAGCTGCCCACCACGTCTCCGGGACGAGGTAGGTCGACGCTGACGAGGATGGTGTGAGGCTGTTGCACGGGCAGACTCCGCGACAAGGATGAGACAGGGGGCTTCGCTGCACTGCGTAGCGCACTCCGCGAGTCGAGTGGCGCCTCGCGTCACGCAAGCAGACGGGCCGGTGCAGGGCCGCACCGAAAGGGGCGCTCGGCCGCGGACCGATCGCGAGGCCGCTGACCAATGGGGTGCGCAACCAGCGGCCCGCGTAGGGCCTTGTGCGACGAGCGCGGCGCATTGACCCGACTCTGCCCGCCCGCTCCTCCGTGTGCTGGATGACTCGCGCCCCCCTCTCCCCGACGCCCTCCCCTCGTGGTGACAGACCGCGCCGCCGGCTCGCTCTGACGCGTTGCTGCTTACTTTTCGCCGTCGCACTGCACGCTGCGTGCGCCGACCCCGCGGTGCAACGAGCTCCGCGCGACGAGACCGAGTCCGACCCGGTCACCTCCAGTCAGGACGCGGGCAAACGCGGCGCGTCCGCGGACGCCGGAGCGGTCCACGCCGATGCGGCGCGTGCACAGAGCGATGCACAGACCCCGGCAGCGCGAGATGCGCGAGCGCCGTCGTCGGGCGCAGAGCGTGATGCGGCGGTCGACAGCGACGACCCGCGTACCGACGACGAAACGAGTGTAGCGACCGATGCGGGCGGCAGTGCGCCTCTTGGCAAGTGCGGAACGGGCAAGCGTAGCGACCATCCGTTCGGCTGCACGTTTGCTTGGGGCACCAACCAACCTGACGGTCCACTCGCACCGTTCAAAGACCTGCACTTCGTCTCCAAGTGGGTCGGCTACGAGCTGGACAAAAACGGCACGCTGCCGCGCTGCGAGGGCTGCAGCTGGCTCACCCAAGAGGTCGCGCCCACGTCGGTGGTACCCGTCTACTACGCCTATTTTATCGGCTACTTTGGCGCCGCCAACGGGTTCGCCGATCAGGACCGGAACCCCAACGGCCCCAACCTGGCCACCGACGGCGCCAAGCTGATCCGCGATCAGCGCGCCAAGATTGTCGACATCTACGCGTCGTACGCCAAGCAAACACAGAAGGTGTGGCCCGACAAGCCGCTGGTCTGGCTGCTCGAGGGCGACTTCGTGCATTACACGTACAAAGAGCAGAAGAGCCCGCTGTCGCTCTCCGAGCTGGGCGACTTCGCGCGCGACATCACGTGCGCCATCAAGGGCAACATGCCTAGTGCGGTGGTCGCCATCAACCACTCCACCTGGCTCTCCGATGAAGTCACCAACGGCTTCTGGGACGCCATGAAGGCGGCTGACTACGACATGGTGTGGACGACCGGCGTGGCCAACAACAACGGCTTCTTCGAGGCCAAGGCGACGCCCGACGTGTACAACCAAAGGACCGCCACGTTTGCGTACCTGAGCAAAAAAACGGGTCGCAAGCTGCTGATCGATCAGGGCTTTGGCCTCTCTGCCATAAACGATACCTGGTCCACCGCCACGCCCGACACGCTGGCCAAGCGCATCGCCGACGGAGTGATCGCCGTCAACGCAGGCACTGCCCCTCCAAACTACGTGACCACGGTCAAGGGCCTCACACCCAAGCTGGCCGCGGTGTGCAAGTGAGGCGCGCGGCTACGTCGCGGGTCTACACCAGAGCGCTGCTGGTCTCGCTGCTGCTCCCGTCGTGGGCGCACGCCAAGTCGTTGTTCGTGGCAGCGACCGGCAGCGACGACGACGCGGGCGACGAACAACATCCGTTCGCCAGTCTGCAGAAAGCCGAGGGCAGCGCACAGCCGGGCGACACGGTCTACATCCGCGGTGGAAGCTACAAGTTCGTGAACGGGACCGCCGCCGACGGCGTGCTGCTCAAAAAGAGCGGCACCGCCAACGCGCCCATCGGGTACGAGGCCTACGGCGGCGAGCGCCCCGTGTTCGACTTCTCCGGCATGACCGCGGCGATGCGCATCACCGGCATCCGCGTCACCGCGAGCTACCTGCGAATCAAGGGGCTCGAGCTCACCGGCGTGCCCCAGCGCATCAACACCGCGAACGAGTCGTGGGGCATCTACAACCTCGGCAACAACAACGTGTACGAGGCGCTCGACATCCACCACATCGACGGCCCCGGGTTGTTCATCGGTGGAGGCAGCAACAACCTGGTCCTCAACTGCGACTCTCACCACAACTACGATCCGATGTCCAAGGCCGGTCCGGGCGAGAACGCCGACGGCTTCGGCTGCCATGGCAGCGGCACCAACAACGTGTTTCGCGGTTGTCGCGCCTGGTGGAACACCGACGACGGCTACGACTTCATCTCGGCCAAGGGCACGTGCTTGGTCGAGCGCTCGTGGGCCTTCTACAACGGCTACCTCCCCGACACGTTCACCGCGCAGAGCAACGGCAACGGCTTCAAGGCCGGCGGCTACGGCACGGGTACGGTGCCCGATGCACCGCCACGGCACACCGTCAGACAGTGCGTGGCGTTCCGTAACCGCGCGGCAGGGTTTTACGCCAACCACCACCCCATCGGCGGCGATTGGTTCAGCAACACCGGCTACAAAAACGCGCGCGACTTCGACATGTTGGTGCTCGAAGGCGGCAACCCCAACCACAAGCTGCGCAACAACCTCGCCTACGCCGGCAACGCAGCGATCGCCAACTTCCTCGGCAAAGACGACGCGGTCAACAGCTGGTCTTTGCCCGTGATGTCGTCCGATGCGGACTTCCTGAGTGTCGAGCTCAAACAGATGGAGGCGCCGCGCAAGGCAGACGGCTCGCTGCCAGACGTGACCTTCATGCATCTGAAGACCGGCAGCGACCTGATCGACAAGGGCGAAGACGTGGGGCTGCCCTTCGCGGGAAAGGCTCCTGACCTCGGTGCGTTCGAGACCGGACTGGTCGACCAACCGACGGTGCCCGACACGGGCGTCGCGACCGACGCGGGGGCAAGCTCGCCAGGTGTTGCAGACGGCGGCGCTCTTCGTGATGCGGGCGCAACGAGCGGAGCGACAGGTGACGCGGGCAAGTCCAGCACTGCACGGGATGCGAGCACGGGGTCGCCTGGCAAACGCGACGCGAGCGTCGACGACGAGGACGGCGGTGCGCGTGACGCCCCAGACGGCGACAGCAACGATCAGCAGGCCGACGAGGACGACGATGCAGCACCCGCGTCCAAAGCACGTGACGGCGGCTGCGCGCTCACGCCTGCGAGCTCGGCGCGACGCCCATGGTTCCTGGTCGCCCTTGCCTTCGCCGCGCTGCGTGTGCGTCGCCGACGCGCTCGCTAGGAGGCCGCCTCGGCCAGCGGCTGCTTGCCATCGAGCATGCAGCTCACGTTCATGTCGCCGAGCACGTTGATCACCGTGCGGCAGCGATCGAGGAACCAGTCGACCGGCAACAGCAGTGCGATGTACTCCACGGGCAAGTCCACGGCGTGAAAGACCAGCGTCATGGTGACCAGCCCAGCCTCCGGGATGCCCGCGGCGCCGACCGACGCGACCACCGAGGTGAGCACCACCATCAGCTGCTGCGTCAACGTGAGCTCGACGCCGATGCCTTGCGCCACCACCAGCTGCGACACGAACAGCGCCGCCATCGCTTCGTACAGCGCAGTGCCGTCGTTGTTGAAGTTGGCACCGACCAGCGCGCCCAGGCTCGCCGACTCTTCACGCAGGCCCACGCGCTTGGTGAGGCACTCGTAGGTGAGCGGCATGGTCACCGTCGAGCTGCCGGTGGAAAACGCCATCAGCAAGGCGTCGCTGCTCTTCTTCAGCAGGTCGACCGGACGCACCCAAGAGCCCAACCGAATGCGCGTGAGGTAGTACGCCGTGTGGATGAGCAGCGCCACGATCACGGCCACGATGAAGGCGCCTAGCGCGCCGAAAGGCGCAAAGCCCTGCACGCCGACGATGCTCGCGACCAGGCCCAACACGGCGATTGGGACCAGCTCGATCACGAAGTGCAACACCGAGATCAGCGCCTCGAGCGTGATGTCGACGACGTCTTTGACGTTGGTGACGGAGCGGTCGGCGTTCTTGCGCAGCGCGAGGCCGAACGCAATGCCGAGGAAGATCACGCCGATGACCTTGCCATCGTCGGTGAGCGGACCGAGCAGACTCTTGGGCACGTTCTCCAAGAACTGACCCAGCAGGTCGGGCTGACCCTTGGCGTGGTCGGCAGCGGCTTTGGCCGCCGGCCGTAGCGCACTGGACCAGCGTCCTGGCTTGATGATGTTGGCCACCATCAGCCCCACGCCAATCGCGACCAACGTGTTGAGCGCGAGCAGCCGCACCAGGCGCTTGGCCTTGCCCTGCTCGAGCTTGGCGTTGATCAGCGCCTGCACGATGGCGACCAGGATGAGCGCGGGTGCGAGCGCGCCGAGCAGCCGCAACACCAGCTTGCTGGGGATGGCGAGCGGGCCCGCGCTACTCCCGAGCACGAGGCCCGTGACCAGGCCGAGCAGCATCGCCGCGACGATACGAACGTAGAGCGGCGTCTTTTGCCACCAACCAACCAAGCCCGTCGAAGTTTGCATGTGGGTAGAGCGTGGCAGCCGTGTGCGACGGTTCAAGCGCTGCGCTCGCTCTTCCACACGCCCGAGGAGCGCGACGGCATGTTGCACTCGGGCATGGCAGACGGTGTGGGCCAGAGCTACGCGGCGCTCGACAAGCTGCTGGCCGCCCACGGCTGACTAGAATTGCCGCGGCACTCCAAAATGTGCGCAAACGTGGTGACGCAGGCGCGAAAGGTGGCGCGAGCAGACTGGCAATCTGGCCAGCGACATGCGAAGGCATGACGCTGACGAGATTGCCAGCCTGCTCGCGCGCGCGGACGGTAAGCGACGCGTGGCGCAGTCAACCTTCGCTCGTGCGCCCGAGGGCGCACTTCGACCCAATCAGGTAGGAACTACGCATGTCCTCAGAACTGTCGTTTCAGCTCAGCGATCGAGCCAAAGAGATTCACTCCCGCATCCGCGATTTCGCTGAAAAGCACGTTCGCCCCGCGGAGACCGTCTTCGAAGCACAGGTCGCAGAGGGCGACCGCTGGCAGCCCACCGCCGTCGTCGAGGAGCTCAAAAAAGAGGCCAAGGCGCGCGGCCTGTGGAACTTGTTCTTGCCCGAGAGCGAGCACGGCGCCGGCTTCACCAACGTCGAGTACGCCCCCATCGCGGAGCTCACCGGCTACTACCCGCTGCTCTCCGAGGCGACCAACTGCTCGGCGCCCGACACCGGCAACATGGAGGTGCTCGCGCGCTACGGCAGCCCCGAGCAGCAGGAGCGCTGGCTCAAGCCGCTACTCGCTGGCGAGATTCGTTCGGCGTTCTGCATGACCGAGCCCGACGTCGCCTCGTCCGACGCCACCAACATCCAGTCGCGCATCGAGAGCGACGGCGACGACTACGTCATCAACGGCCGCAAGTGGTGGTCGTCGGGCGCAGGCGATCCGCGCTGCAAGGTGTTCATCTTCATGGGCAAGACAGACCCGAACGCGCCGCGTCACCTGCAGCAGACCATGCTGGTGGTTCCGCGCGATACGCCCGGCGTCAACGTCAAGCGCATGCTCAAGGTGTTCGGCTACGACCACGCGCCGCACGGGCACGCCGAGATCGAGTTCACCAACGTGCGCGTCCCCAAGAAGCTGAGCATCTTGCTCGGTGAAGGGCGCGGCTTCGAGATCGCGCAGGGTCGCCTCGGACCAGGCCGCATTCACCACTGCATGCGCAGCATCGGCGTGGCCGAGCGCGCGCTCGAGCTGATGTGCAAGCGTGTGCAGACGCGCGTTGCGTTCGGCAAGCGCCTCGCCGAGTTCGGCAGCATCCGCCAAGACATCGCCAACTCGCGCATCGAGATCGACCAGTGCCGTCTGCTCACGCTGCGCGCGGCCTACATGATGGACACGGTTGGCAACAAGAACGCCAAGCAGGAGATCGCGGCCATCAAGGTGGCGGCCCCTGCGATGTCGCTGCGCGTGCTCGACCGCGCCATCCAGGCGCACGGCGGCATGGGCGTCTGTCAGGACACCTTCCTCGCGTCGGCGTGGGCCAACCAGCGCACGCTGCGACTGGCCGACGGTCCGGACGAAGTGCACATGGATCAGATCGGCAAGCTCGAGCTGGCCAAGTACCGGTCTGAGTAATTCGGCCCGCTGACGGTCGGCTAGTTTCGCTCGTACACGCGTACGTAGTCGACCGTGAGGGTCTGCGGGAACGTGGTGCTGCCGTCTGGGCTGCCGGGCCACTGGCCGCCGACTGCCAAGTTGAGCAGGACAAAGAACGGGTGATCGTAGACCCACTTTGTGCCTGCCGGCAGGTCGCTCGGCGTGCGCGTCTGGTAGAGCACGCCGTCTACATACCAGCGCACGACCTTGTCTTCCCACTCGATGGCAAACTCGTGGAAGGCGTCTGCATAGGCGGCTTTGCTGGGCAGCTCGTTTTGCTTGCCGATGCCATTGCCTCCGGAGTAGCCGGGCCCGTGCAGCGTGCCGTGTACGAGAGTCGGCTCTTTGCCGATGTTTTCCATGATGTCGATCTCGCCGCACGCCGGCCACGCGTTCTTGCCGATGTCGGCGCCCAGCATCCAGAACGCAGGCCAGATGCCCTGCCCCTTGGGGATGCGTAGACGTGCTTCGTAGCGGCCGTACGAGTGCTCGAACTTGCCCGCCGTCTTGAGGCGCGCAGACGTGTACTTACTTCCCATGTACGAGTCGGCGCGCGCCGTGAGCACGAGCATCCCCTGCCCGTCGAGCGACGCGTTGTCAGGACGCGCCGTGTCGTACGCCAGCTCGTTGTTGCCAAACCCGCCGCCACCTGTCTCGAACACCCACTTGCTCGCATCGGGCAGGGAGCCAGCGTTCCCCTCGAACTCATCGGCAAAGACGAGCTTGAAGCCGGCGCGGTCAACACCGGTCACCGCGCTTGGTGCAGACGCAGCGTCGGAGAGCTTGCCCGCATCAGGCACGCCGTCTCGCGCAGCGTCGGTGCGTCGTGCGCCCGCATCGGAGGCTGACGCCGCGCGCGCAGCATCGAGCGCCGCAGCACCGGAGTCCGGGGGAGGCGCGGCGGTGCCTGCCTCTCGTCCGGTCGTCATCGACGTGTCGAGCCCACCATCGGCCTCGCGCGAAGCCGGTGTGCTCGGGTCGTCCGCACAGGCGAGCAGCCACACACAGCCGAGCCACACGAGGCGTGACACGACGGGAATGTGCACCAGCGCACCACCCAGGCGCGGGCTCTTGTGCGCGGGCGAGAGATCGAAGGGACTGCTCATGCCATCACGGAGGCACGGGCGGGCCAGAACGGTTCAGGGTTTGTGCACGCGGGGGTCGCGCTGCTTGACACGACCCCGCGCCGCGCAGCGCCCCTGGTTCACGCGGGATCGGGAAGCGGCAGCGACTCGGTGCCGTCTGCGGTCTCGGTCATCGCGGCGCGCAGCGCAAGTTTGGCCCGGTGCAGCCGGCTGTAGGCCGTGTTGAGTGGGATGCTGAGACGATCGGCGATCGCGGGCACGCCGAGGTCGCTCCAGTACGAGAGCTCGAGCACGCTGCGCATCGGCGCGGGCAGACATGCGATGGCGCGCACCAGCTTGTCGATGTTCTCCCCGCGCACGAAGCGCTGCGTGGGCGAGGTGGCGGAGGCCCGCAGTGTGGACAAGATGGGCCGCGGCGCCGTGCGCGCCCGCCGGTAGTGCGCGAACAGCTTGTGACGCGCAATGGCCAACAAAAAGGTGCGAAAACTAGACTCCGCACGGTACTGATGGCGGGCCTCGACACAGCCCAACAACGTGTGCTGCACCAGGTCCTCGAGCTCGGCATCGCTCGAGACCTTGGTGCGCAAGAAGCGATGGAGCGCGGCAAAGTGCCGACGAATGAGCTCGTCGCCGGCGGTGGTGTCGCCCGCACCCCAGCGGCGCAAGAGTGCCGCGTCGTCTTCTTCAACCGTGGAGCCCGTGGTGTTTGGCCTTTGTGCGTCGGCGATCTTCATCGTCTGCATGGACAAGAAGTAGCAGACCGTCCCCACTCTGCGATTGCCGTGAGGGTGACAGCCCGCGCGTATCCCCCCGAACGACTCACCCCCACGCGTGCAATCCGGGAATACCCAGCGACACCCAGTTCTCGGGCCGCTGCACCCCTTGTTCACGAAACCACCCGTCGGCGGTCGCCAGCAGCTCGCTCGACCCTTCGAGCTGCGCTTCTCGATAGCGCGCACACCAAGCGGCCAGCCCGCCCTCGGCCTGGTCTAGCTCGACGCGTGCCGAGCGGAGCAACGAACGCGCGTCGGCGAGACGGCCATCACAGCGCGCGACGCTCGCCTCGATGAGACGGAAGTGGGCACGGGCCAGGGGTGGCAGCTTCTGCGCGCGGCGCACACGCTGCTCGACTTCGCGTCGCAGGCTGCGTTCGCGCGTGATCCAGTAGCGCGCGGCGGCGTTGCGAGCGCGCGTGAACGAGAGATCTGCCGCCACCGCGCTGCCCCGAAACGCGAGCTGAAAGCCCAGCTTGCCGCGCTCGCTCTCGAGGTATTCGTGTGCCTCGTTCGCCGCGCCTTGGTAGAGGAATGCGGCCACGCCACGACCGACTGCGATGTAGTCGAGCAGCGGCAGGGGCTCGCGGCGGGTGCTCGAGCGCGCGTTCACCATCGCGAGTGCCTCGCGCGGCCGGTCTTCCATCAGCAGCACGAGCGGCACCGACACGATGCGCAGCGCGCGCGTGTTGTCGTCCGGTCCGCTGGCCTCTCGCTCTCGCGCGCGCACCGTGTCGCCGAGCTTGTGCAGCTGCCCCGTGATCTCGAGCACGTGATCGAGCGCCATGGCGACCCACGCGCGTTCGAACTGCGTGCCGGCACATTCTTCGCGCAGCAGCTTGTCGGCGCGCTCGAGCGGAACGATGGCCGCACGCGGACGCCAGTCGGTGTGAATGGACGCGAGCGCGCGACAGAAACACAGGATGGCTACTTCGTAGGCCCCTCCGTGCTCGTGCGTGAGTGCCTCGGCGCGCGCGACCAGGCGAGCGATGACCGCTCGCGCCCTGGGTCCGTCGGCCACGGCGAGCAGCGCCACCTCGGCTGCGAGTGCATGGATGCGCACGCGCGGCCCCGCACGCATCGCCTCGCTGCAGTACAGCGCGTGTGCGAGTGCGCTCTGCACCGGGTGCGAGAGCCACAGCTCGCGCTGAAAGACCTGCAGTGTGGCCATGCGCTCCGTGCGCGCAGCGGTCGAGGCCGGGTCGGTGTCATCGGCTTCTGCCTCGCGCGACAGCGACTGGGTCAGCAGCACCTTCACGCGCCCGTGCAGCAAGGCCGCGCCCGCCCAGACCTGCGATCGCGGCAGCCTGACGCCTACGCGCTCGAGCGCCGCATCGAGCAGAGCGAGACCGGCGGCGGTCTGCCCGGCGCGCACGTACTGCTGCGCGGCAAGCCGGGTGAGAGTCGCCCGCGCGTCCGCCGGCGACGCGCTCGCGGCGCGCATGTACGACGCTGCAGCCTCCGCGTGGCGCCCGGCGAACGACAAGACCTCGGCGAGCTTTTCGTGAAGTGCGGACTCGTGGTGGTCGCAGAGTGCGATCGCGGCCAGAAAGAGGTCGGCCGCTTGGCTCCAGGCCAGCTGTGCGCACGACAGCTCGGCAGCGCGCACGGCCAGCTCCGCGGCGCGCGCGTCTTGTCCCGCGGCGCGCAGGTGTTCGACTCGCCGCAGCGGGTCGTCGCAGTCTAGGCGCACCATCGCGGCATCGATCGCGAGGTGCAGCGCGCGCGCATGCGAGGCATCGACACGCGCCATCACGAGCAGACGCACGCGGTCGTGGTAGGGCTCGAGACAACGCTCCCCGTCGAGATCGCGGAAGCGCACGAGCCGCCGTGCAGCCAGCTCGAGCACCGTGTCGAAGCCGCACTCCAGACCGACGACCGCCTGCGTCGCGAGCGCGATCGAGAGGGGCCGTGCCGCGACCGAGAGCACCGCCAACAGCGCCTGCGCGCGGTCGTCGAGCTGCGCGATGCGCGCTGCAAACAGAGCTCCCACATCGGTGCTCGCCGCGCCGGATGGCTCATGAACCTGCGCCAGAGCAGCTTCTACCAACAAGAACGGGATGCCCCGCGCACTCGCGACCAGCTCGCTCTGGGTGCGCAGCGGCGCGAGCTCGGCCACCAGAGCCGCGGCCTCGCTCGGGGCCAGCGGGGAGAGCGCCAGCTGCACGATGTCGCACAGCGCGGGCGAGAGCGCGCGCGGGCAGAGGAGCGAAGACAAGAACGGGCTCGTCTCGACCTCGTGGCGCCGGTAGTTGCCGACCAACAGCAGCGGTAGACGCGCGCTGGGTGCACACAGCGCTTCGAGCAGCGGAAGAGAATCGAGGTCGGCCCACTGCAAGTCGTCGATGGTCATGACGATGGGAGCGTGGCGCGCGATACGCGCCAGCAGCTCGCGCAGGGCCAGAAAGGCGCGCGGGCGCGCATCCACGCCGCGCGAGAGCTCGCCGGCCCGCTCGCTCTCGTCGATGCGCAGCGAGCCGAACTTGCGTGCGAACGCAGGGAACAGCTGCTGGAGCGGCGCGCGGAGGTCGTCGATGAGTTCGTCGGTCGCGACCGGACTGAGTCTTTTCAGGTAGCGCACCAAGTCGGCGATGACTCCGTCGAACACCTTGTACGGCGTGCTCTCGCGCTCGTAGCAGCGACCGCGCAGCACGAGCGCCGTGGCGGACGCGGTCACGTCGCTCGCAAAGCGCGCCAACAGAGCGCTCTTGCCGATGCCGCTCTCACCGTGCACCAGCACGATGCGCGGCCCGGGGCGAAGCGCGCCGTCGAGCGTGCGAGCGAACAATCCACGCACCTCCGCGAGCGACGCGTGCAGCATCGCCAGCTCGGGCTCGCGCGCGACGAAACAGACACTCGACTCGTGCACGAACGAGCTCACCAGCGGCAACGACGGCGGCTCGGCAGAAAGACGCATGAGTGCGTGTGCCGCGCTCGGCCGGCCCGCAGGG
>JBEGTL010000174.1:0-13977 GCA_041179425.1 Pseudomonadota bacterium | reverse complement strand
TGTCCTCCGCTACCTCGTCGAGCGCGGGGTCGCGCCCGCTCGCCTGGAAGCAAAAGGGATGGGGGAGACGCGACCGCTCATCGCGCAGCGGACGAAGAGTGCGCGCGAAGCAAACCGCCGAGTTGAGTTTCACATCATCTCGCAGGACAAAGCTGCCTGCGCGCAAGGCTCCACCAGCGACGCGGCGGCGAACCGGCCGGCTCCACCTTGAGCCACAACTCGGCGATCGCGGTACGACCGCAGGACTACGCCCTTACGCGGATTCGGAGCTCGGCCGAGGCGAGGGGTCGGCGGAGTCACTCACGATCAGAGATGAACGGATGTGACTCGCTCGATGGCCGTAGAGGTATGCTTCGGTCCGCAACTTTCTGCGGCGCTTCTGCCGCAAGACACGTCTCGATGAGCTGAGCGATGGAGGAAGAAAGGCGGTCGACATCGCCGGCCTCGACCTCTGTCTCGACGCCTGCGGCGGCCACCGTGATAGTAGGAAAGCCGTATCCTCCACCTGCACCTCGGAGCTGATGGGCGAGCGTCGAAAGCTCTACCATGTCGCCCGCGCGATGCGCTGCGGTCAGAGCTGCCACTCGCCCTGGAAGGCTTGCCACGAATGCGCGGAGCAGATCTCCCATTTCAGAGTCATCGTGCATGTTGCTAGACACTCGCCGCCCAGCCTGAGTGTTGGGCGTGAGTGGGCTGCCATCGAGCTGACCCAAAACCATCGACACCAGTGAGGCGCGGTCGATTGGTTTCGCTAGGTAATCGTCGCAGCCAGCGTCGATGCAGCGTTTGCGGTCGCTGTCGAGCGCATGCGCGGTGAGCGCAACGATGGCCCCGCGATAGCCCCAACGACGCAGAGCCGCGGTCGCCGTGTAACCGTCCATCACGGGCATCTGCATATCCATCAAAACGACATCGAAGGCCGATGCTCCACCATCAGAAGAGTCTGAAGCCATCAGTCGCTCGAGCGCGAGCTTTCCGTTCGCAAGCGTCTCCACCTGCGCGCCTTCGCGCTGAAGATACACAGCGAGCAGCCGCTGATTGTCCTCCCCGTCCTCCACGACCAAGATCCGGCGTCCGGCAAGCGCAGGGGTGGCGCCGAGCTCCGGGCGTGACTGGCGGCGCGCCCGCACCACCTCGGTCGCGGCAGTGACGACTGCGCCGATCTCCCCGGTCGGGATGGTTGCGAGGAAGGTGCTGCCTCGCCCCGCCTCGCTCTCGACACAGAGCGTGCCGCCCAGTAGCCCAACCAGACGGCGCGAGATGCTCAGCCCGAGCCCGGTTCCTCCGAAACGGCGTGTGGTGCTCGAGTCGCCTTGGCTGAACGGCGAAAACAGCCTTTGCAGCGTAGCTTCATCAATCCCGATGCCCGTGTCCATCACCGCGAAGCTGAGTTGCGGAACTGGCTCGCGCTGATCCAGAGCCAGGGTGAGCCGCACCGTGCCGGCGTCCGTGAACTTGATAGCGTTGCCAACCAAGTTGATCAGGATTTGGCGCAAACGCGTAGAGTCACTCGTGATCGTAGCGGGAAGAAGCCCCTCGAAGTGCAGGGACAGCGACAGACCCTTCGCGATTGCCCGCGGCCGCATCAGGGAGACGACCTCGCGCGCGATCGCGTCCGGCGAGCACACGATGCTTTCAACCATCAACTGCCCGGCCTCGATCTTGGAGACGTCGAGCACTTGGTTGACGATCTCGAGAAGATGTTCGGCGTTGCTCTGGATGATTTTTGTATAGGACGACTGCTCATCGGGAGTCAGACCTGCGTCTGAGAGCATGTCGACGTACCCCAAGATCGCGGTCATTGGGGTGCGAATCTCGTGGCTCATGTTTGCGAGGAAGTCGCTCTTAGCGCGGCTCGCAGCCTCGCTCTGCTCCTGCGCTCGGCGCAGGGCCTGCTCGCGCTCGAGACTGGATGTGACGTCGATGACGGTGCCGAACAATCGAACGACCTTGCCTCGATTGTCACGAGACGCTTTGCCCGCAGCACGCACGATGCCGATCCCGTTGCGGCGCTCTTTCATACGCAGAAGAAGCGTGTACTGCAAACCCGTCTGCACCGCGTCGTCTACGGCGTGGTACAGCCGATCTCGATCGTCATCGGCGTAGTAGGCGAGCGCCTCCGCGTAGTCTGGAGGTCCCAGCGACTCGTCTCGAGAATAGATCTCGTACATCTGCTTAGACCAATGAATGCGTCTGCTCGCAAGGTCGAAGCTCCAACTCCCGAGGCGGGCCATCGTCTCCGCCTCTTCCAGTGAGGCGCGGACCGCGCGTACTTCCTCATTGGCCTCTCGCACCTCGGTGCTATCTGCAGCAAAACCGTAAAAGTCCGTCGAACCATCGTTCGCGCGGGTTGGCGTCGACTGCGCCGTCACCCAACGGACCTGTCCATCCTTGAGCACCCGAAACTCATCGCTGAACGACTGGAGTGAGTGCGCGGCGTCGAGCAAGTTTGCACGCACGCGCGCGATATCGTCCGGGTGCACGGCGGCGAATACTCGGGAACCGTCGTCTACCACCTCGTGCGGCATGAGCCCCATGAGTTGGGTGATGCCCACACTGCAGTAAGGGAACGATGTACTACCGTCTGGCGAGAGCCGAAGCTTGTAGAGCATGCCGGGCGCGTGCTCAGCAAGGCGTTGGAGGCGATCATCCAGCTCGCGATTTTTCTCGTCCATGAGGTGGCGGCGCGAGACGTCGATGTTCACGCCGACCATCCGCTCTGGCTTTCCGTCCGCGCTCCGCATGACGACTCCGGCTCCGTGCAGCCAACGCTGCTTCCCGTCATCCCCTCGCACCCGGTACTCCACGTCATAGTTTTCGCCACCCTGTAGTGCGCGGCGAAGGCTCGAGTCAACTTGCGGGAGATCGTCCGGATGCACACGACGGCGCCAGTCCTCGTGTCCGCGCGGCTGACGGTGAGGGTCGAGGCCCCAGAGGGCGTCGTGGTGCTCGTCGTAGGACAGGACACCGCTCCCAGCGTCCCACTCCCAGATTCCCATCGTCCCAGCCCGCAGCGCGAGCTCGTATCGCTCAGCATTTCTTTGCAGCTTTTCGCTCAGCTGCTCGGTGAGTGTGATGTCGGCAGCCACGGCCACGGAGCCGACCGTTTGGCCGTCGCCGCCACGCAATGGCTGACAGTCGATAGCGACGCGTAGCTCTCGCTCGTCATGGGTGCGGCAGTGCAGACGCTCCTCGAAGCCGTTGCCAGCAGCGAGAGCAGTGCGCATTCGTTCGAGAGCGGCTCTGGTCTCATCGTCAGCACTGCGCAAGACATCGCTGGGCGGTTTGCCGCGGACCTCTTCGAGCGAGTACCCGAGCGTGCGGCAGAACGCATCGTTCACCCACTCGATGCTTCCCGACACGTCGTTTAGGATCACGGCATGTCGCGTCAACCGCGCGACAAGACCAAGTCGCTCGTTGTGCAGACGTTGCTCTTCGAGCTCGAAGAGCGCACGAGTGATGGGTCGAAAGAGCCGGTAGTGGAGAATTCCGAAGCCGCCTACGACGAAGCATCCGGCACACACTCCGATCGCGGTCACGAGGTGCAATAGTTCGTACCATCGGGCATCCCGCTGCTCTGCGAGCAGGCGCACGACATCATCCATCTGCTCGCTCCAGCGATCCCCAGCGATCTCGAGCACCCGCTGCGTGTGCCAAGAGGGAATGCGCGCTGCTCCCATCACAGCGGACCGGAACTCGGAGAGAGTACCGTCTGCGCTGCGAAGCGCCGCACTCGCCGCAGCATCTCCCCCGCTCACCGCCAGCAGACTACGATGGACCGCCTCGAGCTGCGCCAGGTCCTCGACCATGGACAGCTGGAGTGGAGCGTCACCAGTCTGCCCCCCCCCCAGGCGTGCGACCTGCTCGCGCACCCGCATCGCAAGCATGCGTTGACGACCTGCAAGACCGATGACAGCCGCTGGCGGCATCTGCTCGCGTAGGTGGGCCTCATACAAAGACAGCCCCAGTGCTCCCGCGCACAGCACCACGAGGGTCCCCGCGATCATGCCACGATGGAGGCGCAGGATCGCCTGCGCTGACTGGATCGTCGAAGGTGTGCGCTTCACATCTATCATCCGTCCGTGCTCCCGCTCACTGTCAGCTTTGCGCACCAGCCCGTGGGAGAGAGACAGTCTCCAACCCTCGCCATCGTGCGAATCGTCTCACGAACCCAAACAAGACTGAACGTCGAACGACCCGGAGCTGGTCAGGCAAACGTGATCGCGGTCTAACCTTTTGCGATGTGGCTGCCGTTGCCTGTACCCTCGACAGCCAGACACCCGCTGGCGCAATTGTGACAAACCTATTCAAAGCCATCACGGTCCTCGCGCTCGCTCTGTGTGTAGTGACCGAGACCCACGGCCAGGTGCCCCTGGACCGGTTTCAGCCGCCGCCCTTGGCCGAGGACGGAATTGCGCTTGGTCGCCCACAAGGACTCGCTCTACGCGACTGGCAAATCTCCGGGACCTTCGACTACGCTCTCAACCCCCTCGTGTACCAAGCGTTAGGAGCTGCCACAACTGACGCCCAGCGAGTTGTCGCGAGACAAGTCGTTCTACATCTGGGCGTTGCATATGGCCTCACTCCCCGTCTCACGGTCTTTGGCTCCGTTCCCACGTCTGTCGTCATGCGTGGCGATCGTCAATACACGGTCGACGCACCCAAAGCTGACGGTGCAGGCCTGGGTGACGTGTCCCTCGCCGCGCGTCTGCACCTGCTAGGTAGCCCTGACGGCGCATGGTTCATGTCAGCCGAGCTTGGTGTGCATGCGCCGACCGCCCGCCTGGCCTCGCCAAACCAAAGCTACGCTGGCGATTACGCTGGTAGCTACGAGGTACGCCTGCTGAACGAGTATCGAAGCGGGAGGTTGTCGGCGCGCGCGCTGCTTGGATCGCGCATGCGTCGAACGGAGACGCTTGGCGCGCGTCAGGTCGGCACAGAGCTGACCGCTGGCTTGGGCATGCTCTTTGCGCTCGGGGACGACATCAGTCTTCATGCCGAGCTGCAGGGGAGTTCGTTCGCGCCGCATCTCTTCACGCAGCCACAGTCCCCGCTTGAGGCCCTGTTCGGACTCAAGTTTCACGGAGCGCGTTGGACATTTGGCGTTGCGGCTGGACCGGGGTTCAGCCACGCATTCGGTTCCCCCGACCTGCGCTTCGTGCTCTCCCTCAATCGCGCCGACGGTGCCAGCTTCACCCGCCGGCCGGGCGGGATCATTCTGGTCTCGAATCCCAACCCGCAGCCACGACCGGTACTCGCCGCGGGTACCGTCGCGACGGGTGTGGCAGTCGCTCCGGCAGCCGTCAACGCTCCGGTGGTTGAGACCAGCGTCTCTCCCGCCCCGCTGCGGCCGCAACCCAGCGTCGTCACGCCGGCCACTGTCGGCGACAGTACAGCGCCCGTCCTGGCCGCTCCACGCACCGTCGTTGCGCAGCCCGGGCCCTCCCAGGTGCCTCAGCCTGCGAAGCCGCCTCAGGCTCCGCCGCCAGCCAAGCCAGCACCCGCGGCGCTCACCACGCCTGCTGCCGCCCCGGCAAAACCAAGCGCGGCTCGTCCGGCAACGCCCCTCCCGACAGCCGCACCCACCAAACCGCCCTTGGTCGCGGCGAGTGGCAAGCCGCCCGTCAAGCCCCCCCCCTCATCGCCCAAGGCGCCCCAGCCGGCCCCCAAGACGACACCGCCGAAACCAGTCAAAAAGGAGACAACCAAGCCTGTTGATCCGGCGACGCTCGACTCGGACAAAGATGGCCTTTTCGATCTCAAAGACACCTGCCCGAAGGAGCCGGAGGACTACGACGACTTCAAGGACGACGATGGCTGTCCCGATCCGATTGCCACGGCCGTTCGCGTCACCTGCCAACGTATCGAGCTTGGGGACCGCTTGTTCTTCGACAGCGAATCGGCCGTGCTGCAAAGTCGTTCGCTACCGCTCTTGAGCGAGGTGGCATCGACACTGCGCCGCACACCGCAGCTGCGCCTCGTGCGCGTAGAAGCCCACACCGACACCACAGGAAGCGAGCAGGCCAACCTGCTGCTTTCACAACGGCGCGCAGAGTCCGTAGTTGCCTTCCTGGTGAAACACGGCGTCCTTTCGACTCGTCTACTCGCCCTCGGGCTTGGCGAGCGGGCCCCGATCGCGGAAAACGAGACCATCTACGGGCGCGAACGAAACCGGCGGGTCGACTTCTTGGTGCAGCTGGGCGGCTGTGGCTCGCAGCTGGACATCAAGGGTTTTCCGTGAAGGACGGCTTTGCCCGCGGGTCGCAGCCCGCGGTGGACGAATCGAATTCTCGCGATGTCGAAGGCCATTCGAAAGGAATCACGGAACAGACTGACCTTCGATCCTTCGCGGTGAGACCAGCGTACCGGTACCTCCTTGATTGGGATCCCGAGTCGCTTCGCAAGGTACAGGTGCTCCACGTCGAACGCGAAACCAACCAAGGATTGGTAGCGAGCGAGGCTGTGTGCAGCTTCGCGCGTGTACGCCTTGAAGCCGCACTGCGTATCCTGGATCCCAGGCACGACGAGTGATTGTGTCAGCAACCGAAACGCTCGACTCAACACGCGCCTGACCAGTGGCTTGATTTCGGGATTCGAAGCAGGAAGCGCTCGCGAGCCTATCACCAAGCCGTATCCAATGTCGAAGTAGGGCAGCAAGCGCTCGACATCCTCGACAGGCGTCGACATGTCCGCATCGAGGCACAGGACGTAGCGCCCACGAGCAAGGCTGAGACCACGGGCGACCGCGTGGCCTTTTCCGATGTTGCGGGCACCAATGACGATCTTCGTCTCTTCTTGCTCGTGAATCTCGCGATGCCAGATATCGATGCTCCGGACGACTTCGACAGTCAGATCAGAGCTTCCATCGTCGATGATGAGTAGTTCACTCCGGAAGTCCTGCCGGCTAAGGTACGCCTTGACGGCATACAACGAATCTCCGAGTCTCTCTTGTTCGTTGAATACAGGAATCACGACGGTCAATCGGATGTCCGGCGCATCCGCTCCCCCGCGCGGCGGGAGCGTCGAGTTATCGAACTCCATGGACCTCCGTGTCGACCAAAGGCCAGCTTCCAAGATAGGGGCCAATACGTCGGTACAGCTCCATCTGCCCAGCGCGGCTGCCCGACATCGCGCCGCTTACCTTGTAGTCCTTCGTGAACACGCGCGCGTAGTGCCGATGCAGCGCTCCTGCGCGAAGCTCTCGCGTCAAAGCAGGAGTGATCTGCCCGTCCAGATAGACGTACTCGAACTTCCCATCCCACACCGCGTCAACCAGCTCTCTGCTTGAATGCTTCCCGTCGTGAGCGGGATCGAACCAGCCGGTCTCGTAGAATCGGCTCGCGTCGACGCGGTCTCCCAGCGCATAGAGGAACAAGAACGCGTTCTCGCTGAGAACGCAAAAGTCGTCCCCGACAGTCTTGCTGAGCGCAGCAACAACTGGGCGTGTGTCTGGAAACCCCCGCTCCAACGAAAGCAGCTGCTCGTGGCAGACAAGCGCGTAGCCGACGATGCCGAGCGTGATTGGAGTTGCCAGGAGACGGGACCGCAAGACCTGCCTTACTGCGGAGGCGGTCATGGGCGCGAGCGCTGCGATTGCGTAGACCGTATGTTTGTAGAGCGAGATCTGGTCGGCTGCATACAGGTGGTACAGCACCATGGGCATGGCAAACGCCAAGCACCAGCTCGCCGCTCGTAGCGATGCCTGTCCCCGAAGCCGTGCCCCAGCCAGCAGCACTGTCAGGGGAACTGCGACTAGCGCGCCCGCGTACGAAAAAGCGATTCCCGAGAGGTCCGCGCGCGTCGCATTAGGGGCGTGCGCCACCAAGATTTGGTTGGTGTACAGAACCTTCAGCGCTGGCCCATGCAGCGAGACATAGGTGCCAACGATCAGCAAGAATGGCCACGCGAAGGAGACAACGAGCTCCTTGCGCTGAGTGACAATGTACATGCCTACCAAAGGCAGCTCGAGAACGACCACGTACTTAGAGAGGCAAGCCAGCGCAAATCCGCACGATGCCGTGAGCGCCCAACCTGTCGCCACCCGCCCGCTCGATTGCTCCGCGCGCACGAGCGCCCAGCACCCGGCCGCGAACGCCATCAGGCAAGCTACGTCGTAGGTTGCAAACTTGCTGATCAACGTGTGCGGTGCCGAGACGGCCACCAGCAAGGTGGCCAGGCCTGCGAGGACTCCGTCCCCCGAACGCCTCCGCACGAGATCGTAGTAGAAGGCTAGCGATCCAAGGCCCAGCAGTGCGCTGGTGGCTCGAGCGCCAACCAGCCCTCCTACGCGCTCGCCGAGGCCCAATACCACCAGAGGGATGTCGCTACTAAAAACGTACTCCTTCGTCGGCCACGTGGCGCCAGCGAGCAGCCGTCGTCCAACGAAAAGGTAGTCGCTTTCGTCGAGATACGCTCCGTTGAATGACAGTCGCAGCCGGTCGTAGACGTTGAGGGCGAGGATCGGCGCCAGCAGGGCGAACCCCGCAGCCCACGTCACCCTCGCCCTCAGCATCGAGCGGCCCGTCACGCGATTCTCCGCTCCAACCAGTGCACGCGTTTTCTACTCCCCGAAGCTGTAGGTCCTAACGCCAGTTGCAGCGGGCGAGCGGTACCAGTCGAGGTCCTTCGCACCCATGCTCTGACGAAACGATCCGAATCGTGGATACGCAAGCTCGATTGACACCTTCTCCTCGGGATAGCTCCAAGAAGCCGGCACCAACATACAGAAAGGGTAGCCACGATCATCGAGGAACGAGCGTCCCACAACGGAGCTAGGATTGCGAGTTGTCGGCAGCGCCGTTTTGCCGACGAGATGAATATCGAAACCGGTGTCGACCACCAGCAGGTACGGGTCGAACGGTGCGGCCTCGAGTAGAGTGGCATCGAGCGCCGTATCGAAGGTCAGCGTGGTCTCCGCGTATCCTCCGCGCACCTGAGGCCGCCCCTTTTCCGTATTGGCGAGCCCGCTAGAAGAGCCAGGGTCGACGAGCACTTGATGTGTCGAGGCGAAGACCGTGAGGTCTGCGCCGCCGCTTAGATGTCTCGTGCGCTTCTCTTCGAGAGGTTTGCCATCCGCTCCGAAGCGTCGCACGACGCTCTCGGCTGGTGTTGTTCCCTGCCAACGAACGCGATGGTGAAGCTCGTGATCGTAGGCAGCACCACGCGCGACGGCATGATGGACGAACTTGAGATCGACAATCCGCCCCTTCGCGTTGGTCACCTGGTTGATTCGAAAAGCGGTTACCAGGTCGTTGTAGTCTCCATCCCCCACATACGGGAAGAGGTCCTCCACGGCCATGAAGTAGTAGTTCTTGTCCCCGGGCAAGAGCACGCTGAAAGCACGCAGCGGGTCGTCAGGGAACTGGTCTTTTGCATCGTCGACGCCGTCGCCGTCGCGGTCCACCACGATAGGAGACACTGGAATCTTGCCAGCCTCCAGCACCGCCGGCAGCGCATCAGCAGACACCTTGACGAGGAAAACGACGTCGTTGTAGTCCTTGTCGCCGGTCGTCAGAGGAAGATCTTCGAAGCCAAGTAGCAGGGGCGCCGACCCGTCTGCGAGCTTGGTGCGGGTCGAGATCATCGCCACATGCCGATCCTTGATGGGGTTCAGCGAATCCAAGCTGTAGAAGTTGCGGTTGGCCGGAGACTGCGAGGGGAGCGATTGCTTGCGGCTGTAGCCGTCCGCGATCACGTAGAAACCCAAATTCGTTCCTGCAGGGAACCGGCCGAGATCAACCGTGTCTCCAGGCAGGAGATCGCCGCCGCCGCCGTACTCCGATGCGTTCTCGAAAATGACCTTCGTCTCGAGAACTTTCCCAGCGTCGTCGAACGTGAAGTATCCCACAGCGTTGCGGTAGCCTGCACCTTCGTCGATGAAGGTAAAGCTGATCTGGCCGCCCTGGGTGAGCTTCATGTTTGGCCAGATCTCCTTGGCCAGGAACTCAGGCCTACTCGAGGGAAGCGGTTTGCCATCGGGCAGCAATGCTCGTATCTCCTTGATGAGCGCGCTTGGTAGCGGCGTCGTGGTCATGCCCTTCGGCACCTGCGCCGCGGCAGTGATTGGCCCCGCGATGCCAACCATGAATGCAGTCAGGGCGCAGAAATCGCGCACGAAGTCGATGGGGCGTCTCACTGCTCCACCTCGACCTCGGTTCGAACCTCTGGCGCGAGCGTGAGCGTGAGCCCAGCGCCGCCAAACTCGAGGTCATTCAACGTGTGTTCTACGCGGTCATAGAGCTCGCGCTCCACGACCACGACGGGCAGCCCGTCGGCCTTGCTGTAGGTGAAACCAACAGCAAGCACACCTGCGCTGTCTGTTCGACCGCGAAGCAGCACTACGTTCGGATCGCCTGGCGCGTGCATGACCACGTCCACGTCCTCGAGCGGAGCTCCCCGTACGCTCTGCGTCAGGAGATTGAGCCGACCGCTAGCAACGTTGGCGTACGCGAATGACGTCACGACGGTGTCGGTCGGGCCCGTATAGCTCGCAACGTCTTGCGCCATCACGACACTCGGAAAGGTTACGTTGGCATCTGCGAGGGGAAACTGCCTATCGAGCGCCCCCCCCCCGTCGGCGGGCGGCAGTACCGCCGACGCATCGGCGCCCCCACTCGGCAAAGAAGTCAAATCACATCCTACATCGACTAGGAGCGCGAAGGCCCCCAACACCACAACCATTGCTCGCATCAAAAACCAGCTCTCTGGATTGTTAACAGCTCCAGGATGAGTATCGAACGCCTTTGCATAAACTTGAGCCGTAAAGCGACGAGACGCCTTCGCAGGGGATGGTTGAGCGAAGTGCGCCTCAGCTGGGCGAGAAACCCATGCGAGGGACGCGCCATTCACCGTTCGAACGGAAATGGTCCCCGCTCCTGCTGTGCTCAGCGAATCGGATACAGATCACTCCGCAGGGACCGTGGCGACAGAAGGGCTCTGGACCGGCTTCTTCGACTTTTGGAGTCCAATCAGCCAAGCCAGCAGCTCCGTCTTCGAAAGAAGGTAAGAGATGCCAAAGGCCACAGGCACCGCGAACAGCCACTTGCTGAGGACGAGCGGGATCGGCTTCAGCTGCAGATCCATGTGTCGCAAGAAGATGTCGTGCGCGTCGATTGCGATGGGGTGAACCAGATACACGCCGAACGTGAACTTGGACAGACTGCTGAAGCGCGGCGACCAGTTTGCATACTGGGCCCCGAGGAACGTAGAAAACACGATAACGGGCATCAGGGCGTGCCCGTAGTATGCGGCTCCCGGTCGGACGACCCACTTGCCCCGCAGCGCGAGCTCCATTCCGTACGGAACGGTGGCTATGAACCCGAGCACCAAGAGGAGCAGCGTCCCACCCAAGAACAGTCGCGCTTCCTCGCGTGACAAGCCGCGTTTCCACGCGCCGAACAGGGCAAACGCAGCCATCGCATAGCCCGAATAGCAGAAGATCTTGAGGACGCGGACGAGGTAGTCACGGGTCAAAGGGTCTTTGACGTTGCCCCAGAGCCACCCTTCCCCAGAGCTCAACAAGTAGAGCGAACCGACTAGGGTTGCCCCAAACATGGGGTAGCGGACGGCGCTCTGGAACAGAGGGTACATCAGCACGATGCCGAACAAAGTCGGGATGAAATGGAGGTGGTACTGCGCACTGCCCAAGAGCACGTACCCGGCCCAGGCCTGCACAGTCGTGAGCTGCGAAAAAATTGCATCCTCGTAGCCGAACACCGACGCCTTCAGGAGTCGGAAGAACGCATAGAAGACGGTCCAGGCCAAGAAGGGCACGAACAATCGATGAGCCTGCTCGAGCACGACATGACGGTAAGAGTGCTGAGCTTTGCTCAGCTTCCAGGCCAGGAGGAACATCGAGAACAGGATGAAGATCTCCGAACCTGACAGCTCGGAAAGAAGTCGCAGAATGGCAGGCATAAACCGCTCGTCGACAGGTTCGGATGCGAATGGCTGCCCCGCGGTATCCGTCGTGCTGTGGATCAGCACCACCCCAACCGCAGCCAACACACGATTGGCATCCAACCAACCCAAGCGCTGGGGGCGGGTGACCTGCACGGAGACTTTTGTATCGCTATTCATACCCACCCTACTCTTGGAATCTAGACGCCTGAACCTCTTGCGAGCCTGCCACGCCTCCCGGCGCCCCACTACGGACCGAGCCCTAAGGGTCTATACGGCCGAGCACCACGCCACCTTGAGTGGACACCGGGTGCTTTCCGCTACCAGCCGAGCTTGTCCCGGATGGCGCGCTCAAGCTGGTGCCCCATCTTCTCATGCTCACGCGCAGACGGATGCCAGTCACAACCTGAAAGCGCAGTGTCATGTCGCGGAAATTCGAGATAGCTGACGTGGTTGTCGCCTATGCGGACTCTGTCAGCCACAATGCTTTGGAGCCGAGTCTGCAAGAGAGTACGTGCGGCGATATCAGTGGGCCAATCGTCCGACATCGTTGGGCCAAGGGAGCAGAAAATCCACGCCATCGGGTATTTCTCTCGGACGGTCCTCACGAGCGCCAGGTAGCGCCTCCTGAAGAGCCCCTCGCCCGGGTCAGACGGTGCGGGCGGCCTCAGATCGTTCGCTCCAAGATTGATCACCACAACCTGAGGCTGTGTCTTGAAGCTCCAGAGCGGGCGCGACCAGTCGGCGACGGCGCGCGGGTAGACCCTCGGAACATTTTTCTCGGGCGTGTGATCGTTTCCGCGCAGTACCCCCCAACCTGAGACTGCCACGATGCTCAGGTCAGAGCCCAATGCGCGCGCAGCGCGTGCGCCATACGTGTCGTAGGCGCTCTCCGTCGCGAACGAGAAACCACATCCATCGTGAAGCTCCGGTCGGTGGTGCTCACTGCCCATGTTTCCATATCCGGCGCTCGTGGAGTCCCCAATGATTTCGATTCGGCGCGAAGGCTCCGCCGGTGGCGCTAGGATCGTCGCGCCCGCAAATCCCAGCAAGGTCGAGGCACCGTACTGCCCCTCCGTCTCGCGATGCAGCTCAAGCTGGTGCTCGCCCTCGGCGACCCCGCGCACCAACTCGTAAGAGGCAATTCCTGGAAAACTCTGAAACCGAAACCGGATGTTCCCGTCGAGGACTGCTACGTAGTGGTAACCGAGCTGATTCTGGAGTCTGACCTTGAGCCCGGTACCCCGAAAGCGGACCACGAATCCGCTGTACGACCAGGAAAAGGTCAGTGCGTTGAGCTGCTCGGCATCGACCCTACCAATCGCACGCACGCTGCCGCGCACGCTCATGCTTCCGGTACCTGCGCCAGGAGCAAGCGGCCAGGCGAGCTCGCTCTCCCCCGCAGACGCGTCGACCTGTGTGCCCGGGCGCCCAGGGCTCGCCGTCGTTCGAGGCGGCACCGGCTCGTTCGACTGCGCCCCAGCAAGATTGTGCGACACCGACAACTGAAGCAGCAGCGACGCGAGCGCGCCTCCAACGAACCCGCCGCGGGTCATACTCCTAGGTCTCCTTCAGCGCGATGGAGTCCACAGCGTCCGCCACAGCAGCGAAGCTCTCAAAGACTTCATCCATGCGGGTGAGCCTGAACAACGTGTGGACAGAGGGACAAATCCCACAAAGCACGATCTTGCCGCGGGGACCCACGTGTTTGAAGCATCCGATCAAACAGCTGAGCCCGACGCTGTCCATGAAACGAACGGCCGACAGGTCGATCACTAGCCGACGGTGCCGCCGCGACACGATGTCGGCGACTGCCCGCTTGAGACCGTCGCCGGAGTCGACATCCAGTCGTGGCTCGATGACGGAAAGCACCATCACGCCCCCAAACGCATGCTCCTCCCACTGCATGTCACTGTTCCTCTCAGGGTAAGGTGCTGCTCAGGGCGCGTCGTCCGGATCGAGCGTAGACAATCGAGCTCGCCGTTCGCAGGTCGATCAGGAGCGCCAACAACGCGCTATTGTAGTCGATCGCAAACTCGTTGGTTGCGTACGATCGCTCATCATCGGCGTAGCTGAGCA